>NZ_JAPQKX010000049.1:0-294 GCF_026800125.1 Pectobacterium jejuense | reverse complement strand
GTTCACGTTGGTGATCGTGGATTCGAAACGGTTCTGGATCGCACCCAGGTTACTACGTGCGGTATCTACTGCTTTCAATGCAGTATCAACGGCATCAACAATTTTTTGAGCCAAGCCATCATCGCCACCGATGCCGCTTACCGTACCGCTTGCAGTTGTTCCGCTAATTGCGGCAACAGCGCTAGATACGCCAGATGACAGACCGCCAGAAGTTTTAGCATTAACCAGGGCGCCAGAGTCGATAGTGATAACTTCGTTAGCACCGGTGTTTGCACCAACCTGAATGTTGATACC
>NZ_JAPQKX010000048.1:0-306 GCF_026800125.1 Pectobacterium jejuense | reverse complement strand
AGTGAGTTAAACCGTGAGCTGCCGCTGGCGGAACTGTTTGCCCGTCCGGCTCTCAAGGATATGGCGGCCTCGCTCGGTACGGCCGGGAAGGGGGCGCTGTCGGCCATTGAGCCGCTGGCGGCGGGCGAGATGCCGCCGCTGTCGCTGGCTCAGCAGCGGCTGTGGTTCCTGGCGCAGATGGACGAAGCAGCCGGTGCCGCCTATGTGATAGCGGGCGGGTTCCGGCTGTGCGGAAAACTGGACGTCGCGGCGCTGCGTCAGGCGCTGGATCGGATCGTGGCGCGTCATGCGGCGCTGCGCACCCAT
>NZ_JAPQKX010000047.1:0-314 GCF_026800125.1 Pectobacterium jejuense | reverse complement strand
ACGTTCAACTACCCAGAACAAAAAACCAGTTCACTGCAAAACATCAGTCTGACTATCGCTCCCGGTGAGAAAGTGGGTGTAATTGGCCGCAGCGGCTCAGGAAAAAGCTCATTGCAAAAGCTGATCGTGAACCTCTATCAGCCCAACACGGGTAATATTCTGATCGACGGTGTTGATGCCCGCCAGTTGGATGTCAGCGATTTACGCCACAATATCGGCTATGTCCCGCAGGATATTCAATTGTTCAGTGGTTCGCTGCGCAATAACCTCATTAGCGGCGCGCGCTATGTTGAAGATGAAGCCATGCTAAGAGC
>NZ_JAPQKX010000046.1:0-316 GCF_026800125.1 Pectobacterium jejuense | reverse complement strand
GTATGCCGCTATCAATGAGTTGATCACCAAGCTTGAACGCCAATTGGACAAACTCCAACATAAAGGTGAAGCCAGACGTGCGGTAGCAGGCGTCAAAGAAACCAATTTACAGCCAACTCAAGAAGAATAAGTTCTTGTTCTCTTTACCTCAATATAACGCGCCCAAGGGCGCGTTTTTGCATACTACGTATCATGATGCTACGACCTAGAGCACCAATATCATGCAGGGTTTAACATTGCGCTCGGCGATTTTGTATTGACAGGATGAAAAGCCAACAGTTACCTTACCTGCTCAGAAATTGGATATCTTCCTGAG
>NZ_JAPQKX010000045.1:0-318 GCF_026800125.1 Pectobacterium jejuense | reverse complement strand
GATCTTGATGGTCAGGCTGCCCACATCCCCATTGGCCGGTGTGCCGGAGAAAGTGCCAGTAGCTGCATTGAACGTGATCCAACTCGGCAGCGCCGTGCCGTCCGCCAGCGTGGCGCTCAGGGTCAGCGTATCGCCATCCGGATCGGTAAAGGTGCCGGCTGGGATGGTGACATTCAGACTGCCCCCTTGTGCAATGCTCTGCGCGGCAATCGTGCCGGACACTACTGGGGCATCGTTCACATTGGTGACGGTCAGACCAAAGGTGGTGCTGACCGAGGCGTTGCTGCCGTCGGTGGCGGTGATCTTGATGGTCAGGCT
>NZ_JAPQKX010000044.1:0-335 GCF_026800125.1 Pectobacterium jejuense | reverse complement strand
AGCATCACGACTGGCAGCGAGTGTCGGAAAGCGTCACGCAGTGATGAGTGGGTCAGGAGCACAACCGGGGCGGCATCGTCGAGCATATAGGCGAGGCGCTCCGCCGGATAGGCGGGGTCCATCGGAACATAGGCGGCGCCGGCCTTGAGGATACCGAGCAGGCTGACCACCATGTCAGGGCTGCGCTCGAGGCAGAGGGCGACGCGGTCATCGGGTTTGACGCCGAGCGAAAGCAGGTGGTGCGCGAGCTGGTTGGCACGGCGGTTGAGCGCCTCATAGGAGAGGTGCTGGTCTTCAAAGAGGACGGCGATGGCCTCGGGCGAGCGGGCGGCCTG
>NZ_JAPQKX010000043.1:0-381 GCF_026800125.1 Pectobacterium jejuense | reverse complement strand
CCCTGACCCCGAGGATTGGTCTCCGGGCAGGCGTCGAACAGGGCGGCGTTATCCAGCATCACGACTGGCAGCGAGTGGCGGAAAGCGTCACGCAGTGATGAGTGGGTCAGGAGCACAACCGGTGCGGCATCGTCGAGCATATAGGCGAGGCGCTCCGTCGGATAGGCGGGGTCCATCGGGACGTAGGCGGCGCCGGCCTTGAGGATACCGAGCAGGCCGATGACCATGTCAGGGCTGCGCTCGAGGCAGAGGGCGACGCGGTCATCGGGTTTGACGCCGAGCGAAAGCAGATGGTGCGCGAGCTGGTTGGCGCGGCGGTTGAGTTCCGCGTAGCTGAGCGACTGTGCTTCGAACACGACAGCGGTGGCATCAGGGGTCTGT
>NZ_JAPQKX010000042.1:0-387 GCF_026800125.1 Pectobacterium jejuense | reverse complement strand
TTTATACCCGCAGGTATCCATGCATGTTCAGCTGTCATGTTTCAATTTTCAGCTTGTTCCAGATTGTTAAAGAGCAATATCGTAAACATGACTCCGAAGAATCATCTTTAAGATATTCGTGATAATGTCTTTCACTCATTATCGGATTGGCGTCCCCAAGGGGATTCGAACCCCTGTTACAGCCGTGAAAGGGCAGTGTCCTAGGCCTCTAGACGATGGGGACACGAAAAATCCGCACCAGGTTATAAACCCGGCACGCTCGCGTCAGCATGAGTCTACACTCATGACATCAACAGGTGCGCTTGCTCAGTATTTTCATCAGACAATCTGTGTGAGCACTTCACGCAACACACATCTTCTTGGTAAGGAGGTGATCCAACCGCAGGT
>NZ_JAPQKX010000041.1:0-398 GCF_026800125.1 Pectobacterium jejuense | reverse complement strand
CACTCGCTGCCAGTCGTGATGCTGGATAACGCCGCCCTGTTCGACGCCTGCCCGGAGACCAATCCTCGGGGTCAGGGACTGAACGCCAACCATCTCGCCTACATCATTTACACCTCCGGCTCTACCGGTAAACCTAAAGGCGTCATGGTCGAACACCGTGGACTCAGCAATTACCTCCTCTGGGCGCGCGGTTATTACGCCACCTCTGGCACCCTCGACAGTATCGTCTCCTCCCCTGTCGCCTTTGATGCCACCGTCACCAGCCTCTATCTGCCTCTCCTGTGCGGCGGCAGCATGCGGCTTATCCACGACGGACAGGAGCTCACCGAGTTACTGCCTGCGCTGCTTGATGCTCAACCCGGTACGCTGGTCAAAATCACACCGACGCACCTTGCCGC
>NZ_JAPQKX010000040.1:0-433 GCF_026800125.1 Pectobacterium jejuense | reverse complement strand
ACACCAACGGCAGTACTGACCGTACTTCAATCTACACTGAAATGAAGCAACGTCTGGACGAAATCGACCGTGTTGCTGGCGCAGCATCGTTCAACGGCACGAACCTGCTGGACGGTACAGCAAGCGGCGGTATCAACATTCAGGTTGGTGCAAACACCGGTGCTAACGAAGTTATCACTATTGACTCTGGCGCCCTGGTTAACGCGACAACGACATCTGGTGCAGGCTTGGCTTCTGGTGTATCGACCGCTGTAACTGCAATTAGTGGTGGTACAGGTGCTATCGGTGGTTCAGGTGGTCTGGCACAGGATATCGTTGATGCCGTTGATAGCGCGCTGAAAGCAGTAGATACCGCGCGTAGTAACCTGGGTGCGATCCAGAACCGTTTCGAATCCACGATCACCAACGTGAACAACACCATCAACAACCTGTC
>NZ_JAPQKX010000003.1:0-469424 GCF_026800125.1 Pectobacterium jejuense | reverse complement strand
CGGGAATAGCTCAGTTGGTAGAGCACGACCTTGCCAAGGTCGGGGTCGCGAGTTCGAGTCTCGTTTCCCGCTCCAATCTTTTAGTCTCTCTTTTTACTTACACCATCAATCTCCCTGCTGTGTTTAAAACTTATTCGCTCTTTTTTCCGTTCTGCAACGATACCGTTGGTACGTTGAGTCCCTTCCTTGTCTGGCGATATACACCGTTGTTGTATTCGATGAACACTGTTCAGTACATTCGAGTCGACTCTTTAACGTTTATATCGTAGATAAATTATTTTATTAAATACTTAGCTTGATTATATTTATTCTGATGTCTTTTCCTATTTTATTTTTTGTGTCGGTTTGATTTTGACGTAATATTAAAATTTGACTATGTTTATAACCAGAATGCATTTATAAAATCACATCATTTAAAATGACGAAGATTGTTATTTTTTTAGTGATCTTTCTATTCGACGCTATCTGGGGAGTATCATTTAAATTTCATGAGGCATTCCGGTTATTTATTTAATAAATAATGGATTGTTATCATGGATCATATGGTTATCCCTACAGATAAAAGAGGATGGAAAAATGAATGCAATGAATAGCACTGTTTTACACGTTGTAGCAACGGCGGCACTGGTGATGAGCGGTTTTGCTCAAGCTGATGACACGGCAAAAGCACATACCGGAAAAGACCAAGTTGAACTCAAACATATTCATGCTGTCCTGCAAAATGGAACGCCCAGCCCGCAGCACGATGCGATGTGTGAGAAACAGCTGAATATGCCTGAATCAAAATACGTCGGCATGAAAGTAACAACAGAATATAACATTAATACCCAGTCAATGATGATGTCAGCAAAATCCATGTTCCCTTCGCCACACAGTACGCAACCAATGGAATTAACGGCCGATTTATCCGCTTTGGGGCTATCTGATAGCTATTCATTTGGTGCATTTAGTCCTAGTGTTTTACCTGAGGTTAATATTCTTTTCTCTGTTGATAAAAAAATGAAAAACCCGATGAGCACTTTCATGGTTATTAATAAAAATGAAACTTATAACTGTGTTATTAGCAGCTCAAAGGATGGCCTAAGCAAAGAGGCAATGAAAAGCCTTGAAATGAAGAAATAATAATTCTTTATTTTCTACCGTAGATTGCAGGCCGCTGGTCTGCAATCTACGGCTATTCACTTGACCCACGCCGCCATTCAGAAGGCGAACGGATATCGCCGTGCCATATATATAAAGCAAGTACAGGGTCTTCTTGCGCCCGAGTCGCGTGTGTAACACCGCTACGGTGAAAAATTAATTCACCGGGTTGACGTGAAAAATAGCCCCCATTCCCCATTGACCACAAACCCGTACCAGCCAGAGGAAGGTAAATCTCCGTCGCGGGGTGACAATGCGCTGGATAATGTGTTTTTGGCGCAATGAGCGTCAGACCTATCGCTAAATGGGATGATATCCAGCGATCTTCAGGTCCGACAAATTGTGTAAAGGCGATCTTTTCGTCCAGATACGGAAAATCAGGATGCGGAGAATAATCAAAATTCCAGCTTAATGCGGGGGCTAATAACCTGATCATCGAGCATATTTCTTTGTCTCCCGATACTTCCCCAATTTTCAATGCTTGTTCAAGATAATCAACCGCAGGCAGCTGCGCAGCGGTACTCAACCGCGCGTTTTTTATTGGCAGGGAAGGCCAACTATTGATTATGGGGAGGAGATCGCCATGTAAATGTTGCTCTATGGGGATCGAGACCAACCGTTTATGGATCGTGAAGAGTAGACGCCCGAGAATAGGGTTACTGCTGCTCATGATTGCCGCCTTATTGTGAGGATGGTGTTCCCGCCCGCTGTAGCAGCAAGGAATACATCGATTGAACGATGACTTCGGGAGAATCTTCCTGAACAAGGTGACCTGCATTTTTGACGATCTGTAAGGGGACATCGCCGAGTCGATGAGCCAGACGTTGACCGACATCAAGCGGTATCCACTCATCCTGTTCGCCCCACAACATATTCACTGGGCAATCAAGTTTGGTGAGCAAAGGCTCAATGTCGTCGGTATAGCATTGGTCCATCTGGGCTATTTGCCGATAGAAAGCCGCTTGCCCGACTGCTCCTTTCCACGGTGACATGTAAATATTCAGGGCCTCTTCCGATAACGGCTGATAAGCCGCACCCTGTAAATAAGCATTGAGTAAAGCCTCGTGAGCGTATTCCGGTAGCCCGGTGAAGGCGTCCTGATATTTTCTGACATGGGTGACAAAAGGTGATCCCCACGGGGAAAGAACGACCGCATCAAACAGCGTCAGAGAGGCATAGCGGAGGCTTTGCAGGAAATAGCCGCGTAGTGCCGTTGCCCCGCCGAAATCATGGCAAAGTACGTCGGGTCGTGTAAGTTTCCATTCTTTCAGGAGTGCAGCCAAGAGCCGATCCTGCACGCCGAGCGACACCTGCTGTCCGGCAGATTTATGTGATTGCCCGTAGCCCAGCATATCGTAGTAATAAACGGTCCACTGGGAAGCGAGCAGAGGAGCGATGCGCCGCCATACCTGAGAGGAAAAAGGTGTACCGTGAATGAGCACCAATGCGGGGCCTTGACCCATGCATCCCCAGGCGACAGGCTGACCTTCGAAAAGAAAACTATTTTTTAGCTCGAGCATGTTATCATCATATTCAATATTAGCTATATGACTATATAATACGATAATGAGTGTGAGATCAACCCAGGTTAAAGCATTAGCCAGTGAACCACGACTGGAAATCCTCCGGCTGCTTAAGCATCCACAGCAGCATTTCAGTGGGCAGACATCAGCCGATCCGCAGGAGTTTGGTGTGTGTATTACGCTGATCGCTGATGCATTGCATATCGCCCAGCCGACCGCCAGCCGGCATGTCGATCTGTTGCGACAGGCAGGCTTCATTACGATAAAACGTTATCAGAAATGGACGTACTGCCAGAGAAACGAAGCGGCTTTAGCGGACTACATTCAGTGGTTGACCGGGGAGCTATGTGGAAAAACAGAGTGATGGGCGTGAGCGTTCCGCCCTGATTGCCGCGTGGCCATCTGCCGTATAAAATCTCAACCTAACTTCATGTCTTGGGGAATTGACGATGTCTAAGGTTGCAGAAGGCAAAGACGCCGGGCTGCCGCGTTTGCTGAGCGTTGGGGAAGTCTCTAAACGTACTGGCGTAGCAGTTTCAGCGCTCCATTTCTACGAATCGAAAGGGTTGATCAGCAGTATACGAACGCCAGGCAACCAAAGGCGCTATACGCCCGGTGTGATGCGCTATATCGCGATCATCAAGGTCGCGCAGCGTGCTGGGATTCCGCTCGACGAAGTGCATGAAGCATTGGGTGACTATCAGCCGCTTGTTCGAGTCAGTACCGAGCAGTGGAAGGTGGTTGCTTCCCGCTGGCGTCAAAGCCTCAACGACCGAATTACCAAACTACAGCGACTTCGTGATGAGCTGGATAGCTGCATCGGATGCGGATGCCTGTCACTGACGGATTGTCCACTGCGTAACCCCAATGATGAACTGGCTCAGAAAGGGCCTGGCGCTTATTTACTTGAGCGTTAATCGGCCCGGCCTGCTGATGAGGTTACCTTGTGGCAGGCCAGAACTCACTGCTGTACGACAGAAAACACGCTGTCTTTCCCCTTCTATGCGCCGATGATGCTTCGGTTGCTGTCCCTCCTTTTCGATGAACAAAAGCTCTTGACCTCAAGTTAAGTTGAGGCTTTATAAAAGCACCGATTTCTTGGAATGAGCGCCAAGCGTCGGTGTCTGTGTACTGCTGTTCTCTAACGATAAGTGGCTGTTATTTATGGCACGTTTCGATGGTGAGGCTGTATGGGTCAACGAATGCCTGATGCCTATACGTCGTAACGTTATGTGGAGAGCAGCAAAATGAGTGAGCCATCGCCGGGCAGTCCTGCCCGCAAGCCATCTGGATTCAATGCTATCGTCATCGCGGGTGTTGTGGTCACCCTGATTGCCGCCAGCCTATGGTATTGGCGGTCTGCGCGCCAAAGTCAGGGGGGGTGGGCAGGCGGAGGGACGATTGATGTGGTGGCGACGACGCTGCACGCGCAGGCTGCACCAGTAAGCCTGGAAGGCTTGGGTGAACTGCGTGCGGTTCGTCAGGTGATGCTGTCGGCTGAGGTGGCTGGGCGCGTCGCCGCCATTTCATTTGAGCCCGGCCAGCGGGTCAAAGCGGGAACGGTGTTGGTACAGCTGGATGATGCGACCGAGCAGGCCGATTTGGCTGCGGCCAAAGCCTCTGCTGGCTTCGCTCAGGGTCAGCTCACTCGGGCGAGCGAACTGGCTCGGACGGGCGCTACGTCTCGGGAGATGTTGCAGCAACGTCAAGCTGAGCGTGACCAGACTGCGGCGCAAGTTCAGCAGCTAGAAGCACGTATCCGTCAAAAGCGTATACGCGCGCCGTTTGACGGAGAGCTCGGCTTACGCCGCATCGATCTGGGTCAGTATCTCAACCCCGGCGATGTCGCCGTGACATTGACCGATCCAAGTCAGTTGTATGCCAATTTCGACATCCCTCAGCAAGAGCTGGCGAGAGTGAAGGTGGGGCAGACAGTGCAGGTGCGCATCGACACGGCTGGGGTTGCGCCAGTGCAGGCCACCATCAGCGCCATTGAGCCACAAGTGGGGCGAGATACGCGCAATGCTTCCATTCAGGCAGAAGTGGACAACCAAGGGCGCACGTTGCAGCCGGGCATGTATGCGACGGTGGACGTGATGTTACCGGCTGAGCCCGATGCGTTGACGTTGCCTGTCTCGGCGGTAATGACTTCTGCCTCGGGCGATGCTGCTGCCGTCGTGCGCGGGCTCACGTCTGAGAAAGCCGGCAAGGCTGAGATCGTCCCGATTACGGTAGGGCGGCGCATTGGCGATACGGTAGTCATTGCTAGTGGGCTGAAAGCTGGTGATGTTGTGATCACGGAAGGTCAACTGCGGGTACGTCCGGGTGCCGATCTGCGCGTGGTGGATAAGCCTGTTGCCGAGGGGGCTCCGGCCACTGGGGGTCAGCCATGAAGTTTACCGATCTGTTCATCAAACGGCCGATCCTGTCGATCACGCTGAGTACACTCATTCTGTTGATCGGTCTCGCAGCGCTGTTCTCGTTACCGATGCGTCAGTATCCGGCGATGGAAAGTGCGACGATTGTTGTCACGACCAATTTCCCCGGAGCCTCGCAGGATGTGATGCAGGGCTTCGTCACCACACCTATCGCTCAGGCGATTGCCAGCGCCAACGGCATCGAATATCTGAGTTCAACGTCCACGCTGGGGCGCAGCGAGATCAAGGCAAAACTGGTTCTCAATGCGGATGCGGATCGGTCTATGACCGAAGTGCTGGCCAAGGTGCAGCAGGTGAAGTACCGCTTGCCCGAAGGCGTATACGATCCAGAGATCAAAAAGATCACTGATGGCGTGTCGGCGGTGCAATACCTGTCCTTTGTCAGCGATCAGCAGAGCATTCCCGAGATTACGGATTTCATCAACCGTGTGGTACAGCCACAGATCACTTCGGTGCCGGGCGTCGCGTCGGCGGAGACGAGTGGTGGGCAAACCATTGCAATGCGCCTCTGGGTCGATCCGATCAAACTGGCTGCTCGGGGGATGACCGCCAGCGATCTGGCCGCGGCGCTGCGTGCAAATAACGTGCAGGCCGCACCCGGTGCGCTACGTGGCCGTGACAACCTGATTCCGATCACGGCGGCTACTGACATGCGTAGCGTGCAGGACTTTCGCGATCTGGTGATCAAACGTGGAGACAACGGTGTTGTACGCGTCGGCGATATCGCCACAGTCGAACTGGGTGGTCAGAACTACGACAGCAGTTTTTTGAACGATGGTGCGCGTGCGGTAGCCATCGCCATCTCGCCGACGCCTGATGGTAATCCGCTGGAGATCGTGGCTGGCGTTGACGCATTATTGCCGGATTTGCAGCGTGCCGCGCCTCCTGGTTTGAAGGTGGTCAATAACTTCGATACTGCGCGCTTCGTCAATGCGGCGATCGATGAAGTCATGAAGACCTTGCTGGAGGCGGTTGTCATCGTGGTGGTGGTGATCTTCCTGTTTCTGGGGACTTTCCGCGCCGTTCTCATTCCCATTGTCACCATTCCGCTGTCGCTTGTCGGCACGGCTTCACTGATGCTGGCTTTTGGTTTCTCGATCAATCTGTTGACCCTGCTGGCGATGGTGCTGGCCATTGGGCTGGTGGTGGACGATGCCATTGTGGTGGTGGAGAACATCCATCGACATATTGAGGAAGGGCTGTCGCCGGGCAAGGCGGCTATCGTGGGCGCGCGTGAGATCGTATGGCCCGTCATCGGCATGACGGTCACGCTGGCAGCTGTCTATGCGCCCATTGGTATGATGGGAGGCATCACCGGTGCGCTCTTTAAGGAGTTTGCTTTCACGCTGGCATGTTCGGTGATTGTCTCTGGCGTGATTGCCTTGACGCTGTCGCCCATGATGAGCAGCTACATGCTCAACTCGCAGATGTCTGAGGGGCGCATGGCCAAGGCTGTTGAACGCACGATGCACAATCTGGCCGTGCGCTATGGCCGTCTTTTGGGCTACGTACTGCATGCCCGCGCGGCAGTGATGATGGTCTGTGTGGCAGTACTGGGTGGCATCGTTGTTCTGTTCATGGGGGTACAACGCGAGCTGGCACCGGGCGAGGATCAGGGCTACGTGTTTGTGCAGACAAAGTCACCTCAGTATGCCAACGTGAGTTACACCGAGCGAACCGGGGTGGCAGTCGAAAGCATCTTTCGTTCGCTTCCTGACAATCAGGGCAGTTTCATGGTCAATGGCTATAACGGCCAGAATGCGGGGTTTGGCGGCGTTGTGCTTAAGCCCTGGGAAGAGCGGCAGATGACAGCAAATCAGGTCGAAGGCTCGCTGAATGCACGTAGTGGCGGCATTACCAGCTCCTTTGTTACCGCTTTCCAGCCCGCGCCTTTACCTGCTGGCAGCGACGGCTTGCCTGTACAAATGGTTCTCCGTTCACCCGCAAATTTCACCGAATTATATGGCGTGCTTGAAAACATCAAGGGGGCGGCATGGGGCAGCGGTCTGTTCGCATTTGTCGACAGCGATCTGGCTTTTGACAGTCCGCAGGCTCGCCTGACTATCAACGCGGCCAAAGCGGGTGAGATGGGCGTCACCATGAGTGCCGTGGCGGATACGCTGGCGGTGCTCGTCGGCGAGAACTACATCAACCGCTTCAACTGGTTTGACCGTTCCTACGATGTCATCGCGCAGGTTCCGCAGGATAAACGCCGTGCTCCGGGTGACCTGACGGGCTACTACGTGCGTGCCGAATCGGGCCGCCTGGTACCGCTGTCCACCGTGGTCGATGTGCAAGTGCAGCCGCAGGCCAACCGTCTGCCGCAGTTTAACCAGATGAACGCCGTGACGCTCTCAGGTGTGCTGTTACCGGGTGTCACGATGGGGCAGGCTGTCGATTTTCTGAAAGCGCAGCCTTTGCCATCGGGTACGCAGGTAGACTGGCTCTCCGATAGCCGCCAGTTCGTCAAGGAAGGTAATCGCCTGATTGTCTCGTTTGGCTTTGCGCTGATCGTTATCTTTCTGGTACTGGCTGCGCAGTACGAGAGTTTCCGCGATCCGCTGGTGATTCTGGTTACGGTGCCGCTTGCTATCTGCGGCGCGCTGCTGCCGCTGTGGCTCGGGTTTGCCACCATGAATATTTATACCCAGATCGGACTGGTAACGCTGATCGGCCTGATATCCAAACACGGCATTCTGATGGTTTCCTTCGCTAATGATATTCAGAAGCATGAAGGCCTCAGCCCGATGGAAGCCATGCACAAGGCGGCCATGATCCGTATGCGGCCGGTGCTGATGACCACGGCTGCCATGGTCGCTGGCCTCATTCCGCTGCTGTTCGCTGGCGGAGCTGGTGCTGCCAGCCGCTACTCTATCGGTATTGTGGTGGTAGCTGGCCTGATGATTGGCACGCTGTTTACGCTATTTGTTCTGCCAACGATTTATACCCTGCTGGCGCGTGACCACCGTGCGTCTGCCGCCTCCGAACGTGAGCGTGAACTGAATGATGAGGTTTCTAAACATGCTTAATCCTCTACGTAACGTTTACGTAAGGCCTGTTCTGACGGCGTTGGCTACGGCGCTGCTGCTATCAGGCTGCTCCCTGGCACCTGTGAATCAACGGCCTGCTGCGCCGATTCCCTCGCAGTGGAGTGATGGCGTTGAGGGAAGCAACGCCGGTACGTCGAGCAAGCAAAATGCTTCAGCCACCACCGCGTTGGACTGGCAGGCCTTTGTCACTGATGATGGGCTGCGCGGGCTGATTACGCTCGCGTTGAACAACAACCGCGACTTGCGCCAGACTCTGCTTAACGTCGACGCGGCACGTGCGCAGTACCGTGTGCAGCGTGCCGACCGATTACCGGGTGCCCAGATTGACGGAAGCGGCATGCGTCAGCGCATCCCTGAAGATCTTCGTACGGCGGGTGCTTCATCGGTGCAGAGCAACTATCAGGCCGGTGTGGGGCTGACTTCCTTCGAACTGGATCTATTCGGGCGCGTTCGCAATCTCTCCGAAGCGGCTATGCAGGAGTATCTGGCAACTGAGGAAGCTGCACGTAGCGCGCAGATCAGTCTGGTTAGCGAGGTTATACAGGCCTACCTGATGCGCGATAGTGCGCAGCGGCGTTATCTGCTTGCCACCCGTATCCTTGAGGCGCGCGAAGCGTCACTCAGGCTGATTGATCAGCGCCGTGCGCTTGGCGCAGCCAACGAGTTGGACTATCAGGAGAGTCTGGGCCAGACCCAGCAGGTGCGTGCAGATTTGGAACGTATCGATCGTGAATTCCGTCAGGCAAACAATGCGCTGGCACTGCTGGTTGGAGTGAACGATGTACGGCCACATCTGCCTGCGTCCTCAGGTACAGGGACTCTGTTGGTGCAGGAGCTTGCACCGGGGACGCCGTCGGACCTGCTAGAACAGAGGCCGGATATCCGTGCCGCTGAGCATCGGTTGCAGGCGCGCAATGCCAGCATCGGTGCTGCTCGCGCCGCGTTCTTCCCGCGTATTTCCCTGACTGGCCTGTTCGGCAGTTCAAGTTCTGAACTGTCCAACCTGTTTGAGTCTGGTCAGCGGGCGTGGTCCTTCGCACCGCAGGTCACGCTACCGATCTTCGATGGCGGGCGCAACCGCGCCAATTTGGATTTGTCTCTTGTACGGAAGGACATCGCCATTGCCGATTATGAGCAGGCGATTCAGGTGGCATTCCGCGAGGTATCGGATGCGCTTGCCGCGACCGACACCTTGCGCCGCGAAGAACAAGCGCAGCGTGCGTTCGCCCAATCAAGCTCTCGGGCGCTACAGCTTGCGGAAGACCGTTACCGCAGCGGTTCCGATGATCATCTGCGGCTGCTCGACGCGCAACGTAACGATTTTGCCAGCCAGATGACACTCGTCCAGATAGAAACCCAGAGACAGATCGCGCTGGCAACGCTCTTTCGTACCTTAGGCGGCAGTTGGCGAGGCGATGTGCCTGCGCAGGGTAGGGGGCAAACTGGTAGCAATCTGGCTTATGCAAGCATAGCGAGTCGATGACGCGTGTTGAAAATAGCGCCCGGCCTTGATTGGCTGGGTTGCTTCTGCCGCGCTGAAATCAGGGGAGCATCGTTTCGCTCACTTTCTGAAAATAGTTGAATAAGAGGATTGACCTTAAGTTAAGTTGAGGTTGTATAAACACAGATGCACTTGTCATGACGATGTGGTGCAGCGACGACAAACCGTCGTATTAGCTGATTTTTTCCCTATTGGAGAGTTTCCTATGTCTTACGTCTTACCTTCGCTTACTTATGCATTTGATGCGCTGGAACCCCATTTCGACGCCCGTACGATGGAGATCCATTACTCTAAGCATCACCAGACCTACGTGACCAATCTCAATAACGCGGTGGCCGATGCGGGCGACCAGCAGGTGCCGGTGGAGGTGTTGATCGCCGACATCGCGGCGCTGCCGGAAAACATTCGAGTCGCCGTGCGTAACAATGGCGGAGGGCATGCGAATCACTCGCTGTTCTGGACCGTGTTAAGTGCACAGGGAGGCAAGCCCGAGGGAAAACTGGCTCATGCCATCGACAGCGATCTGGGTGGGTATGAATCTTTCAAAGACAGCTTCACTAAGGCGGCGCAGACCCGTTTTGGCAGCGGCTGGGCGTGGCTGACGGTGGGACGCGATGGCAAATTGCTTATCGAGAGCAGCGCGAATCAGGATAACCCTCTGATGGGCGACTTCGCTGGCCTGTCAGGCGGTACTCCGATTTTGGGGCTGGATGTTTGGGAGCATGCCTATTACCTGAATTATCAGAACCGCCGCCCTGACTATATCTCCGCGTTCTTCTCCATCATCAACTGGCAGGAAGTGGCTCGACGCTACGAAGACGCCACCAAATGAGTGAGGCTGCCAGCGAAGCATTTTTGCTGGCAGTTCGCTTTTGGCGTTTAATTGGTTTTTTATTATACGTTGCCAATATTATGTACAGTTGAGAAAAGCATGAATATCCGTTGATGTACTAATTTCTATTCTACTTTCCGGTCTTAGGCTTTTATGAATTATTCTCCATGCCATTATTAAGTTAACGAGTTCGATAATAATAAATGAGGCGCTCATTTTCCTAATCGGTCAACAAAGCGAAAGAAATTTAGCTAGCCGACTTAACGCATTAAGTTCGCTTCTGGAGGCCGATTTTGAGAGCAGTAGACGATAGTCATAAGCATGCAGGGTGCTTTTAACTGCATTGGTTGAAACCTGGCTAAATAATGCCGATTCACTAAAATCACTCTCAATAGTGACAATCGAATATTGTCCTTTTGTACTCCATTGATTAAATCGAACGACGACGGAGTCCCTTAATATAACGGCTCCTTCTTTCTTATCTTCTAAAAAATAAAAATCAAAAACAGGTTCAGCAATCCCATCGGCTAAACAAACGGCCTTATAGCATTTCAAAAGAGAAATAAGGCTCGCTCCCCTTCCTACAGAGAAACCGCTTCCGGCATTTTCATCGAGATAAAAATAGCGTTTAAAAACAATATTCAGCTTTTTATTATGGTAGCTAACAACATAGTCCTTCTCATAAAAATGGAAATCAGTTGGATCGCCGACTAACTCGTATCCTTGAGAAACCAGTTCTGTCGGTGAAAAGTCCTTAAGACCAAAAATGTCTGGATGCCGAACGGTCGATGCTTTTAGATACCTGATAAAGAGGCTAAAGAAAGAGATTTTCAACATTGTTTACCCACCGCGTATTGTGCCCCTGAGCACAATGTTACCTGTTTGTATAAGAATGTGATGGTATCATCTCTGTTCAGATGGCCAAATTTAGTGTGTTACTACTATTCCGTTTGTTACTACATTCCGTGTGTTACGACAGGCCAGTGTTACAGGTAAATAATTATTTTGAGTGCAAATCGAATCCAAACCCCGTCTCTCCCCGTGTTAAAGCTCCTCGCACTTGCGACAGCCGCGTTTCTGACCTTACTGACTGAGATCATGCCGGCAGGGCTCCTCAGTTCGATCGCGACGGGTCTTGATGTCTCTGAAAGTCTGGCCGGCCAGTTCATTACCGCGTTTGCTCTGGGGGCGCTGTTATCTGCGATTCCTGCTACGGCGCTGACGCGCGGCATGCGGCGCAAGCCCTTGCTGCTCATCGCGATTAGCGGATTTGCCGTCGTGAATGCGTTGACCGCCTTTTCCGACAACTACGTTTTATCACTGGCCGCCCGCTTTGTTGCAGGCCTGTTCGGTGGTGTGGTCTGGTCGATGCTGGCCGGGTACGCCTCGCGTATGGTTCCCCGGTGGTTACTCGGGCGTGCCATCGCTATTGTCGGTGCGGGCTCGACGGCCGCGCTGGTTCTCGGCGTACCGATTGGCGGCCTTCTCGGCTCAGTCATCGGCTGGCAGGGCGCATTTGGACTCGTGTCGGCTATCGCGGTGCTCCTTGTCATCTGGATCGCGCTTTTTGCTCCCGATTTCCCTGGCGAATCGGCGGATAAGCGATTATCGCTGCCTCAGGTTGCTGCCAAGCGTGGCGTCGGGGCGACGCTTGCGCTGATCCTCACCTACATCGTCACGCACAATATTCTGTATATTTACATCGAGCCTTTCCTCGTGGCTTCCTCCATGGGGGACTGGCTCAATGGTGTGTTGTTCATTTTCGGGGCGGGTGCGGTCTTTGGCCTTGTACTGTCAGGCATTATCGTTGATGGAAATCTTAAGCGTCTCGGCCCTGCTGAGGTGTTCTTATTCGCTGCTGCGACGCTCCTTCTGGGCCTTTGGTCCGATGTACAGGTCATTCTGATTCTGGCCGTCTTTATGTGGGGCATCTCTTTCGGGGGATTCTCCGTCGTCACGCAAACGGCAATGACTCACCTTTCTTCTGACGCCGTGGACGTCGCACAGTCGATGTCTACCACATCGTGGAACACCGCGGTGGCTTCAGGGGGCGTCATTGGAGGATTGCTCCTCAGCAGCGCAGGCCCGGGCGCGTTTCCGTGGGTGATGATCGGGCTGTTGACGCTATCATTCCTCGTCGTACTTCTGGGGGTTAACCGTGCGCTGACGGCCGTTAAGCCAGCGCAGTCCGTCTCCGTCAGAAGTGATTCCTTGATGCAGAGTAACCAACAATTATGAAATACCGCCATTTCCTGTTTGACCTTGACGACACGCTGTTGGACTTCAAAGCCTCTGAGCGTCTTTCGTTTGCACGCACGCTGACGAACCTTGGCGTCGATATTGAGAATACGACCCTGTTCGCAGACTATCAGCGCGAGAATTCTCAGCTATGGAGCGAGTTTGAAAAGGGGGAAATCTCCAAGGATCTCCTGAAAGTAGAACGATTTCGTCGCACGTTTTCCCTTCATGGCATCGATATCGATCCTCACAAAGCGAGCAACCTCTATCTGGAGTGCCTGCCTGAGACCGTGGTGTTGGTGGATGGCGCGGTTCAGATCTGTGAAGCGCTTGCCGAGATTGGTGAAGTTGGCATTATTACCAACGGTATTGAGCATGTGCAGGCGAAGCGGGTGGCGAACTCGGGTCTGGCAAAGTGGCTCACGTTTGTCGCTACCTCTGAGGCCTGCGGCTTCGCCAAGCCAGATGCGCGCTTCTTCGAGTTCTCCGCCGGCAAGTTCAGCTCGTTCAAAAAAGCCGAGGCGATCATCGTAGGCGACAGGCTCGATGCCGATATCCTTGGAGCGAACCTGTACGGCATCGACAGCTGCTGGTTCAATGCAGGTGGCGCTGCCAACGATTCGGACATTGAACCAACCTACGAGGCCGCAACCCTGCAAGCTGTCTTCACGCAGATCAGTGCCAAGTCTTAAGCCTGTACCACGCCACATCGACGACAATCACCACGATTAATTCGCTTTGGGTTGTCGTCGCACTCTACTTAGTCATTTCCTGAACAAGAAAACCGCTTAAGATAAAAAGAGCATCTGAGACTCGTTACTTAATAAGCTTTAAGTCGGCTTTTCTGTGACGCTTTTGATCATCATAGAAATTTTCATGTGAACCGAGGCTCAATAAATATATTTCAAGTTTAGCGTCAACCCAGCTATAACTCAGGAGATATTGCTGGTTACTCATATAAAATTTATGTACCCAAAGATAATTCAGATCACCTTTTTTTCGCTCACCAATCTCAGGTTCGTCAATGATAAGTTCAATCTGCTCATCGACGGTTTTCTGTTCTTGTTCTGTCAGAGAGGCAAATTTTTTCTCAAAACGGCGTGACTGATATATCTCAAGATTTTTCTCGGTCTCTTCTGCGCACATATTTCGTCATTCTTCCATTGTCGATTTCTGATTTCGCCAGCAAGATTTCGTTGATGAAGGAAAAAGGCAATTCAGGGTTATCCTCAGCAATACGGCCAATTTTAGCCCAGTACTCTATTTGCTTTGGCACACTTCGGCTCATTGCCTCAGCATGCACTTTCACCTCTTCAACAAAATCATCATCCAGGCGGATGCTTGTTGCCATATTTTGGTACTCCACTATGTAGTCACCACAGCCTCTTAGTGATGGTTTTGATGATACGTCACCTTTCGACGCACTACAGATTTTAGTTTGCGACAAATTGTCGCAATGCGCAATCTTTTTTCTTGCGGCAGCCCGCAACATGGGTATGTTTTGTCTCTGCGATTGTTTTTACTAAATGCTCTCAATCAGTAGTCACAGACCAGAAATACGCGGTCGAAGCGTAGGGCTGCGAGGTCGGTACGATGAATGATGAAATTCAGCATGCCGTCATCCCACTGAAATTGTCCGTCCAGACAGACCTGAAACAGTACCAGCCAGTCCTGCGCTTCGCCGCCTAACTTCTGTGCTGCCTGCAACTCGGGTAATTCATGCTGGCTGAAGCCACAGCCGTTGATTCGGGCAATGCCCTGATACTCGGGCAATGGGGCATCAGGCGAAAAGTCTGACGGCAGCATCTCCCTGTCGACCATCCAGGCAAGTTGCTTTTCCGTCGCTTTGCTGTCAGGCAGCAGATTGAATGCGCCCAGTTGCTGTAACTGCCAAGCGTAATATTGGGCAAAGCCAAGGCGGGACAGCGCATCGTCGTATACATCATTGTCCAACTCGGCCTGCTGCTCCAGACTCAGGCGTGAGCAGAGTATGGATCCAAGATGAGGATTTTGGTGCAATGCGTAGAAGCTGGGGATAGCGACGCTGGTTCTCGGGTGTAGTTTGAATGCGGGCTTCTGTCCGAGCGTCTTCTCGTCATTGAAGGCCAGGTCGGCAAAGCGTGTGCCGCTGCACAGACTTGCTGCATCCTGCACATAAATCACCTTCCCTCGGGTTGTTACAGGGCTGCTTCCACATTCCAGAAAGAAGAATAACGTGCCTTCGCGCGGTAAATAATCTTGCAACGGTGCCAAAGCGCGGCAGTCTATCTGCGCAATAAATTCCAGCGGTACACGATAGGCCTTTGTGGCGTCGTCCCAAGGGAAAATGCACACGTCTTTTTCGTCTTCACCTTCTTGCCAGCATTCCTCGTATTCGAGCAAGGTGTCTTCGGGGACGCTGACGCAAGGGTAGGGAATATCGACAGGTAAATCCGGCAGACCGCCCAGCCGATGATTGCCCAGTGCTGTCTGGTCGTCCTCTGCGCCATGATAGAAATCGATACTACTGCGTAAGGTGCCAGCCACGGCGTGGGCTATGGGGGCGATGGTATCTGCCGAGAGCAGCTCATCCACAAGGTGCCGCCGTAACGGAGAATGCTCTGCCAGCAGCGGGTGCAAGGCTGGATCTACGGGCATAGGAGGAAAGGTTGGCGTCTCGGTTGTCTTTTCCTGCTTTATTTCTGCCTTGTTTTCCTGAACTGCGTTGGCCACCTCTTCTTCTTCCCCTAATGCTTTTCGATGGCGGCTCAATGCCATCTCTGGGGTTGTGGTGACAATCCGCAGGCTGCGCAGCGCGGTTTCCAGGGTTTTGAAATGTTCTTGTCGCCGATCCTGCGGGCAGTAGCCCCCAGCGAAAAGGCAAACCGTGTCCGTTAAGCGGATAAACGCGAACACGTAGGCGAAGCCGTAAATCCCTTCAGCTGTCATTAATAATGCGCTGTCGTTTTCGAGGGTTAACGTCTTTTCCTCAAGCCAGGTGAGTTTGCCATAGCTTTTACCGCAGAAAGTGCGATATCGCTCTGCCTGCCCCGTTTCTACTTTATGCAGCAGTTCCCCACTCACCGGGTAAATGTTTAGCGCAACGACGCCATCGTCAGTGGCGTACTGGCCGAGTCCCCCTTGTCCTATCTGCTCAACGGACGTGAAAGTTGAGGGGAAATCTATAGATAAAACATCCGTGTGCATGATTGTCATGACAATCCCTAACGTAGAAAAGCATATCGCCTCTGATGGATTTTTTATGATGCCACATTTGTCTGCATCAGCAAGAAGGCGATGTGCTGACGGCGAGTCACGCTGCATCACTCGCAATGCATTTTTGTAACGTTTTGCTTTTTTTTGGTGCGCTAACGCAGCCTGATCTGCGTGTTTGCTGGGGTTTTATGGCGCTAATAAACATGGCACGGCCTGTGCTTAGTCTTACATACCATCTTGTGTACAAGATGGCGCGACTCAGGCAATCGACCTGATCGGTTTTTTCAGGCTGGTGGTTATCGGCTGTTGTTAGCTCACCGTTGAAGGGGGAATACAATGAAAAATAACAATGACAAGATCGATCGTAAACGCAGGCAGTTGATGAAGTGGTCAGCGGTTAGCGCAGGCGCGCTTACGCTAAGCAGCTTGCTGCCGGGAATGGCTTTTGCTGCCGAAGGGGAAGAAATCCGCATTGGTTACTGGCCGATTGTGGGCGGCTTGCCTTTATATGTCGGCGTTGAGCGGGGCTTTTTCAAAGAGGCAGGGTTGAATGTGCGAGCGGTGAAGTTCGCCAGCCCGCAACAGATTGTCGAGGGGATGATCACGGGCCGCATACACGGATGCGCCAACGGTACGGCCACCGGTGCATTGGGATTAGGGGCGATTACCTCACCGGGCCTGTTCAAGATCATTTGCTCGAATCCTTCTAATCATCGGATGGTATTAGATGAATTTCTGGTGCCGTTAAACAGCGATGTAAAAAGTATCGCGGAGCTGAAAGGTAAGCGTATCGCCTGTGGGCCGGGTATTCAGAATGTGGTGATGACCAAAATCATTCTGGAGAAAAATGGCTTTACGGCTGACGAGCTGCGCGTGACGGAATTGCCGGTTGGGCAACATGTGGCTGCGCTGGCCGCGGGTCAGATTGACGGTGTTTATACTCTGGAACCGACGGGAACCGTCGGTCGGTTGAAAGGGCTGTCGCGTACGCTGGAAACCGGCGTGATCTCACGCTATGTGCTTGGTAACCCCGATGCGCCGTGGTTTGGCGGTGCGGCGGCATTAAATAGCGGTTTTATCGAAAGTCGGGCGGCGGATGCAAAAAGCTTCACGCAGGCCTATGCCAAATCGGTGCAGTTTATTCAGCAGAACCCAGAAGCCGCTCGCGATCACATCACGGGTTACACCAGCATTGAGGCCGAATTGAGTAAAGAAGTGCCGCTGCCGGGGTTTGTCATGTACGACGAGCTAAAAGGCGACAATCTGGCGTGGTTCCAGAAGTTTTATGACGTGTTCACCGAAAGAAAAATCTTCCGGCAGCCGGTGGATGTCAGCAGCCTGATTTATCAGCCTTAAGGGAGGAGCTCGATTATGCGCCAGCATTGGACGTCTAAATTATTACCCGCTGTCGGCCCGATTTTACTGTTTCTCTTTTGGCAATTGGCCGTCAGCGCGAAATGGCTGAACCCTATTTTATTGCCATCGCCTGTCGAGACGCTGGGTTATATGTTCCAGTCTTTCGCGGATGCCAGCATGCGTACCGATATCGGTGCGACGCTATACCGTACGCTGGTGGCGTTTGGTTTTGCTGCTCTGATTGGCGTGCCGCTCGGCATCATTTTAGGTAGCAACGAAAAGATTTACCGCAGCCTAGAGTTCTTGATCGACTTCTTTCGTTCTACGCCATCATCGGCGCTGATTCCGCTATTTTTGCTGATTTTCGGGATAACCGATGCGAATAAGATTGCCATTTCGGCCTTTGCCGCCGTGCTGGTGATTCTGTTCAACAGCGCCTATGGCGTGATGAATGCCAAGAAAACCCGTCTGATGGCGGCGCAGGTCATGGGGATTTCCCGCTGGCACATTTTTAAAGACATCATGCTGCTGGAAAGTCTGGCGCAAACCTTTGTCGGCCTGCGCACGGGGGTGTCGATGGCATTGGTGATCGTCATTGTCGCGGAGATGTTTATTGGCTCGGAAACAGGGCTGGGACACCGCATCATTGATGCTCAGCAGGTGTTCAATATTCGGGATATGTACGCTTCGATTCTGATTACGGGCGCACTGGGATATCTGCTTAACGTACTGTTTTTATTGGTAGAGAAACGAATTGTTCACTGGAGTGGCAAAGCATGATGACATCTCATACAGCGCAAATGGAAAAACCGGATACCGCTTTTCCGCCTTATCCTGCACCGAACACCCACGTTACCATTCGCGGCTTGAACAAGTCGTTTGCGGGTCAGCCGCTCTATACCGACCTGAATCTGGATTTACCGCGTGGCAAAATCGTGTCTATTTTCGGGCCAAACGGCTGCGGTAAATCGACGCTGATGAACATGATTGCCGGGCTGATTCCCGTCGATAGCGGCGATATCCTGTTTGATGGCAAAACGTTGTCAGAAACCAGAATCGGGTATGTGTTTCAAAACTATCGTGATGCACTTTTCCCCTGGATGAGCGCCTGGAAGAATATTGCCTACCCGCTGGTGCGCAGTGGCATGCGCAAGCAGGACGTTCAGACACGGATGGATGAGTTGATCGCAATGTTTGATATTCGCTTCGATCTTCAGCGTTATCCGTATGAGCTTTCAGGTGGGCAGCAGCAGACGGTATGTATCATGCGCGCGCTGGCGACAGGGCCGGAGGTGATGTTTTTGGATGAGCCGTTCTCCGCGCTGGATTTTGAAATGACGCTGTTCATCCGTGACAAGCTGCAAGAAGTTCAGGTGGCGACTGGCGTGACGATGGTTATCGTGTCACACGATTTAGAAGATGCGGTATTTCTGGCGGACGAAATCCTGCTGCTGACGCGACGGCCAACGACGGTGTCGGAGATTGTTCCGTTCAACTTGGCGCGCCCGCGCGGTGCGGAGGCGATGAGCGATCCTGAGTTTATCCGCGTCAAGGCACACACGCTGGAGGTGTTCAAACGCGAAATGGCTGCATAAGTGCCCATCTGGCGTATCTACTTCTGGCTCACCAAGCCCGCTACGGCTTGGTGAACCAGATTTCTACATTCACTCTTCACCCAACGAGCGCGATACGCGTTCTTTTCTTAATACGCCTTGTATTCCGACAAACAGCACGCCGGTTAGCAGCAAGATGGCGATGAGGCCGTCGTAGCCGTAAAACGTGATGGCGGCACCAGAGAACAGTGGCCCACTGATACTGCCAGCCGACCACACCAGCCCCAGAAGTGAATTCATCACAATCAGCCGCTGTCCGGCAAATTTCTGACCCGCCCGAACCAGAGACAGCGTGTAAAGCCCGCCTGCCGCTGCGCCCAGTACGATACAGACGGGCACCAGAAGTGTAGGGGAGGAGAACGAGAAGGTGATCAAGACCAGCATCACACAGAAAAGGATGCCGCAACTGATGTGGGTTTTGATGATGCCGCATTTGTCTGCCAGCCAGCCAATCGGCGTCTGAAAGACGGCATCGCCCAGAAAGATGAGTGTGACCAGCAAGATCGCAGATTTTTCGTCCAAGCCCTGTTCCATGCCGTAAAGCGGAAAGAGCGAAAGGATACTGGCATCGAAGAAGGAGAAGCAGAGCACGCCAGAAGCGATTGCCGGGAGAAAAGGAATAAGATCCCGATAAGACGCTGAGGACGATTCATCTGCCTGAACCATTGTGGCGCAGTTCCTCAGCATGAACGCACACGCTGCGGATATCGCGCAAATCAGCCATAGCGCATAGGTTTGCATCGACTCGCCAGCGGCAATGAGCAGCGGCCCTATCAGCTGACACCCGGTGAAAACGGCGGCATACAGCCCCGTCAGCGTCGCTTTGTGTTTGTCTGATGCTCGGCTGGTGACCCAGGTTTCTCCCAGCACCACCAAAACTCCCGAGGCGAGCCCGGTTAACAGGCGAGGAAAAATAAGCGAAACAGGGTGTGATAGCAGGAACGAGGCAACGGTTGATGCCGCCAGAAGGATCAGGCTGCCGGATAACAGATAGCTGGCATGCAGGCGACGGCTGAGCCACGGCGTAACGAAAGAGGATAGCATCATCCCCGCTGCCGGAAGAGCTGCCAGAATACCGAGTGTCGCGGTGCTGTGCCCGAGCTCGGCCAGCTTCAGGCTGATTAGCGGCAGCGTGTAGCCCGTAACCAAGCCCACGAGTGAGGCGGCGATAATCATGTTGATTGTCGTGAAGTTGGCTTCACGGGAATGTGCTGTCATTGTCTTTCCAGTGCGGTTTTAACAAGCATTTTCAACCCCAGAAAGGCAGGTGGACACTTCCTGCATTAGCCAGGTATGAAATCGTACGTACTTTTCATTTTGCTCAAGGGGGATGGGCGATAACAGATAATAAGCAGAACCCTCCCGCGCAAATCCATACGGTGCATGCAGTTGCCCGTTTGCAATCTCGTCCTGCACCATCAGGAAAGATGCCATTGCCATGCCTAATCCCGATACGGCCGCCTGAATACACAGATAAAAGTGCTCATAGTCCGCTCTGGTAGTGCCTTTGAGTGACACATGCGTCTGTCGTTGCCAGGTTGCCCACGCTTTTGGTCGCGTTCCGGTATAGAGCAAACGCATTCCCTCCAGGCTGTCCTTGCGATCGGCTTTGTCGCGACTTACCGGCCCCATCCATTCGTCACACACCTTTACCCCATGCGTTTGTGGGTCCCAGTGAAAATCGTCACGCCGCAGTGCGAGGTCAACGCCGCTACGCACAAAATCAATCGGCCCGCCCGCAGCCACCAGATGAAGTTTGATATCGGGATTCGCCTGATTAAAAGCCGGTAGCCGCGGAATCAACCATTTCATGGCAATCGTGGGCTCGCATGACAGCGTCAGTACGTCATCCTGCGCGCCTTGCTGTAGCCGATAGACTGCGCCTTCGAGCTGCTCGAAAACAGACTGCGTGACCGTATGCAAAGAACGGCCCGCCGCGTTTAAAAAGATCGCGCGGTTGCGTCGTTCAAATAGTTCAACCCCCAGCGCCTCTTCCAACAATCTGATCTGCCTGCTGACGGCACCATGCGTGACGTGCAGGGACTCGGCGGCTTTAACAAAGCTACCGGTTTGTGCGGCCGCTTCAAAGAAGCGAAAAGAGGCTAACGAGGGAATTTTCATATACACGATGAAATTTGACAGATTTATACCAAGATAAATCGCTTTTTTGCCACATGCAAACGCTGAATAATCACACTGTCTTCAGGTTTAAAAGGCCTAATGGCCTAAATAATGAGGAAATATTGTAGAGGTCGCATCTTTGCTAGCCGTATTGCGTCAGTGATTTTTGCATTCTTCCTTTAGCCTGTCTGTTACCCATCTGTGCAAAATCATCGTGAAAGTGATGGCTTGCCGAACAAGGAAAACGTTAATGAATGAGTTAATTGCCGTCGCGACGATCACCATTTTGGCGGTGATCAGTCCGGGGCCTGATTTTGCTATGGTGACTCGCAACAGCTACGCCTTTGGCTCGCGCGCCGGTTTACTCAGTGCGTTTGGCATTGCCTGCGGCGTCCAGATCCACGTGATGTATACCGTTTTTGGCATCGCGGTATTCATTGTGAACTCTCCGATGCTATTTATGGCGATGAAAGTTCTGGGAGCGTCATACCTGATTTATCTGGGGTATAAGTCATTAACCAATAAAACAAAAATAACATTAGAAGAAGCGTCCGGTAATGCGCCGTCATCGCTTGCTGCGTTTCGCATGGGCTTTCTCACCAACGCGCTTAACCCAAAAACCATGCTGTTTGTCGTCGCCACCTATACCCAGGTCGTACAGCCCGGTAGCCCAATGAGCCATAACTTTGGCTACGGGTTATTCATGTCGGTGGCGCACTGGGTCTGGTTCAGTATTGTTGCGCTGTTTTTTGCCGCGCCAGCTATGCGCCGCCGGCTCATCGATCGTCAACATTGGGTCGACAAAGGCATCGGTGTTGCCCTGATTGCGTTAGGTGCATCTCTGGCGTTCACCAAAATTACCCTCTGATGAGGGGAATACATCGGATCAGGCAAGAAAACCATCGGAATGCTATACCTACCTGCTGAGGGATTTAGGAAAATATTCGATTTCTTAACATGATCGATTCTCAACATGATCGGTTTCTCAACAGAAAAGGAAATAGCCATGCTTGTACATGCGTATGGGGCCCATGCGGGCGATAAACCTCTTGAACCGTTGCAGATCGTCCGTCGTGCGCCGGGAGCCCACGATGTCCAGATTGAGATTGCGTACTGTGGCATCTGCCACTCGGACCTGCATCAAGTGCGTGCTGAGTGGGCAGGCACACAGTTTCCCTGTGTACCCGGCCATGAAATCGTCGGACGGGTGTCGGCGGTAGGGGCACATGTTTCGGCCTTTAAGGCGGGCGATCTGGTCGGTATTGGCTGCATCGTGGACAGCTGTCGGCACTGTGAAGAATGTGATGATGGTTTAGAAAACTACTGCGACGGGATGGTCGGCACGTATAATGGCCCGACTGCGGATGAGCCCGGCTGGACGCTTGGTGGCTATTCTCAGCAGATCGTCGTGCATGAGCGCTATGTGCTGCGCGTCCGTCATTCCGAGGCAGAACTGGCTGCGGTCGCGCCTCTGCTGTGCGCGGGGATTACCACCTATTCGCCGCTGCGCCACTGGAATGCCGGGCCGGGTAAGAAGGTCGGCGTCGTGGGTATCGGCGGGCTTGGTCACATGGGGATCAAACTGGCGCATGCCATGGGTGCTTATGTTGTGGCGTTCACCACGTCTGAATCTAAGCGTGAAGATGCTAAGGCGCTGGGCGCAAATGAAGTCGTGGTGTCTCGTAACGCGGAAGAAATGGCAGCGCACGCGGGCAGCTTCGATTTAATCCTGAATACCGTTGCTGCGCCGCACGATCTGGATGCGTTTCTGGTTCTGCTGAAACGCGATGGCGCGCTAACGCTGGTCGGTGCGCCTGCGTCACCGCATCCTTCTCCTAACGTGTTCAACCTGATCATGAAACGCCGCACGGTGGCGGGATCGATGATCGGTGGCATTCCTGAAACGCAGGAAATGCTGGATTTCTGCGCCGAACACGGGATTGTTTCCGATATCGAGCTTGTTCGCGCTGACGAAATCAATGAAGCCTACGAGCGGATGCTCAAAGGCGATGTGAAATACCGCTTCGTCATTGATAACGCCACGCTGAATGCCTGATTGGCCTAGGTCCCACAGCACGGATTTCCCCGTGCTGTGGGGCTGTCATGACATGATTTATCACGCCTTCTCTGTATCATTAGAAAAACCAAACCATCGTAATTTCCTGTCACCAACGGCGCGTGAATGCGGTACTATTCGTCGTCATACATTTATACCAACGCGTTGATTTTTCTTCTCTATCACAGCGAAAAGACAGCTTAAAATGGAAATTTATCTTTGTTTAGCTCTGGTTGGCTTGGTGGTTATCTGGGCCATTTTTACCTACAACCGATTGATATCTCTGCGACGTTTTAAAGATGAAGCCTGGAGCGGCATTGCGGTGCAGTTAAAGCGCCGACACGATCTGGCTCCTAACCTTCTGACGTTGGTCAAGCGCTACGCGCAGCACGAAAAAGATCTGCTGGAAGCCATTGCCCGTCAGCGTACTAGCCAGACTGGCAGCACGCGCCAAATTGCTCAGAATGAACGGGAATACTCAGGGACGCTGGGGCGCTTTTTTGCGCTGGCAGAGGCTTATCCTGAACTGAAAGCCAACCAAAACTTCCTCGCCTTGCAGCAATCGCTCTCTGAAATTGAAGATCAGCTTCAGATGTCGCGCCGTTATTTCAACGCAACGGTGCGGGATCTGAATATTCAGGTGGAATCCTTCCCCAGCTTGCTCATCGCCAACCTGTTCCAGTTTAAAACCGAAGCGTTCTTTGAACTGGAGAATCCCGCAGAGGGTGACGTTCCACGGATGGAGTGACGTGATGGCAAGGTGGATGGATGCGCTGTGCCGTTGCGGCTGGTTGGTTGTACTCGGGTGGAGCGCTCTGGTTCAGGCAAACGCGCTGGATAATACGTTTATCCCAGGGATTAGCGTTGCGCCGGGAACGACGGTTTCTCAGCAGACGGCGGACGAACGTATTCTGCTGTTTGATTCGCAAGCTCGCTTCCAGACGGATGGCACCATGCTGGTGGATGAGACCATTCAGGTTCAGTCGACCGGCGAGCAGATCAAACGAGGGATTTTCCGCACGCTCCCGCAAGTTTGGCATCGGCAGGATGGCAGTACGTTCCGGCTGGCGTACCAGATTACGCAGGTGCTGCGAGATGGCGAGCCGGAAAGCTACAGCATCGATCAAACGGGCGAACAGATTAAGCTACTGATTGGTCGTGCCGATCGTCAACTGCAACCCGGAGTCTATCGCTACCGTATTCAGTATCAGGTGAGTAACCATTTCAGCCGCTTCCCCGACTGGGATGAGCTGTATTGGAACGTCACCGGCAACGGTTGGAGCTATCCAATAAATCAGGTGCGTTTTCGCCTGTATCTGCCGGAGCAAGCGGCGTTTCTCTCCACCAGCGGTAAAGATTCCCGTCTGCAATCGGTTGACGTCTATACCGGTCCGGTGGGTTGGAAAGGCGACAACGCCCGCATTCTGGCAGATGGCAGTATTGAGACGCTCGCACCGCTGCATCCGGGGGAAGGCGTGACTGTCGCCTACACCTGGCCACGGAGTATTCTGGCTTCCGCCCCGGCACCGCAAGAGGACTCTCTGCTGGGGAATTGGCTCTCGCCCGCGTTGAAAAGCGGGATACTGTGGTTTCCTCCCTTTCTGATCGTGGCTTACTACCTGTTTTGGTGGAGTAAGCATATAACCCCCCTTGGCTTAACGAAACCCGCAGTCATGCCGTTGTATAGCGTTCCCAATGGCATTTATCCCGGCTATGTACGTTACCTCTGTCAACGAACCTACGACAACGTGGCTTTCTCCAGCGATGTCTTGGATTTGGTTGCCAGGCGTGCGATTGCGCTGACAAAAGTCATCCATAAACCGAGAAAAAGCCGAAGTGGTATGGCGCAGAAGCGAGAAGAGCAGTGGCTCACTCGCTTACCTGAAAGCGAGTCTATTAAGCTGACACCCGAGGATAAACAGCTCCTTAGTACCTTATTTCCCGGCAAGACGAAGAAACTGGATATTACGGAAACCAGTATGCGTTCGGTGCCAATGCAGAAGGCGCGCAAGGCTCAAGAGGCGCATTATGAAAAAATGCACCCGACGCTGTTTTTATCGATTGCAGGAGCCGTGAGAGTGGGGCTCGCGCTAAGCCTGTTGGTTCCGGTGCTGTACGGCTTTTTCTTCAATCTCTGGACGGCAATAAGCACGGTCATCGGCATGCCTTTCCTGCTGTTCAGTATGATGCTGTGTCTGCAATTAATTAAATACGCACGCTTTTCCGCGCTGCTAAAGAATAGTGAGAAAAGTAAAGCCTCGCTTTTTCTGGTGGTGGCCGGGTTTCTCTTTACGCTGCCGTTTGGTCTCGGGCTGTTTCGCTTACTGACATCGTCTCAATTGCCGACAGACTATCAGGGCGCCTTATCGGTCAGCCTGTTACTGTGTCTGGGTTTCTTCTGCATCGTTCCGCGCCATACCCAGAAAGGGTTGAATGGTTTGGCCATAGCCAAAGGGATGACCTTGTACCTCCGCACCGCAGAAGAGCGCCGTTATGAGACGCTGTATCCGCCCGATGAGCGAGTGACTCATTTTGAACGCATGCTGCCTTATGCGCTGGCGTTGGGCGTGGGGGAAACCTGGGCTAATACGTTTGCTCAGTATCTGAAAAACCACCAAATGGCCTCTGACGTGTTCTCCAGTACGCAGTGGAACGGAATCTCCCAGTTCAACCGCATGTGTAGTGCCTCGTCGATAACGGTGGTGAGCTCCGGCTCTGGCGGGGGAGGTGGCGGCAGTTCCAGTGGTTCAGGCTCTTCCGGCAGGGGATCGTCGGGGGGCGGTTCCGGTGGTGGTGGCGGAGGCGGTTGGTAGAAACATCAATACCGTGCTGTGGGGCAGTATTTCATCTGCGATAAATAATAAGGAAAAATAGAAAAATGACGGACAGGCATTCAAACGAAACCGGGGTATCACCACAACACGACCTGCCGATGCGGGATGAATCGCTTACGGCAATCAACAAATGGTTTGATACGCAGGAGCAAAGGGCCGGGCTTGATGAGATTGTATCGCGAACAACGTTGCAGGCCGGCATCCATGACGATTTGATACTGGATTATGCTCCAGGGCGTACGTCGATATCCTCTGAAGCGAAGCCGGATGCCGATGGGTTGTCGCCCGGCAGTCGCAAAGGTGCGCTGAGCGTCGCGCAAATACAGAAAAGTGTCGTTCCTGTGCTGGCTCAGGCTATCGCGCAGCGTGTTGAGAAACTGGCAGATACGGCGCTGATTGACTACCGGTTTTGTTTTCGGGCTGTATTTCCGGCAACGGAAGGTCGCCTGCTGATTACGCTGTTTACATTCACCAACGAGGTGAAAAAACAGCGGCTACTTGAGTCTATTCACGCCTATACCGATCGGTACCTGACGCATGGCAATGCGCCGACGGAGCCGCTGCAAACGTTCTTTCTGGTTCGTCACCTGTTCGATGCGCATCTCTTTCCTGCGATGGATATCGACAAAGTCATCACTCTGCTTGAGCTGATTCAGCAGCGAAACGCAGGAAGTGCGGAATTGTCGGAACATCGACGCACCATTACCCGTGAGTTAAAAGCGTGGGTGGATCAGCACTTTTTGTTGCGTTATTGCGACGTGTCCAAACCCGAGTATTTTTTTGAACCAGATAAGTATACCCTCAAGCCCGGTATCGTACTGGAGTTACAGGGTTCACAAGCGCTTCATCCTGTTGAATTAGTACTCTATGCGGCCGTTATGATTCTGCGCTATGAACCTTCTTATAGTAAGTCCCAGGCTTTGGAATATCTGGATATCGCGAAGCAGTTGGGCTATCCGCGTGCGGTAAGCATGATGGAAGAGGGAAGCGGCACGTTTGAGCACGCGCTGATTAACCTTAAGAACGAATCGGTGGAGTGCGTGGCGAATGATGTGTTCTCAACTATCACCGTTCGTATTCGCAAGGAAAGCGCCGAAGCGTATGAGCAGGCACTGCGCTTCATTACGCGCTTACTGACGCTTGGCTTTCCAAAGAGTTACAAGATCGTCCTGAAATCGTCGGTGCGACAGTACCTTCCCATCAAGGGGCTGGCAAAATCAGATACCCATCGTTTTTTTGCTAACGCGTTGCAGTATGAATCGAACTATCCACTGCTTGAGGATTATGCGCGTACTGCGAGTGAGCAATTTGAGTGGTACGCCGATTCGGAAGGTGAGAAGTGCATCATGCCGGGAAGCTATGCCGTATTTGGGCTGGGGCTGACCGATGCGGGGTATTTCCCACTTGTAAAAGATTACATGGAAAGCGTGGATGACGAACATCAATCGCTACAGGATGCCTTCATTCGTGCGTTTTTCGATAAGCATAGCGTGACGGCGCAGAACGTGGTGACGCTGGTTGCCTGCCTGAGCCATGCAACAGAAAGCCTAAAGTTGAATATGTTGCCTGCGTTAGAGGATGACGCGCTGTTCGAACAACTGGTCAAAGAAGTGCGGATGCGGGAACCCGCCGTGATAGAACACATTTTGTATCTCATCTGGGGCAATACCAAGAAACTTGCCGCACTGGTGAAAAAATCGGAAGCGAAGCGCGGCGCGCTACTGGCGTCGCTCATTCAGGCTTCTGCCTAATCGTAAACGTAATGACGACAATGATCGGAGTGAGGCCGAAGGTGCCTCACTCTGCTAAGGAACGTGCTTATGACCGCTATTCTGCTGCTGGACTCGCGTGCCGATGAGATCGGCTCTGTCTTAAATCATAGTGCGCCGGAGCTTGAGCTGGTGCTCTCGAACGGTACGGCAGAGCAAGCGGCGGGCTGCCCGATTTGGCTGGGCGAACCTGATACCGCAGCGGCACTGCTGGCTCAGGGAGCGAAACCGACGTGGCTACAGTCGACCTGGGCGGGGTTCAAGCCGCTGCTGGCCGATGGGTTACCGCGTGATTACCGGCTGAGTCGCGCCGTTGGCGTGTTTGGGCAGCCGATAGCCGAGTATGTGATTGCTTATATGCTCAGGCATGAGCTGCGCCTGGGGGAACGGCAAGCCAGTCAGGAAGAGCGGCGCTGGGATCATCGCTTACCGGGATCGCTGGCGGATAAAAACGTGCTGATTGTCGGTGCGGGAGAGATCGGCTGTGAGGTTGCAGGCTTCCTACGGCCTTTTGGCGTTGAGCTATACGGTATCGTCAGTACGCCAAGACAGCGGCCTGATTTTAAACGGATCATGAGCTTGGCGGAGCTACCTGCTGCGGTACCGAAGGCCGACTATGTCATCAATCTCCTTCCCGATACGTCGGCAACCACCGATATCTATGATGCCCGTCTATTTGCCGCCATGAAGTCTTCGGCGCTGTTCATTAATGTCGGGCGCGGTAGCGCCGTGGTGGATGATGATTTGCGGGCGGCGCTGCGTGATGGGCAGATTGCGGGCGCAGTGCTGGATGTCTTCAGGCAAGAGCCGCTACCGTACAGCCACCCATTCTGGAACACACCGAATCTGACGTTGACGGCGCACATTGCCGGACCAATGGTGCCGGGACTGATGGGACGATTATTTCTGGATAATCTCGCTCGCTTCCATGCTGATAATACGCTGCGTGGTGAGGTAGATTTTAGTCGAGAGTATTAAATAATTATTGAGTAAATTATAAATGAGCGAATTAATTATATTTAATAATAATTTCAATCCGCTCATTTAAAAAATTTCATTTTAAATATTTTTGTAAGATTTTGTTGAGATTATACGGCGTGTCGGTGTAATACTACTCCCGCTTAACATTCAGTATTTGTTAATTATTAAATAATAAGTCTGCGCTCTATTTGAGAATACTCAAGGATAAGGAAATATTGGGATGAAATACCATCGTTTAAATATATATCTTGCGGCTGCCGGATTGGCATTCTGCATGGGTTCAGCGATTGCTGAAACCAGCGTTTCTGTCGAAGTGAAGGATATTGGGAAACTGCAAAAGAAAGGCACGGTTTCTGTATTTGATGCCCCTAATAGTATACAGGCGCATGCTGCAAGTAATTATAAATTTCATAAAGCGGAAAATGAGGGGGTTGTTGTTATTTCCCCTAATGCACCCACTGCGCAGGTTGATGCAAAAAGCGCGCAAAAAAACCCGTTATCTAGCACTCAACCTCTTGCTAATAACGCTGCATTTACCCCTTTGTGTCCAACCCTTGCCGTAAACACCATTTATACGCTGGACGGACTGCAAAATGGAGGTAGTGCTTGTTATCACTTTGAAATCACTCAGCGTTCTAAAACAACTGCTTTCGTTGTAGGCATGAGTCCTGAAACCGATATTGCACTCAGCTTGATGCGCGATGATGGCCAGAATAATGTGACGGCAATTAATTATTCAAATCAAACGGGGAATGCTGATGAGGCTACGTTGGATTTAACTCCGCCGGGGCACTATTACTGGTTTATGGAAGCCAATACGGCAGATGGTTCTGCTTTTAATTTTGGTGCCATCGTTAATACGAATGTTGATGCATATGAGCTGAACGATATTCCCTCTTTGGCATATCCCTTGTCCGATAGCCTGAGGGAAATTGAAGGTAACTCTGATAGTGATTCTGATGCGGATTACTACGTATTTACCGCAACCCGTGGCCAGCATGTTTTACTTCGCTTTGATGGTGTGACGAGCGGAACCAATAACAATTGGTTACTGGCATCTTCCACTGATGGCGGTAATACCTGGACAACCCGTAATACCGGACAGGAAATTACCATCATTCCATCTCAGCCGAATGAAAAGGTTTTGGTGAGAGTGCTGCCTAATCCATCAAGATTACCGACAGTAGCTCAGAAATATAAATTAACGCTAGGCTCGAAAATTGCAAAACTTAGCCACTCTCTTTCGGGAGAAAGTAATGTTCTGCGTATCCCAAGCTCTGCACCGACGGCTTATGGTTTTATGACCACGCAAGCCTACCGGGATATTACCTGGAGCGTTCGTGTTACTGATTCAACTGGCGCGGGTATCCCAAATATCGTTGCGATTCTTATACTCGACCAACGAGAAAGTAATGGTCAGTTAGAGTTTAATGCTGCCAACGCCCACGGAATAATAACTGATTCAAACGGGAGTGCTTCTGGGGCTGTAAAATTGGATGCCTGTAATGCCGATCACACGACACAGTTCCAAGACTACGATTTAGGCTACATCAATACGTGGAGAACGACCTATGACATGGGGGCGTGGATTATTGATGTTCCAGCTCAGGACGGTATCGGTGTGGGTAGTGCGGGGACTTACGTCACATTTGGGCACATCTGCAAGCAAACCTTGCTGAAAAGCGTAAAATCCTGATACGCAGAAGCTAATGAAATATCAGGCCGCCTTAACCTCAGGCGGCCTTGTTGTAGGAACTCTCTTTGCTCTACTGCCACTGCGCATAGCGGGTTAAAACGGGATGGTAAGGTTTTCAGTGAAAAGGGCTTGCCACGTTAAGTTGATTGGTACATAATGCTGACCGTCGAATCATTTTTTAGTAAATAGTGATTAAATTCATTAAGTTACATGAGATTTGACAGGGTTTGATAAATTTTGGTTTCGGCACGGTTTTTTGCTGAAAGTAAAAGATAATAAATCCGATTCTCTGCGGGAATAGCTCAGTTGGTAGAGCACGACCTTGCCAAGGTCGGGGTCGCGAGTTCGAGTCTCGTTTCCCGCTCCAAAATTCTTCATCTCTAACTCTCTTCTTTACTCTGATTTCTGGCTCTTATCGCCGCATAACATCCTTATTCTGCATCAATCCTATTTTCAATTTGTGGTAAAACTGTCCATCGTCGTTCTGTCGTAATAGCAACTTTTTCCACTCATGGAATAACATAGTCGCTACGTTGCAATACGCCGTGATAGTTATTGCTGGCATATTGACTCCGCCGATCCGGATATACTCACGTTTATTCTCGACAAAAGGATTTGCCATGTCCGCCCATGCTCCATCGTTAAAGTTTTATCTGACAATTGGCTTGCTTCAGGGGCTGCTCCTTGTCGCGGCGCTTGAAATGAAAGAGGGCGCTCTTCAGGGAATGCTCATAACGATGGCGGTGGTTGGCGGCATTAGTCTGCAATTGCTGGAACGCACTCTCTTTGTGAAAAAGACGTGGCTGTTGGCTGGCGTGCTGACCGCGCTGATGACCGCCATCAGCGGCTGGATCCTCTTCGAAAATGGACTATTCCGGCTGCTGGATTCCTGGGTGCTGTGTGGCATCCTCCTCGGTTATATCTGTTGTACTTTCATTTGCAGTTGGCCAGACCGTGAAGGGCGATGGCCGTCCTATGACGCACTCTGTAAACACGCCTGGATCAATATTTTTACTGTGCTGTTGGCCTGGTTACTCGTTCTGGTCGTTGTGTTGCTGCTCGTGCTGTGCGGCATGCTGTTCAACATGTTGGGATTCCGGCAGGTAAGTAAAGTATTCAGTCATTACCGATTCTATATGCTGCTTTTGCCGGTGGTGTTTTCTCTCGGCATATATATCGGAATGACCAAAGAAGCCGTAATCGGGTTGCTGCGCGGGATTCTGCTATCGGCTTGTCGTTTCCTGCTGCCGTTTAGCGCACTGATTACGGTGGTTTTCACCTTAACGCTGCCTTTTAGCGGCCTGGAGCCGATATGGAATACCGGCCGTTCCACCGTCATTCTGTTATGCCTGATGGGCGTAAACCTCTTTTTGATTAACTGCACGTCTCAGGATGATAACGAAGGCCGCGCTTACCCGGTGGTTTTACGCGGGCTGGTTAGCGCCAGTGTGATGTGTTTGCCGGTTTTGGTTGGGTTAGCAGGCTATTCCAGCTGGCTGCGCATAGAACAGTATGGCCTGACGCCTTTCCGTTTTCAGTCGATCTTCGTCGTGGCGATCGCGATGCTTTATAGCCTGGCGATGGTATGGGCCGTCATCCGCCGCTCTGGCGTCTGGTTGGGGAATTTACGCACGAGCAATCCGCTGCTTGCGGCTGTCACCTGCGTTCTGATGGTATTGCTGCATACGCCGTTGTTAAACCCAGAAGCGTTTAGTGCGAGAAATCAGGTTCAGCGTCTGCTTAGTGGGAAAACGCCGGTCGATGAATTTGACCTGTGGGCGCTGCGCGATGAGTTAGGGACGGCGGGCAGGCAGCAGTTTACCTGGCTGGCTGAAGAATTGAAGCAAGACCGTATACTGGATGAGACAGGGCGTCAGGCGCTGCGCGATCGGCTGCAAGGGCGACCCGCGAAAGTGCTCCCCGTTCAGCTCGAGTGGGTGGGGCCGTTGGAAGACGGCGTCGAAAGCATGCTGCAGGGCGATAATCTGGGTAATCAGTGCAGGGAAATTGCTTGCCTGCTCTTTGCGATTGATTTGACCGGCGATGGCCATAACGAAGTGCTCATTTTTCCCCGAGTGGGCTGGGGAAATGGTGGGAAGATCCTCGCCCGTGATGAAAAAGGACAATGGCAGATTGCGGCCAGTATGTTTGGCGCGATAGGGACGGAAAAACTGGTCGCGCTGGTGAAGGGCGGCAAGGTTGAAGCCGTTGCCCCACGCTTCAAGACGGTCAGGATTGGTGACCAGAATATGGAGATCACGTATCCCTGATTTCACGCTATGTTAGGTATTACTTATTGATTCGATAAAGACAACGGATTGGTGATAGCGATCACGTTTCTGTACTTTAGCCGCATGCGAAAACACATGAGGATAAAGTGATGTCAGTAATTAATACCCAAGTTAAACCATTCAAAAACATGGCTTTCAAAGACGGTCAATTCATTGAAGTGACTGAGAAGAACATCGAAGGCAAATGGAGCGTGTTCTTCTTCTATCCGGCTGACTTTACGTTTGTCTGCCCGACCGAACTGGGTGATGTCGCTGACCATTACGACGAATTCCAACAGCGTGGCGTGGAAATCTACTCTGTTTCCACCGACACCCACTTCACGCACAAAGCGTGGCACAGCAGCTCTGAAACCATTGGCAAAATCAAATACACCATGATCGGTGACCCAACCGGCCAACTGACGCGTAACTTTGAAAACATGCGCGAAGCAGAAGGTCTGGCTGACCGCGGTACATTCATCGTTGACCCACAGGGCATCATTCAGGCGGTAGAAATCACGGCTGAAGGCATTGGCCGCGATGCCTCTGACCTGCTGCGCAAAGTGAAAGCGGCGCAGTACGTGGCTTCTCACCCAGGCGAAGTGTGCCCAGCCAAGTGGAAAGAAGGTGAGGCTACGCTGGCACCGTCTCTGGATCTGGTTGGCAAAATCTAAGCTGACACCTCGGAAAATATGACTGTTTTGTCGGGTGCATTGCACCCGATTTTTCTGGCCCGGCTTTTTTGGGCCAGCACCCCGCGCGATTCTGCTTTTGTACCACCTTGCCTAATTAAGGACGACCGATGCTCGACAATACGATGAAAGTCCAGTTGAAAGCCTATCTGGAAAAATTAACCAAACCTGTTGAGTTGATTGCGACTCTGGATGACTCTGCTAAATCTGCTGAAGTCAGAACCCTGCTGGCTGAGATTGCTGAGCTGTCCGATCGGGTAAGTTTTATTGAAAAGAATGATCTGGCAGTACGTAAGCCGTCATTCCTGATTACCAATCCAGATTCCCAAAGCGGCCCGCGTTTTGCCGGTGCGCCAATGGGACACGAATTTACTTCCCTGATTCTGGCGTTATTGCAGGTGGGCGGTCATCCGTCGAAAGAAGCGAAAGAATTACTCGATCAAATCCGCCATCTTGACGGTTCGTTCCACTTTGAAACGTATTACTCGCTGTCCTGCCACAACTGCCCAGACGTGGTGCAGGCATTGAATTTAATGGCGGTGCTGAATCCGAATATCACCCATACCGCGATTGATGGCGGTGTGTTTCAGGATGAGATTCAAAGCCGTAATGTCATGGGCGTTCCCACCATTTTCCTGAATGGCGAGCACTTCAGCCAGGGTCGGACGAGCCTGGCTGAGATTGTGACTAAAATCGATACCGGCGCGGGCGCTAAACAGGTTGAGAAGCTGAACCAACGCGACGTCTATGATGTGTTAATCATCGGTAGCGGCCCGGCGGGCGCAGCAGCGGCGGTCTATTCGGCGCGTAAAGGCATCCGCACCGGGTTGGTTGGCGAGCGCTTTGGCGGTCAGGTACTGGATACCGTCGATATCGAAAACTACATTTCCGTGCCAAAAACGGAAGGAGCCAAACTGGCGACGGCGCTGAAGAGCCATGTTGATGACTACGATGTTGACGTGATCGACGCGCAGAGTGCAGAAGCCTTAATTCCTGGTGGCGAACCGGGTAAACCGCATCAGGTGATTACCGTATCCGGTGCGACGCTGAAAGCGCGTAGCGTGATCATTGCGACCGGCGCACGCTGGAGAAACATGAATGTCCCCGGCGAAGATCAGTACCGGACGCGCGGCGTAACATACTGTCCGCACTGTGATGGCCCGCTGTTTAAAGGCAAGCACGTCGCGGTGATTGGCGGCGGGAACTCCGGTGTCGAAGCGGCTATCGATCTGGCTGGCGTGGTGAAACATGTCACGCTGCTTGAGTTTGCGCCGGAACTGAAAGCGGATTCGGTATTGCAGGAGAAAGTACGTAGCCTGCCGAACGTTGACATCATTCTGAATGCGCAAACCACTGAAGTGAAAGGTGATGGACAGAAGGTGACGGGGCTGAGCTATAAAGATCGTCTTACTGATTCAGTGCACGATTTAGCGCTGGAAGGGATCTTCGTACAAATTGGCCTGCTGCCGAACACCCACTGGCTGGAAGGTACGGTAGCCAGAAACCGCATCGGTGAAATTGAGATCGATGCTAAGTGCGAAACCAGCGTGAAAGGGGTCTTTGCTGCCGGCGACTGTACGACGGTGCCGTACAAGCAGATCATTATCGCGACGGGTGAAGGCGCAAAAGCGTCCTTGAGCGCCTTTGATTATCTGATCAGAACCCGCGCATAACATCAGCTTGTGGGGAAGGGGGATGTTGCCGTCCCGCTTCTCTGACGACGATCTTAACGTTCTACGCGGCGATGCCTCATAAAGAGGTGTCGCCGCGTTTTTGCTTTTGATCGTAGAATTTTTTTTTCGATCGTAAAAATTAGATCTCAGCCCTTGCTAAAGGACAATAAGAAATTCATAATGCTCGCCGCTTTGTGCTGTTGCCCGTTTTTTACTGTCTACAGCATCATATTTCGAGCGCAAGCGTTACCTCAAATTCACATCATTTTTTTATCAGTTAATACAAAAAATCATATTCTTCTTAACAGACTTATCCACAGGCTGTTTGTTGGTTATTTATTAATCATGCTATGTTGTTGATAAAATACTGTAGAGTATCTTATTGATATCTATTCATAAATTTTACTTATAAAACGGTATAACTATCTCTTGTACTTTTTGTGACAGTTGATTGGCAACGGTTTTTTTATTTATTCACAGCGCGTACGACAAACTGATGACAATAGTTTGAGCGGCTCACGCATCACGCGGTAATCCCTTCTCTACTGCACGAATAAGTCGTTTTTTCTGTGTGGATTGGACGTCAATTTCCTGTAATGCGCGGCGTTCCAACTGCTGACGAATCGCCCAGTGGATATGTTCATCCAACAGTTCGCTTTCACCCAGACGAGCTTGCAGCGCCAGCACGATACTATCCTGATAGGGTGCATTCCCCAGTGCGACGGCAATATTGCGTAGCCAGCGGAGATGGCCGATGCGCCGGATCGGCGACCCTTCCGTAATGCGCAGAAATTTCTCTTCATTCCAGCCGAATAGCGCCAGCAGCTCTGGCGTATGCAGCGCGGCACGCGGGCTGAAATCCGCCTCGTCGGTAAGCTGTGAAAACCGATTCCACGGGCAAATCAGCTGACAGTCATCGCAGCCATAGATGCGATTACCCATTAGCGGACGAAATTCTTCAGGAATCGGACCTTCCAATTCGATAGTCAGATAGGAAATGCAGCGGCGGGCATCCACGGTATAAGGTGCGACAATCGCGCCGGTTGGGCAGGTGGTCATGCAGGCGACACAGCGGCCGCACTGTTCTTCCTGTGGGCGATCGACGGGCAGGGGTAAATCGATCAGCAGTTCGCCGAGAAAGAACCAGGAACCCGCTTCTCTGTTCAGAATTAGTGAGTGTTTACCAACCCAACCAAGCCCGGCTTTCGCAGCCAACGGGCGCTCCATGATGGGCGCGGAATCGACAAAGGGGCGAAAATTCAATTCACCGCAGTATTCCTGAATCTGGTCGCCGAGCTTTTTCAGGCGCTGGCGTAATAGCTTGTGGTAATCACGGCCGAGCGCATAGCGGCTAACGTAGCCGAGTTCTGGGTTTTTTAAGGTACTGGCGAATGCGGCTTTGGCAGGCAGGTAATTCATACGTACACTGATGACGCGCAGTGTGCCGGGCAGCAATTCATGCGGACGCGCTCGTAACATGCCGTGGCGCGCCATCCAGTCCATTTCCCCGTGGTATTGCTTATCCAGCCAATCCTGAAGCCGAGGTTCTTCTGCGGACAAATCAGTGTCGCAAATGCCGACCTGCTGGAACCCTAATGCCTGTCCCCATTGTTTGATGTGTTGCGCTAATTCGTTGAGATCGTAGGGGTATGACATGATGGGGCCACAGAAATAAACAAGACGTGCTGATGTTACCATATTCGCGCCGCAGAGCCGATGCCTGCTGAGACGTGCGGAATGCTGGCGGTCGTTTAGGTTGCTTGCTAATTTTAAGTCATTGTAATGAAAACCAAGAGCACATGATGACGTATCACGACCGGAAGCGAGAGGACGAGTTGCCTGATTCGGTGTTTTACGCCGAATGGGTGCGGCGTGAAGAAGCCAGAGCCGCCAGCGAGTCGGGGCTTTCGCTGTGGGAACTCATGCAGCGTGCGGGAGAAGCCGCATTTCAAGTGGCTCGCCAATGCTATCCCTCAGCTCGACGCTGGCGGGTGCTGGCTGGACACGGCAATAACGGCGGCGATGGATATGTGGTCGCCAGCCTGGCGCTGGCGGCAGGTATGGAGGTCGATGTTGTTGCCTGTACCAGCGCCCGACGAGGCTCATCTTGCCCGCCAACGCTGGCTGGAGCAGGGTGGCCGTATCCAAGAGGTTAGTGCGCAGGATGATGATACGCCGTGGCCGGACGGGATCGATCTCATTGTGGATGGTCTACTGGGAACCGGTCTTTCTGCTGCACCGCGTGCGCCTTATGCTGCGTTAATGACGCAGGCGAATGCCTATCCCGCTCCCATTGTTTCACTGGATATTCCCTCTGGCTTACATGCTGAAACCGGCGCTTGTGCAGGCGTGACGATTTGTGCAGCGCAGACGGTGACGTTTATCGCGCTGAAACCGGGACTACTGACCGGCCGCGCCCGTGAGCACGTCGGAACATTACATTATCATTCGTTAGGGTTGCAGGCGTGGCTGGACGATCAAACCGCGCCGATACGGCGGCTGACCGCAGCGCAACTTCCCGAGTGGTTGACGCCTCGTCCAGCCGGACAACATAAAGGTGATAACGGCAGGCTGCTGGTGGTAGGCGGCAACGTCGGCTTAGGCGGTGCGGTATTGATGGCTGCGGATGCGGCGTTACACAGCGGTGCAGGATTAGTGCGAGTACTTACTCACAAACAGTATCAATCGGCGTTTCTGACGGCTCGGCCTGAACTGATGGTGCAAGAACTGACGACAGAGACGCTGCGACAGGGGCTGGAATGGGCGGATGTCGTGGTGATTGGGCCCGGTTTAGGGCAGGATGAATGGGGCAAAAGTGCGCTGCGTCTGGCAGAAAATTGTAACAAACCCATGTTATGGGATGCGGATGCGCTTAACCTGCTGGCAATCAACCCGCATAAGCGGCAGAATCGCGTGCTGACACCTCACCCCGGCGAGGCGGCACGTTTACTGAATTGCCGCGTTTCTGATATTGAAAGTGATCGCTTACTTGCGGCCACAAAGTTGGGAAAACGCTATGGCGGCGTTGTCGTATTGAAAGGTGCGGGAACGGTGATTGCCAGCGAGCGAGGCGAGGTTGCTATTGCTGATGTGGGAAACCCCGGCATGGCGACAGGCGGCATGGGTGATGTGCTGTCAGGTATCGTTGGTGGTTTGCTGGCGCAAAAGCTCTCGCTGTATGATGCTGCCTGTGCAGGGTGTGTCGTTCACGGCGCGGCGGCCGATTGGCTGGCTGCGCGACACGGCACTCGAGGTATGCTGGCAACCGATTTACTGCCTGTGTTGTTCCGATATGTTAATCCCGAGCGGGTGTTTCTAGAGCCGATGCTTTCAGAACCTATGTTTTTAGAACAATAGATAGAATGAAAAAAATAGTCTTACTTCTGCCGGATGAGGCAGCAACGATTTCTTTAGGTACGGCGCTGGCGAAAGCCTGTGACGGTGCTTGTGTTATCCACCTTTATGGCGACCTTGGTGCGGGAAAAACGACGTTTAGTCGCGGTTTCCTACAGGCGCGCGGTCATCAGGGCAATGTTAAAAGCCCCACTTATACGCTGGTCGAGCCCTATGCGTTATCGCCGCTGGCCGTCTATCACTTTGATCTCTATCGACTGGCCGACCCGGAAGAGTTGGAGTTTATGGGGATCCGTGATTATTTGACGCAAGATGCCATTTGTCTGATTGAATGGCCGCAGCAGGGCGCTGGCGTACTGCCCGATGCCGATATCGAACTGCATTTGCGCTATCAGGATCAGGGCCGACAGGCTGAGCTGTCCGCTGTCTCTGCGGCGGGAGACGCGATGTTGCAACGTTTTTCTCTTCAGCCAGGAACAACAGAATCATGATGAGTCGTATGGTTAAGCTGTTCATCGGCGTATGGCTGTTGCTGGCAAGCTCGGCGTGGGCGGCCAATCTGTCGGATATCAAGGTGGATAATGCGTCAGGTCAGGCCACGGTGCGCCTGAGCTTTAGCGGTCAGCCAATTTATGCTTTTTTCCCGCTCAGTAACCCCGCCAGAGTGGTCATCGATATTCGTCAGAGTGGCGTCATTCAGGGGCTGCCGTTGGATTTCAGCGGGCAAAATCTGATTAAGCGTGTGCGAACCAGTAACGCACAGGACGCACAAAGCCTGCGCTTGGTGCTGGATTTAACCCAGGCGGCTAAAACGCGGGCGGTGACGCAAAAAGAAGGATCGGGTTACGCTGTTGTTTTCACCATCACGGGTGATAAAGCCAAAACGGTGCAAGCCTCTGCGCCTCCTGCTTCACGTCAGCAAAATAGCGCGCCGGCAGAACCGGCCAACAATCCGTTTACCAACAAACCGACTGTTGCCGTCAATACCAGTTCGTCATCTACCCGTGCGCCAGCACGGCAGGGGAATGAACGCGTCGTTGTGGCGATTGATGCTGGGCACGGTGGGCAGGACCCAGGGGCGATTGGCACGAACGGGCTGCGGGAGAAAAATGTCACGATTTCTATCGCGCGTAAGCTACAAATTTTACTGAATAACGATCCGGCCTTTAAAGGTGTGCTGACGCGTGACGGTGACTACTTTATCTCCGTCATGGGGCGTTCGGAAGTCGCGCGTAAGCAGGGGGCGAACCTGTTAGTGTCGATTCACGCGGATGCGGCACCGAATCGCAATGCCAAAGGCGCGTCTGTTTGGGTGCTGTCCAACCGCCGTGCGAACAGTGAAATGGCAAACTGGCTGGAGCAGCATGAGAAGCAGTCTGAACTGCTGGGTGGTGCAGGCGATCTGCTGGCGAACAGCAGCGCCGATCCTTACCTCAGTCAGGCGGTGTTGGATCTGCAATTTGGTCACTCCCAGCGGGTGGGGTATGACGTGGCAACTAAGGTGCTGCGTGAGCTCCAGCGTGTTGGGGGGCTGCATAAACGACTGCCTGAGCACGCGAGTTTGGGCGTGTTGCGTTCGCCGGATATTCCTTCTCTACTGGTGGAAACTGGATTTATCACCAATGTCTCGGAAGAGCGGCTGTTGGGGAGTAACGACTATCAGGAAAAACTCGCCAATGCGATTTATCAGGGGCTGAGAAGTTACTTCCAAACTCACCCGATTCAATCCCTCCCAAAGCAGGAAAGCCGCCCACTACAGTCGGCGGCAAGTGATAGAGCAACGTCGGGCGGTAACGTAACTGCGGCAAAAGCGAGTGCGGGCAGCACGCGTCATACTGTCGCGCGTGGTGAAACGCTCTCTTCGATTGCCCGGCGCTATGGCGTCAGTCTAGCGGCTATGCGTGACGTGAATAAGCTGAACAAGGACATCGTCTGGGTTGGGCAGCGCTTGAATATTCCGGCGACAGGAACGAAGCAGACGGCATCGACACCTGCGCCCAAAAAGGCCGCGTCGGTGAAGCATAAGGTCGTAAAGGGTGATAGCTTGAGTGCGATTGCTGCCCGTTACGGTGTCAGCATGAAAGAGATCCAACAGGCGAATAATATGCGCTCTGGCACGGTACAGCTGGGGCAAACGCTGGTTATTCCGTCTGCCTGATTCTTCATGCTGACGATGTCGATAGATTGAGGATAGTAAGAGGGATACGCCATGCCGATTCAGGTGTTGCCACCGCAACTGGCTAACCAGATCGCTGCCGGAGAAGTGGTTGAGCGTCCGGCTTCGGTCGTGAAGGAGCTGGTGGAAAACAGTCTGGATGCAGGCGCGACCCGGATTGATATCGACATAGAACGCGGCGGCGCGAAGCTGATCCGTATTCGTGACAATGGCTCGGGTATTGGAAAGGATGAATTAACGCTGGCGTTGGCGCGTCATGCGACCAGCAAAATTGCGACGCTCGACGATCTGGAAGCCATCGTTAGTATGGGGTTTCGCGGCGAAGCGCTGGCAAGTATCAGTTCCGTCTCTCGTCTCACCCTGACATCGCGCACCGCCGAACAATCCGAAGCCTGGCAGGCTTATGCCGAAGGGCGCGACATGGCGGTGACGGTCAAACCCGCCGCTCATCCTGTAGGCACCACGCTGGAAGTGCTGGACCTGTTTTATAACACGCCCGCCCGCCGTAAATTTATGCGCACCGAAAAAACCGAATTCACCCATATTGATGAGGTGGTGCGCCGCATCGCGCTGGCGCGTTTCGATGTCGCTATCACGCTGCATCATAACGGTAAGTTGATGCGGCAGTACCGTGCTGCGCCGGATAAAAGCCAGTATGAACGCCGTTTGGGCAGCATCTGCGGTGCGACGTTCCTGCAACATGCGCTGGCAGTGTCATGGCAACACGGCGATCTCACCATTCATGGCTGGGTGGCCGATCCGGTTGGGGCTAAACAATTACCGGATATGCAGTATTGCTACGTGAACCAGCGCATGATGCGCGATCGGCTGATTAATCATGCTATCCGGCAGGCTTATCAGGATCAGCTTAGCGACGAGCAGCAGCCCGCCTATGTGCTGTATCTGGAGATCGACCCGCATCAGGTGGATGTCAATGTGCATCCTGCCAAGCATGAGGTGCGGTTCCATCAGGCGCGTCTGGTACATGACTTCATCTATCAGGCGGTGATGTCCGTTCTGCAACAGGCATCCTCACCGGCGCTTGGCATGACAGAGCCGGAGACCGGGAAACCCGTGCAATGGCAGCAGGAAAACCGCACCGCCGCAGGTGAAAACCACTTTGCCCTGCCGTCACGTAGCGATAGTTCGCCGTCGTATGGTGGGAAAACGCCGCGCGCGGGTCATTCCGGTCAGGCGAGAGAATCTGCTTATCCCGGCTATCAGCCAGAGAATCCGTACCAGAAGAAGCAGGGTGATCTGTATAAGGCGCTGCTGCAACCAGCGGATAACGCAGCAAGTGCACCGCCGTCGTCTGGCGAGCGTATTTCTGTACCGTCGAGTCACGTTATGTCGCCGGATAGGGATGTCGCATCTACGGTATCGCATGACGCACCGCCAAATCGAACCGCGACGAACACCTCAGCCAGCAATAACAAGCAACGTACGCCGGTTGAATCGCCGCTGGAAAGCCAATCGAACGGTTTTGGGCGGGTATTGACGGTTTATCCGCCGTGCTACGCGCTGTTGGAGTACCATAAGGGATTGGCGATGCTGTCGCTTTCCGTGGCTGAACGCTATCTGAAAGCGGTGCAGTTGACGCCGTCGGAAGAAGGGCTACGGGCGCAGCCGTTGCTGATTCCGCAGCGCCTGACGTTGAGTAAATCTGAGCTGAACGTGTTGTCTGCCCATCACGCTTTGCTGGCGCGTTTTGGTATTGATGTCGTGGTTGAGTCACAGCGTGCCACATTGCGTGCCGTACCTTTACCATTGCGCCAACAAAATTTACAAAACTTGATCTCCGAACTGATAGGCTATCTGGCCGACTATCAGACGGTTGAGACACAGCAGGTGGAGCCTGGCGAATTGGCGTCGTGGATGGCAACGCGATTGCAGAGTGAGCAGGAAAGCTGGAGTCATTCTCAAGCCATACAATTACTGGCGGATGTCGAGCGGCTTTGTCCGCAGTTGGCGAAAACGCCGCCGTCTGAACTTTTATCTGTGATGGACATCCAGGATGCCATCAAGGCTTTAAAGCATGAGTGATGTAGAAAACGCGTCGTTGCCGCCCGCCATTTTTATCATGGGGCCGACGGCGTCAGGAAAAACGGCATTGGCAATGGCGTTACGAGAATATTTGCCGGTAGAGTTGATTAGCGTAGATTCCGCCCTCATCTATAAAGATATGGATATTGGGACGGCGAAACCGAGTGCGGAAGAGCTGGCACTGGCCCCGCATCGGTTAATCGATATTCTCGATCCGACAGAATCCTACTCTGCGGCGGACTTTCGCCGTGATGCGCTACGTGAGATGGCGGACATTACCGCTGCCGGGCGCATTCCCTTGTTAGTCGGGGGGACGATGCTGTATTTCAAGGCGCTGCTGGAGGGACTTTCTCCTCTGCCGTCAGCCGACCCTGCCGTGCGCCAACGCATTGAAGAGCAGGCAAAAGAAATCGGCTGGGAAGCGATGCATCGGCAGCTCAGTGAGATCGATCCGGTAGCAGCAATTCGGATTCATCCAAATGATCCGCAGAGACTCTCGCGAGCACTGGAAGTTTTTTTCGTTTCAGGTAACACTTTAACTGAACTGACAAAAACGTCTGGCGACGCGCTGCCCTATCAGGTTCATCAGTTTGCTATCGCCCCGGCGACGCGTGAATTGTTGCATGAGCGGATTGAACAGCGTTTTCATCAGATGTTGGCGGCAGGTTTTGAGACAGAAGCCCGGACATTGTTTGCCCGGCATGACCTTCATACGGATATGCCCTCTATTCGTTGCGTTGGTTATCGCCAGATGTGGTCATATTTATCCGGTGAAATTGATTACGATGAGATGGTTTATCGGGGAATTTGTGCGACGCGTCAGTTAGCGAAGCGGCAAATGACCTGGCTGCGCGGTTGGGATGATGTCTGCTGGCTGGATAGCGAAAAACCGACTGAAGCACTGGACAAGGTGATACAGGTTGTTAGTGCATAGGTTGAGTGATTGTGTACAATCGGTGAGTCTCAGCGTGCAAGTTTTTTTACACCGTTATTTTAGAGCCGTAGGGTTCTTTGTTACAAACAACATACAAATAAGGAAAATATAGAATGGCTAAGGGGCAATCTTTGCAAGATCCGTTCTTGAACGCTTTGCGTCGTGAACGTGTTCCGGTTTCGATTTATTTGGTGAACGGTATTAAGTTGCAAGGTCAGATCGAATCTTTCGATCAGTTCGTGATTTTGTTGAAAAACACGGTAAGTCAGATGGTTTATAAGCACGCCATCTCTACAGTTGTTCCTTCTCGCCCAGTCTCTCACCATAGCAACAATCCAGGCGGCAGCAACAACTATCACGGTAGTAACACGACTGCTCAGCAGCAGTCGCAGGAAGCTGATGACGCCGAATAAGGCGTATTGTCAATTCACCACGGCGCGGGAGAGCTGGACGCATCGCTCGGCTCCTTCGCTGTGGTGTGTTTTGCTCGTTTGAGAGGTTACTCGCTTGTTTGACCGTTATGAATCAGGTGAACGGGCCATATTAGTTCATATTTTCTTTTCGCAAGATAGAGATACAGAAGATCTGCTGGAGTTTGAATCTCTGGTTTCTTCTGCCGGAATTGAATCCTTGCAGGTTGTTACTGGCAGCCGTAAGGCGCCTCACCCCAAGTATTTTGTCGGGGAAGGCAAAGCTGAAGAAATTGCTCAGGTAGTAAAAGAAACGGGCGCGTTTGTCGTGCTCTTTGATCATGCGCTGACGCCTGCTCAGGAACGTAATCTGGAGCGTTTGTGCGAGTGCCGGGTGATCGATCGTACCAGACTGATTTTAGATATTTTTGCCCAGCGTGCGCGTACGCACGAGGGGAAATTACAGGTAGAACTGGCACAGCTGCGCCACCTTGCGACCCGATTGGTTCGCGGTTGGACGCACCTTGAACGTCAGAAAGGCGGTATCGGTTTGCGTGGCCCGGGTGAAACCCAGCTTGAAACCGACCGTCGTTTATTGCGTAACCGTATCATGCAGATACTGTCGCGTCTTGAACGGGTAGAAAAACAGCGTGAACAAGGGCGCCGGTCGCGGGTTCGTGCCGATGTCCCCACCGTTTCGCTGGTGGGCTATACCAACGCGGGTAAATCCACGCTGTTTAACAAGATTACATCGGCGGGCGTCTATGCCGCCGATCAGTTATTTGCCACACTGGACCCAACATTGCGCCGCATTCAAGTGGATGATGTTGGTGATACGGTGCTGGCGGATACCGTAGGTTTTATCCGGCAGTTGCCCCATGATTTGGTGGCTGCGTTTAAGGCTACATTACAGGAAACACGTCAGGCCTCGCTGCTGCTGCACGTTGTTGATGCCGCCGATCCTCGTCTTGACGAGAACATTGAAGCGGTTGATGACGTATTGGCGGAAATTGAGGCAGACGAAATACCTGCGCTGTTGGTAATGAACAAAATTGATATGCTGGATGATTTCGTTCCGCGTATCGATCGCAACGAAGAGAATCTACCGGTACGGGTCTGGCTTTCAGCACAGACCGGCGACGGTATTCCGTTGCTATTTCAGGCATTGACTGAGCGGCTTTCCGGGGAAATCGCACAACATACCTTGCATCTTCCCCCGCAGGCAGGACGCTTGCGTAGTCGTTTTTACCAGCTTCAGGCAATAGAAAAAGAATGGATTGAAGAGGATGGGCAAATTGGTTTGGTTATTCGTATGCCGATTGCTGACTGGCGCCGCCTCTGCAAAAAAGAGCAGGAACTGATGGACTATATTGTCTGATTTGACTGGCATAAACAGTCTGAACGGTGAAATAGTCTGACGGACTCTGGGATATTGAACCTGAAGAACACCTATCATAAAGAATGGAGCTAAAACATGGCGTGGAATCAGCCCGGTAATAACGGACAAGACCGCGACCCGTGGGGGAGCAGCAGCAATAATGGCGGCAACTCTGGCGGAAATAACAATAAAGGTGGCCGAGATCAGGGGCCGCCGGATCTGGACGACATCTTCCGTAAACTGAGCAAAAAACTCGGCGATCTGGGTGGCGGGAAAGGTTCAGGCTCAAGCAACAGCGGAAACTCTGGCGGCCCAGCACTGGGTGGCCGGATCGTCGGTATCGCTGCCGTCGCTGCGGTTGTCATTTGGGCTGCTACTGGTTTCTATACCATTAAAGAAGCGGAACGCGGTGTCGTCACGCGCTTTGGTGAATTCAGCCACTTGGTTGGTCCGGGTCTTAACTGGAAACCGACCTTCATCGATTCTGTTCGCGCGGTGAACGTTGAGTCGGTGCGTGAACTGGCGACGTCGGGCGTGATGTTGACGTCAGATGAAAACGTCGTGCGCGTTGAAATGAACGTGCAGTATCGTGTCACGCAGCCGGAACAATATCTGTTCAGTGTAACCAATGCTGATGACAGCCTGCGTCAGGCAACTGACAGCGCGCTGCGCGGCGTTATTGGTAAGTACACGATGGACAAAATTTTGACGGAAGGCCGTACCATTGTGCGTACGGATACTCAGCGTGTACTGGAAGAAACTATTCGTCCGTACAACATGGGTATCACGCTGCTGGACGTCAACTTCCAGACCGCGCGTCCGCCGGAAGAAGTTAAAGCCGCGTTTGATGATGCGATTGCCGCACGTGAAAACGAACAGCAATATATTCGTGAAGCTGAAGCCTACGCGAACGAAGTACAGCCGCGTGCTAACGGTCAGGCTCAGCGTATTCTGGAAGAGTCTCGCGCTTATAAAACCCGTACCGTTCTGGAAGCTCAGGGTGAAGTTGCCCGTTTTGCCAGAGTCTTACCGGAATATAAAGCCGCACCGGAAATCACCCGTGAGCGTTTGTATATCGAAACGATGGAACGCGTTCTGAGCCATACCCGTAAAGTTCTGGTCAATGACAAGGGGGGCAACCTGATGGTGCTGCCGTTGGATCAGATGCTGCGTGGACAAGGCGGTGAAAATACGCAAAGCAATAACAGCAGCAGCGCTAACCCACTGCGTTTGCCTAGCAACAGCAGCGGTGCGACGAATAGCAATCAAACGCGCAGCAGTAACAATGGAAATATCATGGATCAGCGCAGAGCAAATGCGCAGCGTGATGACTTCACTCGAGTAGGGAGAGAATAATCGATGCGTAAGCCCTTACTATTTATCCTGATCCTGGTACTGATGGTGGTCTATGCGTCACTGTTTGTGGTGCAGGAAGGCCAGCGTGGCATTGTGATGCGTTTTGGCAAAGTATTGCGTGATGACGACAATAAGCCGCTGATCTATGCACCGGGATTGCAGTTCAAGATTCCGTTTATCGACTCAGTGAAAATGCTGGATGCGCGTATCCAGACCATGGAAAACCAGGCTGACCGCTTTATCACTAAAGAGCAGAAAGACCTGATTGTCGATTCTTACCTCAAATGGCGTATCAGCGATTTCAGCCGCTACTATCTGGCAACGGGCGGTGGTGATATCTCTCAGGCTGAAGTGCTGCTGAAACGTAAATTCAGTGACCGTCTGCGTTCTGAGATTGGTCGTCTGGATGTGAAAGGCATTGTTACCGACTCGCGTGGTCAACTGATGTCTGACGTGCGTGAAGCGCTGAATACCGGTACTGGTGAAACGACCGAAGCCGATAATGCGATTGCTTCTGCTGCTGCGCGTGTTGAGAAAGAGACTACGAGCAACGAACCTCATATCAACCCGAACAGTATGGCTGCGCTGGGTATTGAGGTTATCGATGTGCGAATTAAGCAAATCAACCTGCCAACTGAAGTCTCTGACGCGATTTACCAACGTATGCGTGCAGAGCGTGAAGCGGTAGCACGTCGCCACCGTTCACAAGGTCAGGAAGAGGCTGAAAAGCTGAAAGCGACGGCAGACTATGAAGTCACCCGTACGCTGGCTGAAGCTGAACGTCAGGGACGTATCACCCGTGGTGAAGGGGATGCCGAAGCGGCGAAACTGTTTGCTAACGCATTCAGTGAAGATCCTGACTTCTACGCTTTCGTTCGTAGCCTGCGCGCGTATGAAAACAGCTTCAGTAATAATCAGGACGTGATGGTGCTCAGCCCGGATAGCGACTTCTTCCGCTACATGAAGTCACCGGACAGCATGGTTCCACGCCGCTGATAGTCATTAACTGACGTCTCATCAAGCCCGGGTTCTTTCTCCGGGCTTTTTTTTGCCATTTTCTGGCAGAGATAAATCCAAGAGTTTGGTCCTGTTCGTACTTGAAGCGGGAAAAGGGGTTGTTATGAATTCAACGATTTGGCTGGCGCTCGGGCTGGTTTTGGTGCTCGAAGGATTGGGTCCGCTGCTGTTTCCCCGTCTCTGGCGACGTATGATTTTGGGAATAGCGCAGTTGCCAGATACTATTTTGCGCCGTTTTGGCGGCGGAATAGTTGTTGCAGGGTGCGTGATCTACTACATGTTGCGTAGCCGGATGGGTGGCTAAAATTAAGCGGAAAAATGTGCGCAATCGTGTGCTAAAAGTACTGAAAGCATCCAAATGAGATGGTAGAATCCTTTTTTAAGCAACCTGGTGATTCTTGAAATGGGTAAGAACGTCGTCGTACTGGGCACCCAATGGGGTGACGAAGGTAAAGGCAAGGTCGTTGACCTGCTGACTGAACGGGCTAAATATGTTGTGCGCTATCAGGGTGGACACAACGCTGGCCACACGCTGGTTATCAACGGTGAAAAAACCGTCCTTCATTTAATTCCTTCTGGCATTCTGCGTGAAAATGTTGTCAGCATCATCGGTAACGGTGTTGTGCTGGCACCTGACGCATTGATGAAAGAAATGACGGAGCTTGAAGCGCGTGGCGTCCCGGTACGCGAACGTCTGCTGCTCTCTGAAGCCTGTCCGTTAATCCTGCCTTATCACGTCGCATTGGATAATGCGCGTGAAAAAGCGCGTGGTGCGAAAGCAATTGGTACGACTGGCCGCGGTATCGGCCCGGCGTATGAAGATAAAGTTGCTCGCCGTGGCCTGCGCGTTGGCGATCTGTTTGATAAAGAAACCTTTGCTGTCAAACTGAAAGAGATCGTCGAATACCATAACTTCCAGTTGGTTAACTACTATAAAGCTGATGCCGTCGACTACCAGAAAGTGTTGGACGACGTGTTGGCGATTGCCGATATTCTAACTGGCATGGTCGTTGATGTTTCCGATCTGCTGTACAAAGCGCACCTGCGTGGCGATTTCGTTATGTTTGAAGGCGCGCAGGGTACGCTGCTGGATATCGACCACGGTACTTATCCGTACGTGACCTCTTCAAACACCACTGCGGGCGGCGTTGCTACCGGTTCTGGTCTGGGTCCGCGTTATGTAGACTACGTACTGGGTATCGTTAAAGCTTACTCTACCCGCGTAGGTGCCGGTCCATTCCCGACTGAACTGTTTGAGGAAGTGGGCGAGCATCTGTCTCAGAAAGGTAACGAGTTTGGCGCGACAACGGGTCGTCGTCGTCGTACCGGCTGGCTGGATGCGGTTGCCGTACGTCGTGCAGTACAGATCAACTCGCTGTCTGGTTTCTGCCTGACCAAGCTGGATGTTCTGGACGGTCTGAAAGAAATTAAAATCTGCGTAGGCTATCGTTTGCCGAATGGCAGCGAAGTGGATACCACTCCGCTGGCGGCTGAAGGCTGGGAAGGTCTTCAGCCGATTTACGAAACGATGCCGGGCTGGTCTGAAAGCACGTTTGGCGTGAAAGATCACAGCAAACTGCCGCAGGCTGCGCTGAACTACATCAAACGTATCGAAGAAATCACTGGTGTGCCGATTGATATTATTTCTACCGGCCCAGATCGTAGCGAAACGATGGTGCTGCGCGATCCGTTCGACGCTTGATTTTGCCACCCATTATTAATGGGTGATGCGAAGATGAAAAAGGACGGGATTCCCGTCCTTTTTGCTATCTACTGTTTCGCCGCCGTGATGTAAGCAACGACGGCTTCTATCTGTTATTCCTGAGCTTCTTTCGCCTTCTGCGCTTTTTTCTTCAGGCCATCCAGCAGCTTATTGTGGATGTTGCTGAACCCGCCGTTGCTCATCACCAGAATGTGGTCGCCAGGCTGTGCGGTCTTGACGATGTTTTCTACCAGCGTGTCAATATCCGCGCTCCAGTGAGCGGGTTGTACGCAGGCTTCCGCAACTTCTACGACCTGCCATGGAATATGTGCTGGCTGGAATAAGAAAACTTCATCGGCGCGGCCTAATGACGGTGCCAGTTCGTTTTTGCACATCCCCAATTTCATGGTGTTCGAACGGGGCTCAAGTACGGCCAAAATCCGCGCCGTGCCGCCAACCTTGCTACGTAGCGCCGACAGCGTTGCCAGAATCGCGGTAGGGTGGTGCGCAAAATCGTCATAAACCGTGACGCCATGCTCCGTACCGCGTAACTCCAGACGACGACGTGCATTGATAAATCCACCCAGCGCGCGGCAGGCATCAGCGGGGAGTACGCCAACGTGGTGAACGGCAGCGATGGCCATCAGCCCGTTGTGCATGTTGTGTTCACCCACCAGCTTCCAGTGGACTTCACCGACGAGTTCTTTATTTAGGTAAACCTGATATTGGCTGGCATCGGTCGATACTTTCTGTGCCCGCCATGTGCCTTCTTCGCCGACCAGTTCCTGCTCGCTCCAGCATCCCATTCCCATCACCTGTTTGAGGTTAAGGTCATTGGCTGGCAGGATGATCTTCCCGCTACCCGGCACCAGCCGCACAAGATGATGGAACTGTTTCTGAATAGCTTTCAGATCGTCAAAGATGTCGGCGTGATCAAACTCAAGATTGTTGAGCACCAGCGTTCTTGGGCAGTAATGGACGAATTTAGATCGCTTGTCGAAGAACGCACAGTCATATTCATCGGCCTCGAGCACCATGAATGGGCTGTCACCCAAGCGGGCGGAAACGGTGAAGTTGCCGGGCACGCCACCGATCACGAAGCCCGGCTGATAGCCGCAATCTTCCAGAATCCAGGTGACCATCCCCGCCGTGGTGGTTTTGCCATGTGTACCCGCAACGGCAATCACCCAGCGATCGCGCAGCACATAATCATGCAGCCACTGTGGGCCGGAAACATAAGGTAAACCCTGTTCCAGTACGGCTTCGACGCACGGGTTTCCGCGCGTCATCGCATTACCGATGATGACCAAATCAGGCGCGGGGCTAAGCTGTGCCGGATCGTATCCCTGAATCAGCGTGATTCCCTGTTCTTCAAGTAAGGTACTCATGGGGGGATAAACATTTGCATCTGAGCCCGTGACGTCATGCCCCAGTGAACGAGCAAGCAGGGCAAGGCCACCCATAAAGGTGCCGCAGATACCTAAAATATGAATACGCATACATTTTCCATCTTCACAGTGAGTCTGCGTCACATTCTAACGCTATGAATCCGCCATAAGAAATGGATTTGACTAGGTACTCACTTTCTCTTTGGGCTACACTGCATGCGCAAACGTTGGCGGTGCAGAAATGAAACCGCTTTTCATCCGTAGATTCTGGAATAGTGTTATGAAAACGTTAGGCGAATTTATCGTCGAAAAACAGCACGATTTCTCTCACGCCACAGGTGAGCTTACCGCGCTGCTGTCTGCTATTAAACTGGGTGCCAAGATTATTCACCGTGATATCAATAAAGCGGGTTTGGTTGATATCCTGGGAGCTAGCGGTATTTCTAATGTTCAGGGCGAAGTGCAGATGAAGCTCGATCTGTATGCCAATGAGAAACTGAAAGCGGCATTAAAAGCACGTGGTGAAGTGGCAGGTATCGCCTCCGAAGAAGAAGACGAAATTGTTATCTTTGAAGGTGATAAGGCGGAAAATGCCAAGTATGTTGTTCTGATGGATCCGCTGGACGGCTCGTCGAATATTGATGTAAACGTCTCTGTCGGTACGATTTTCTCTATTTATCGCCGTATTACGCCGCTGGGAACGTCAGTCACGGAAGCGGACTTCTTGCAGCCGGGTAGTCAGCAGGTTGCTGCGGGCTACATCGTTTACGGTTCTTCAACCATGCTGGTGTACACCACGGGTCACGGCGTTCACGCCTTTACCTACGATCCGTCGCTCGGTGTGTTCTGTCTCTCGCATGAAAAAGTTTGCTTCCCGGAAAAAGGGAATATGTATTCCATCAACGAAGGGAACTACATCAAGTTTCCTGTCGGCGTGAAGAAATACATCAAATACTGTCAGGAGCAGGATGAAGAGACGCAGCGTCCTTATACGTCGCGTTACATCGGTTCACTGGTCGCAGATTTCCACCGTAATCTGCTGAAAGGCGGAATTTACCTGTACCCGAGCACCGCGAGCTATCCGAAAGGTAAACTGCGTTTGCTGTATGAATGCAACCCGATGGCGTTTCTGGCGGAGCAGGCAGGCGGCAAAGCCAGCGACGGTAAAAACCGTATTCTGGATATCACGCCAGAGAAACTGCATCAGCGCTCACCGTTCTTTGTAGGAACAGAATCCATGGTTGATGACGTCGAACGTTTCATCCGTGAATTCCCAGACGCCTAATTAACACTAATTAGTCGTTGATATAGTCCCGTGTGGTCGGATTCTCGGCTACACGGGATTGTCTTTTAAAGCTGTGCTTCGAACCAACTCTCCAGAATAATCACCGCAGAAGTCGCGTCAACGCTACCTTTATCCAGCGCTTTAAAGCCACCGCGTTCGAAGAGCTCGGCACGCGCTTCCACCGTACTCAAGCGTTCATCGTGTAACTCAATCGCGACACCAAAACGGCCATGCAGTCGGTTAGCGAACTTCCGCGCCCGTGCCGTCAGCGGTTGTTCGGTGCCATCCATGTTGAGTGGCAGGCCGACGACGACCAGATCGGGCTGCCATTCTGACAACAGCTTTTCCACTTTTTGCCAGTCGGGTATCCCTTCCTGCGCTTTGAACGAGGTCAGTGCGCGCGCCGTACCGGTAATTTCCTGACCGATGGCGACACCGATACTTTTTGTCCCAAAATCAAAGGCAAGAATGGTTCTGCTGGCCATCAGGCATGCCCTGCTTCGGTGGAGATATTATGAATATCGATGCCCAACTTTCTGGCCGCCGCCCGCCAGCGTTCGGCAATCGGCGTATGGAACAGAATCTCTTGATCGGCTGGCGTTGTTAGCCAGGCATTATCCAGCAGTTCCTCTTCCAGTTGACCGTTCTCCCAGGCGGAATAGCCTAAGGCGACCAGCGTATTTTTCGGCTGCTGGGGAGTGCCTAGCGTTTCCAGCACGTCTTTGGACGTGGTGATCATGGTGTCCTCAGAAATACTGATGCTGGAACCAAAGCCGGAGCAGGGCGTATGTAGGATAAAGCCACGGTCATCAGCCAGTGGGCCGCCAATGAAGACGGGCTTATCCAATCGAATGGCAGGATCGCGCGGTGTCGGATCTATTTTTAGCTTTTTCAGCACATTTTCCACGGAAAACTGATCCATCGGTTTGTTGATGATCAGCCCCATGGCTCCGTCTTCATTATGTTCGCAGATATAGACCACCGAACGTTTAAATACAGAGTCCTGTAGTGCTGGCATAGCAATGAGGAAGTGATGCTGTAAATTCATTGTGTATTTTTATCGATATCCGTCAGCGTTGGAGAAACGGCCCGTATTGCGCGGGCCGGGTGGCGTGTCAGGTGTCTCTGGTTTTAGCGGGTACGTGCAGCGAGACGCTTTTCAATAGCGTCCATCAGCATGCCAGTGATGGAAACATCCGGGTAAGCTGCTTCGATTTCACGTACGCAGGTCGGGCTGGTGACGTTAATTTCTGTCAGGCGGTCACCGATGATGTCCAGACCGACGAAAATCAGCCCTTTGGCTTTTAAGGTCGGTGCGACATCACGGGCGATTTTCCAGTCGCTTTCGGTCAGCGGACGCGCTTCGCCGCGCCCACCGGCTGCCAGATTACCGCGTGTCTCACCGCTTTTCGGGATACGCGCCAGGCAGTAAGGAACGGGTTCGCCATCGACCACCAGCACACGCTTGTCGCCGTCTTTAATCGCAGGCAGATAGTTTTGCGCCATGCAGTAGCGGGTCGCGTGTTCGGTCAGCGTTTCGATGATGACCGAGACGTTGGCATCATCCTGCTTCAAACGGAAAATAGACGCGCCGCCCATGCCGTCGAGCGGTTTGAGAATGACGTCGCCATGTTTTTCATGGAACTGACGCAGTTTGTCTGCACGGCGCGTAACGAGCGTATCAGGGGTCAGATGCGGGAACCAGGCGGTGAAAAGCTTCTCATTGCAATCACGCAGGCTCTGCGGCTTGTTGACGATCAGCGTGCCTTTCTCTTCCGCACGTTCCAGAATATAGGTGGCGTAGATGAACTCCGTATCAAACGGCGGATCTTTACGCATCAGCACCACATCCAACTCTTCCAGTGCAATATCCTGCTCGCCGGAGAAATCGTACCAGCCGTCGTAATCGTACTGGACGCTCAGGCGACGCGTTGTTGCGCGCGCGACGCCCGCATGCATATAGAGATCGTTCATCTCCATATAATGCAGTTCCCAACCACGGCGCTGTGCTTCCAGCAGCATGGCAAAGCTGGTGTCTTTCTTGATATTGATGGTGTCAATCGGGTCCATCACGATACCGAGTTTGATCATTCTTTTCTCCTTTACCCCAAATCGCCGAAACGTACCTGTAAGGCGGTCATGGCGGTGAGTGCAGTGGTTTCTGTGCGCAAAACGCGTGGCCCCAACAGGATATCAGTGAATCCGTGTTCTGAGGTCATGGTAATTTCACCGGCGGTGAGCCCGCCCTCAGGGCCGATCAGTAGTCTGACCCGAGCGACCGGCAGTGGTAACGTATTAATACTTTGTGTGGCGCGTGGGTGCAGATTTAGTTTCAATGCATCGTCTTGTTCTGCACACCAGGCTTCCAGCGTCATCGCTGGCCGCACCAATGGCACACAATTGCGGCCGGACTGTTCACAGGCGGCAACCGCAATTTTCTGCCACTGGCTAATTTTTTTCTCCATACGCTCGGCATCCAGTTTGACGCCACAACGTTCAGAAAGCAGGGGGGTAATCACATTGACGCCCAGCTCGATGGATTTCTGAATGGTAAATTCCATCTTCTCGCCGCGCGACATTACCTGTCCCAGATGTAAATGTAGGGGCGATTCTTTATCTTCCAACTTACCTGCTGCGAAGCGAACGCGCACACTCTTTTTGCCAGCCACGATGATTTCTGCATCAAAGACATGATTGCTGCCATCAAACAGCTGCAATGACTGACCCGTCGTCATGCGTAACACGCGACCCACATGATTGGCGGCATCGTCACTCAGTTCGACTTCACCGCCGTTAAGGGGGAGCGTTTCGGGATGAAAAATGCGTGGTACTCGCATACTGGATTCAGACCTTTGAATAAAATAGAGCGGCGCGGAAACGCCAGAAATAGGCAAAACCACCGTCATTTGGCGGTGGTTTTGCTGGAAACAGATTCGCTATAGTAGGTAGAGGAACTAGCGCTGGCAAGCCTGTTGAACGTAGGGATTTGGGTTTCCCTGTTTTGCGGCGATGCGCTGATTGCGGGTACATTCCCACTGGGTGACCGGGTACTGCTTATCCCAGGCTTCGAACAGCTGAGTCTGCTGGCTGGAAAGACGTAACTGATAGCGGTCGCGCATATAGAAATAGGTACGCGCAATCTGGCCGCGAGCGCGAGCGGGCGGTTCTGCCAGATTATTTTTGAAGTCGACCTTCATCTCGCATTGACCATATTGGGATGCACCGCCGTTCCATTGCCCATACATGGCATTACCGCGATCGCCATTTACTTCGCCGATAGCAGGTTGCAGGTTATGCAAATCGGTTTCCATCTCGCGGTAGACAGGGTCGCTGTTACAGTTCTTTCTGCCGCCATCCTGCCAGCACTGGCGCTGGTGGCCGAATTGCCAGGCCGGTACAACGTGCTCCCACTCGATACGGCTGGCACGCTGCTCATTTTTCCTCACCTGATAGCCACAGGACTCAAGGTCGGGCGTGCCTTTCTTGCCCTGCCACGTAATCTTGCAGCCACAGTAGAACGAACCCGGCGCATCGCGATTAATGTCGACAGCAGCGGCCTTTGCCTGCGAAAAATTATTGATGTTTTGACCCAGCGCGGTGGCCGAAAACAGACCCGCGCCTACGGCGGCGATAGCGAGAATTTTGCGTAGCATATTCCAAATAATCCACAGGCTATAAAGTTGGCAGACTACCGGATGTCTCGTCGGCAGGCAAATGCAAAAGCAGTTTTTAAAACTGGAAATTCCCTTTTAAATAGAACTTTTTACATCATGACGTAAGGTTTTTCCGCAACGACGACAGCGATATTCTGTTTCGCCGCGCAGCACCCGATTGTGCCGGCGGATCGTCAGCTCATGCCGTTGGCAATCACACAGGTAGGTGAAGGTTTTCCCCTGTACGGACTGCACTGCAAACCGATGCGTGCGTTTTGCCGGGACGTGCAGGACGCTTTCCATCATCCAGCGCCATTCCTTGCCATGCGGTGCGACACGGCCAAAACGTGCATAAACCAGCAGATGGGCCAACTCATGGGGAACCACTTCATCGATAAAGGCCTGCTGGTTTTCCTGCAACAAGACGGGGTTCAGCCGAATTTCCCAGTGTTGCAGCCAGGCCGTTCCTGCCGTTGAACCGCGTTGCTGGTAATTGACTGTTGGCTCGGTGTAGTTCGTCTGTAAGGTGAGGTTAGCTTGCTGCAATTTATCACGCAGACAGCGCATCACAGCCTGATGGCTGGCAATGGGGATTCGGGGTGTGTTCATTGCTGTGAGCATAAATTGAGTGGCTGAGAGACGCAATAGGCGAAGCGGGGGGAGGTAGAATGAAAAACGGCGAATTTTCATTCGCCGTTTGGTGTTTATTGAATCGCCAGATTACAGGCCCGCAGCTTCGCGCAGCTCTGCGGCTTTGTCCGTTTTTTCCCACGGGAAATGTTCGCGACCAAAGTGACCATAGGCTGCGGTTTCCTGATAAATCGGATGCAGCAGATCCAGCATCTGGATTAAGCCGTAAGGACGCAGATCGAAGAATTCACGCACCAGCAGCGTCAACTGCTCGGTAGACACTTTCTCTGTGCCGAAGGTTTCGAGCATGATAGACGTGGGTTCTGCCACGCCGATAGCGTAGGACACCTGAATTTCGCAGCGATCGGCCAGGCCAGCCGCGACGATATTCTTGGCGACATAGCGGGCAGCATAGGCAGCAGAACGGTCTACTTTAGACGGATCCTTACCGGAGAACGCACCGCCGCCGTGACGTGCCGCGCCGCCGTAGGTATCAACGATGATTTTACGGCCAGTCAAACCGCAGTCACCCATTGGACCGCCGATAACAAAGCGTCCGGTTGGGTTGATGAAATATTTGGTATTGGCAGACAGCCATTCTGCAGGCAGAACCGGTTTGATGATCTCTTCCATCACCGCTTCATGCAGATCTTTCTGGCTGATGTCTTCTGAATGCTGGGTAGACAGTACCACGGCATCGATGCCGGCAATCTTGCCATCGTCGTACAGGAACGTAACCTGGCTTTTTGCATCCGGGCGGAGCCACGGCAGAGAACCGCTCTTGCGGACTTCTGACTGGCGCTGAACCAGACGGTGTGCATAAGTCACAGGTGCGGGCATCAGGACGTCGGTTTCGTTAGTTGCGTAACCGAACATCAGACCCTGATCGCCTGCGCCTTGTTCCAGCGGATCGCGGCGATCAACGCCCTGATTGATATCAGGAGACTGCTTGCCAATCGCGCTCAGTACGGCGCAAGAGTTAGCATCAAAGCCCATTTCAGAATTGACATAACCGATATCACGCACGGTACGGCGGGTAATTTCTTCGATGTCGACCCAGGCGCTGGTGGTAATTTCACCACCGACTAACACCATGCCGGTCTTTACATAAGTCTCACAAGCGACACGCGCTTTTGGGTCTTGCTCCAGAATGGCGTCGAGAACCGCATCAGAAATCTGGTCAGCAATTTTATCAGGATGTCCTTCAGAGACTGACTCGGACGTAAAAAGGTGTTTAGCCATGAGTTTCTTTACCTTCAAATCAAAGCCGTTAAGCAGTGTATCAGTTAATCGGTATAGACGGATTAACATCTGGATGGCTATTCTAGGTCACCTTGTGGTCTCAGTGCCAGTAGTTTTTCGCATTAGCGCGCCATCGTCCTTTTATCATCGGCCGTTTTTTCTTTTACAAGAGATGACTAGCGGTAATTTTCATTTTGCTTTTCCAGCAGCATGTAGGTATAAACGGCGAGCGGTGATGCAACCCGCGACATCTTGAATTTTTTATTGATAGCTGACCGCATAGCCTGCGGCGCACGTGGAGGTGGTAGGATTAATGATCCGTTGTTTACTGAGTATATTGCGTTCGCAATATGTCCCTTTTGACGCTACCGCGTCCGCGACTCAACCCTTCTTTTCCGTTTCTCGACGTAGCCTGTCTTTAAATTCGACACAGGACTCCAGGGCTGGTTAACCTGCCTGTTATTCTTTCTGCCAGAAGCGTTTAGCGTCTTTCTGGTCACGTTCGCCCGGTGATTTTCACAACGAGTTTTATCGACCCGTAACACGGAGCCTGACAACGTGTTTTACACTAATAAGAGTAATAAAGTGACGGCATACTTCACTACGCCGGTTTTTTCACTGTCGATGCCGCATGTTGCAGGTATGCTCATGTGGGCTGTTTATTCAGGTACTGATGTGATCAGCAGTCTAGAAAAAGAAGAGGTTCGTTATGTCTGACGACATGATTCATCACGGCTCGTCAGCGACGGGTAAACATGAAAATTTGCGCTCTATGCAGGAGGTTGCCATGAATGACCGTAATGCCAGCGAAATGCTTCGTACTTACAATATTGCCTGGTGGGGCAATAATTACTATGACGTCAATGAACTCGGCCACATTAGCGTGTGCCCGGATCCTGACGTACCAGAAGCTCGCGTCGATCTGGCCAGATTGGTCAAAGATATGCAGAAAGATAACCATCAGCGCCTTCCTGCGCTGTTCTGCTTTCCGCAAATCCTTCAGCATCGCCTGCGTTCTATTAACGCTGCGTTTAAACAGGCTCGCGAGTCATTTGGCTATGAAGGCGGGTATTTTCTGGTTTATCCGATCAAGGTTAACCAGCATCGTCGCGTCATTGAGTCACTGGCTAATTCCGGTGAACCGTTGGGTCTGGAAGCCGGTTCAAAAGCGGAGCTGATGGCGGTACTGGGCCACGCAGGTATGACCCGCACGGTGATTGTGTGTAACGGCTACAAAGACCGTGAATACATCCGTCTGGCACTCATCGGCGAAAAGCTGGGCCACAAGGTTTATCTGGTCATCGAGAAGATGTCCGAAATCCGGCTGGTGCTGGAAGAAGCCGAGCGCTTGAATGTGGTACCACGCCTTGGCGTCCGTGCGCGTCTGGCTTCTCAGGGGTCGGGCAAGTGGCAATCCAGCGGCGGTGAAAAATCCAAGTTTGGTCTGGCGGCGGTTCAGGTGCTGCAACTGGTTGAGATGCTGCGTGAAGCGGGGCGCTTGGATAGCCTGCAACTGCTGCATTTCCATCTGGGATCGCAGTTGGCGAATATCCGTGATATCGCGACGGGCGTGCGTGAATCCGCACGCTTCTACGTTGAACTGCATAAGCTGGGCGTAAATATCCAGTGCTTCGACGTCGGTGGCGGGTTGGGCGTGGATTATGAAGGAACGCGCTCTCAGTCCGATTGTTCAGTGAACTATGGCCTGAACGAATACGCCAACAACGTGATTTGGGGCATCGGTGATGCCTGTAACGAACATGGGTTGCCGCATCCGACAGTTATCACCGAGTCTGGCCGTGCGGTAACCGCGCACCATACCGTGTTGGTTTCCAATATCATCGGTGTTGAACGCAACGAGTTCAGTGACCCGACTGAGCCGGAAGAAGGCGATCCGCGTGCGCTGGAGAGCCTGTGGTCAACCTGGAAAGAAATCAAGCAGCCGGGGAAACGCCGCTCGCTGCGTGAATGGCTGCACGACAGCCAGATGGACTTGCACGATGTGCATACCCAATACACGCACGGCATGTTGGATCTGACGCAGCGCGCGAAAGCAGAGCAGCTTTATCTGAGCATCTGTCAGATGATTCAGGAACAGCTGGATCCGAGCAACCGTGCGCATCGGCCGGTAATTGATGAATTACAGGAGCGGATGGCTGACAAGCTGTATGTCAACTTCTCGCTGTTCCAATCCATGCCGGATGCATGGGGGATCGATCAGTTGTTCCCGGTCATGCCGTTGGAAGGGCTAAATAAGCCACCTGAGCGCCGTGCTGTCGTGCTCGACATCACCTGTGATTCCGATGGTACGATCGATCATTATGTCGATGGTGACGGGATCGCGACGACGATGCCAATGCCGCCTTACGATCCAGAAAATCCGCCGCTGTTGGGCTTCTTTATGGTCGGTGCCTATCAGGAAATTCTGGGGAATATGCATAACCTGTTTGGCGATACATCGACCGTTGACGTGTTTGTCTTTCAGGATGGCACCGTTGAGATTGAAGAATCTGACGAAGGGAATACGGTTGCTGACATGCTGGAATATGTGCAGCTTGACCCCAAAGTGCTGATGACCCGTTTCCGCGATCAGGTGAAAGAAACCGATCTGGATACCGAACTTCAGGCGCAGTTCCTGGAGGAGTTTGAAAGCGGGCTGTACGGCTATACTTATTTGGAAGATGAAGAATAAGTGTGACTGACTGAGTAAAAAGGGATGCGAGTGAGCATCCCTTTTTTTTCGGCTATCGCTTAGATAAGCGAATTACTGATATTGATATCGGCTGCTGGTTTTGGAAGGGAATCAAATTCTTCAATGACGCTGTCTTTGAAGATAATTTTAGCAATAAGCAGTAAAGAGTTTTTATCCTGAACGCCATATTTATTCAGTAATCGTGATTTGCTGTTCAGTACGGACTTCTTATTTAATCCGATGATGTCGGCAATCGCTTCCGCTGTGTAGCCCGCACACCAATGCTGGAATACGGCATATTCAGATTTTGACAGTCTGACGGGACTGAATAAACGGCGGTCGTGAAGGTGGACGAAATCGAGTAATTTATAAAAAGAATCGATGGCTGCTGACTTTGAAATAAGAATCGTTTTTTCGTCAATGCACACGGGAGGGTGATTGGGGGAATTATTGATGATCACGAATGACGACGCCATATTATAAAAGTGGGTTCTTATCGACTCGTAGTATTCCTCAAAGCCCTCGCTGCTACCGTCAATGATGAAAATACATTTCTTCTTTCCTTGCTGCAGCGTAAACCTGTTGACGGGTTTTATCGAGAGCATAGGGATACTGGATAGGATTTCCCGTAATCCTACCGTGGTAAAATTGCATTTACTGAAAATTCTCACATCCATGATTTTTAACACATATGAGTTTATTGTCTGAAAGTGGCCATAAACCAATAATCGCTGCTGATGTTATCCAGTTATTAAGAAATCGCGATCCTGAAATGCCTTTAAATCGCTAAAAGGTGGAGCCTCTAGAGAAACCTGCGGACGCGACAATAGGTTTTATCATATATCTATATGATCAAACTGGAAAAAATTTTATTGGTTTAACATAGTATGCTTGATTTACTGGTTTATTTCTATCTTTAAATACAGGGGGTTACTCCATCATTCTTGTTTATTGCGACGTATGTCTCCGTGCTAATCATGATTGCCTGTTTTCCGTATGCTGCGCATTCACGGATTGCTGTGCTCGGAATCTGGAAATCTGCCGAGATTCGTTTCTTAAAAAGAGAACGGAAAGTAAATACGATTGAAAATAGCTATCTATTTATATCTATTAATTCTTAAATCCTATCATTGTGAGGATAGAAGCGATTGGAGATAGCGGTTATGCCGCAGCTTACCGTGAATATGATGGGGATGATAGTGGTCGGATGACTAGCGGGCAATTGAGATTTTTTCAATTGCCCCAGTGTGTGCTCTTTGCGAGTAATCAGCGTGTGTGATTATTTCTCGGCAGCGATACGCTCACGAATGTGTTTGGCACGTCCTTCCGATGAAGGATGGGAATCGAACATGCTGCTCTCACGACCGGCATCAAGTTTGGCCAGTTTTTCAAAGCTGCTTGCCAGACCTTCCAGCTTGACGCCACGTTTCTTCAGCAGATCGAAGGAATAGTCATCTGCCTGCGTTTCCTGAGTTTGAGAGAATTGGGAATTAACCAGTTTTTCTCCCAGATCGGCGAGTTGAGACTGTGACAGGGACGCCGCTACGCCACCCGCAGAGCCAATGGCAGTACGTGCAGCCGTCGCCGCATAGGCAACCTGCATGGCTTTACGCGTGTGGCCCAGCGCAACGTGGCCAATTTCGTGGCCGAGAACGCCTTCCACTTCGTTGTCGTTCATCATATCCATCAGGCCGCTGTATACGCGGATGCAGCCGTTAGCCATTGCCCAGGCGTTAACGTCTTTGGTCAGATAAACCTTATAGTTGGCTGGTGTGCCGTTGATGTCATGACCCAATGCATCTGCAATTTTATTCAGGCGCTGTGTGTATTTGCTGTCGGCAGGGGCAATCTTTGCTTCTTTATCCATTTGCTCACAGGACTGATTGCTGAGCGATTTCACATCAGCATCGCTGAGTGTTGCCGCCTGGAAAGCCTGTGCGCCGGATTGCATTAAGGTATTGGTGTTTAAGTTCTGGCAGCCAGTCAGCAAGGTTGCTACACACAGCGCCAGTACAGAAGAACGAATTGCCATAAAATCATCTCCCTACGATAGTGTTTGTTTTTTAATACGAAAGAAAATCGGCTATAACCTACCCGAAAACCGCGTGGAGAAATAGATCGGAAAATCTGATTTGTATGCTTTCCGATATCACCGTTGGCGATGAACTTTATTTTTTGTGCGTTCCAAAAAGGTGCGATGAATAAAGGCAAACCCACTAGAAAACATGGCGTATGGCGCTGTAATCAACTGCATAATTGGTAAAAGAACCGCCATTGATTCGTCAGCCGATAAATCCCTGTTTTTTGCTCACGGTTCCATGTGCATTCCCTCTGCTTTTCATGTACATTTGTAATCATATTTATTTTGTCACTCTTGTTTAAATTGTTGTTTTTTATCGATTATTCAAGAAGGGCAGTCGTTCAATCCGATCTGGAGTCAAGCATGTCCTCTCGTAAAGAACTTGCCAATGCTATCCGTGCGCTGAGCATGGATGGGGTGCAGAAAGCCAAATCCGGTCACCCTGGTGCACCGATGGGCATGGCCGATATCGCCGAAGTGCTGTGGCGCGATTATCTTAACCATAATCCGACCAACCCTAACTGGGCTAACCGTGATCGCTTCGTGCTGTCCAACGGCCACGCGTCCATGCTGATTTACAGCCTGCTGCATCTCTCCGGCTACGATCTGCCGATTGAAGAACTGAAAAACTTCCGTCAACTGCATTCCAAAACGCCAGGCCACCCTGAATACGGCTATACCGCCGGTGTTGAAACCACCACCGGCCCGCTGGGTCAGGGCGTTGCCAACGCAGTAGGTATGGCGATTGCCGAGCGCACGCTGGCAGCGCAGTTCAACCGTCCGGGCCACGAGATTGTCGACCATCACACCTACGCTTTCCTGGGCGACGGCTGCATGATGGAAGGGATTTCTCACGAAGTCTGCTCGCTGGCAGGTACCATGAAGCTCGGCAAACTGACCGCGTTTTATGATGACAACGGCATCTCCATCGACGGTCACGTTGAAGGCTGGTTTACCGACGATACCGCGGCCCGCTTTGAAGCCTACGGCTGGCACGTTGTGCGCGGCGTGGACGGTCACGATGCGGACGCTATCAAGCGCGCTATCGGTGAAGCACAACTGGTGACCGACAAGCCGTCGCTGCTGATGTGCAAAACCGTGATTGGCTTCGGTTCACCGAACAAGGCCGGTACGCATGATTCCCACGGTGCACCGCTGGGTGATGCAGAAGTGGCGGCTTCCCGCGAACAGCTGGGCTGGGCGCACGCGCCGTTTGATATCCCCGCCGACATTTATGCCGCATGGGATGCCAAACCGGCCGGTCAGCGTAAGGAAGCCGCGTGGGATGAGGCGTTTGCCGCCTACGCCAGCGCGTACCCTGAACTGGCTGCCGAGTTCAAACGCCGCACCGGCGGTGAATTGCCAGCCAACTGGCAGGCTGACGCACAGAAATTTATCGACGATTTGCAGGCGAATCCGGCGAAAATCGCCAGCCGCAAAGCGTCACAGAACGCGTTGGAAGCTTACGGCAAACTGCTGCCGGAATTCCTGGGCGGCTCCGCTGACCTGGCGCCGAGCAACCTGACCATCTGGTCTGGTTCTGTTTCACTGGATAAAGACCACGCGGGTAACTACATCCACTACGGCGTGCGTGAATTCGGTATGACGGCGATTGCCAACGGGATTGCGCTGCACGGTGGTTTTGTACCGTACACCGCGACCTTCCTGATGTTCGTGGAATACGCGCGTAATGCCGTGCGTATGGCCGCGCTGATGAAAATCCGCAGCATCTACGTTTACACCCACGACTCCATCGGTCTGGGCGAAGACGGCCCGACTCACCAGCCGGTTGAACAGCTGGCCAGCCTGCGCGTCACGCCGAACATGAGCAACTGGCGTCCGGCAGACCAGGTGGAAACAGCGGTGGCGTGGAAATACGCCATTGAGCGTCAGGATGGCCCGACGTCGCTGATCCTGTCTCGTCAGAATCTGGCACAGCAGTCACGTACCGCTGAACAGTTGGCGAACGTGGCGAAAGGTGGCTACGTGCTGAAAGACAGCGAAGGTCAACCTGAGCTGATCCTGATTGCGACGGGTTCTGAAGTTGAACTGGCTGTCGGCGCGTATGACAAACTGACTGCTGCAGGCCGTAAGGTACGCGTCGTGTCGATGCCGTCTACGGATGCGTTCGACAAGCAGGATGCGGCCTATCGTGAAGCGGTGCTGCCAAAAGCGGTATCGGCACGCGTCGCGATTGAAGCGGGTATTGCGGACTACTGGTTCAAGTACGTCGGCCTGAACGGCGCGATTGTCGGCATGACGAGCTTCGGCGAATCGGCTCCGGCTGAGCTGCTGTTCGAAGAGTTCGGCTTCACCGTCGATAACGTCGTTGAAAAAGCGCAGGCGCTGCTGAAGTAATCACGCCGCGTTAATCTCGATATGAGAAGCCGTCAGCTAGCGCTGGCGGCTTTTTTTCATCTTTAATTTAACCCACCTCTCAATGCGCGTTGTCTGCCCTTCGATCGCGGTTTTTTCATTTTTATGACGCAGGTCACTCTTCTTGTGTGTGCCAGACGAGAATATTTCTTTTATGCATTAATTCGTTTATGCTAGCTGAAGCGTTTCAGTTGTTGTGCTGACGGCGTTTCTCCAGGGGTTCTCTGGTGTCTAAGAAGGGTATATCCTATGCGCTGGGTAACCCTGCCACGACACAAGGAATCACAAGGAACGCCATGACGATTCGTATTGCGATAAACGGTTTTGGCCGCATCGGCCGCAGTGTTTTACGTGCGCTGTATGAATCGGGCCGCCGAGCCGAGATTACGGTTGTGGCGATTAATGAGCTGGCGAGCGCGGAAGGTATGGCGCATTTGCTCAAGTATGACTCCAGCCACGGCCGTTTTTCGTGGGATGTTCGTCAGGAGTGCGACCAGCTTTATGTCGGTGATGACTGTATTCGTCTGTTGCATCAGGCAGAGATTCAGTCTTTGCCCTGGCGAGAACTCGGTGTCGATATCGTGCTGGATTGCAGCGGCGTCTACGGGAGCCGAGAAGATGGAGAAGCCCATCTGGCGGCAGGTGCGAAGAAAGTGCTGTTTTCTCATCCGGGAACGACGGATCTGGATGCCACGGTGGTGTTTGGCGTCAATCACCACCAGTTGGAAAGCGGGCACCGCATTGTTTCCAATGCATCTTGTACGACTAACTGCATTATCCCGGTCATCAAACTGCTGGATGATGCGTTTGGTATCGAGAATGGGACGGTGACGACGATTCACTCGTCGATGAACGATCAACCGGTGATCGATGCTTATCATCACGATCTGCGGCGTACACGAGCCGCCAGCCAGTCGATCATTCCGGTAGATACTAAACTGTCTGCGGGGATCACCCGTATTTTTCCGCAGTTTGTCGATCGTTTTGAGGCGATCTCGGTGCGTGTACCGACGATTAACGTCACGGCAATTGACCTGAGCGTTAGCGTCAGGAAAGCCGTAAATGTGAATGAAATTAACGCACTATTGCAAAAATCAGCGCATGAGTCGTTTCGTGGTATAGTTGATTACACTGAATTGCCGTTAGTGTCGGCTGATTTTAACCACGATCCGCACAGTGCCATTGTCGACGGCACGCAGACACGGGTCAGTGGTCAGCATCTGATTAAAACATTGGTCTGGTGCGATAACGAATGGGGCTTTGCCAACCGGATGTTGGATACAACACGGGCGATGGCGGCCAGCGGTTTCTAGTACGACGGTGGCGATCTGGGGTCGCTATCTCGCTCAAGCAACTTTAAAAGAGAATCAACAAGAGGATTCACCATGTCTGTAATTAAGATGACCGATCTGGATCTGGCTGGTAAACGTGTTCTTATTCGTGCGGATCTGAACGTACCAGTAAAGGAAGGGAAAGTGACGTCTGATGCGCGCATCCGTGCCTCTCTGCCGACCATCGAAATCGCTCTGAAACAAGGCGCTCGCGTTATGGTCACTTCCCACCTGGGACGCCCGACCGAAGGCGAGTACAACGAAGAATTTTCTCTGCTGCCTGTCGTTGACTACCTGAAAGAAAAACTGTCTTCTCCTGTGCGTCTGGCGAAAGATTACCTGGACGGTGTTGATGTCGCCGAAGGTGAGCTGGTTGTACTGGAAAACGTCCGCTTTAACAAAGGCGAGAAGAAAGACGACGAAGTCCTGTCCCAAAAATACGCGGCGCTGTGTGATGTGTTCGTAATGGATGCATTCGGTACGGCACACCGTGCGCAGGCTTCAACCCACGGCGTGGGTAAATTTGCCCCTATCGCCTGTGCGGGCCCGCTGCTGTCTGGTGAGCTGGAAGCACTGGGTAAAGCCTTGAGCGAGCCAGCTCGTCCGATGGTCGCTATCGTTGGTGGTTCTAAAGTTTCCACCAAGCTGACCGTACTGGATTCCTTATCTAAAATCGCCGATCAGCTGATCGTCGGTGGCGGTATCGCCAACACCTTCGTTGCTGCACAAGGCCACAACGTGGGTAAATCCCTGTACGAAGCTGACCTGATTTCTGAAGCGAAAAAGCTGCTGGAAACCTGTGATATTCCTGTACCGAGCGATGTGCGTGTTGCGTCAGAATTCTCTGAAACTGCAACAGCAACGCTGAAGTCAGTTACGGCAATCAAAGACGAAGAGCAGATTCTGGATCTGGGTGATGTGTCTGCTGAGCGTCTGGCTGAAATTCTGAAGAATGCCAAGACCATCCTGTGGAATGGCCCAGTTGGTGTCTTCGAGTTCCCTAATTTCCGTAAAGGAACTGAGACCATCGCCCGTGCTATCGCAGATAGCGACGCGTTCTCCATCGCAGGTGGCGGTGATACGCTGGCTGCGATCGATCTGTTTGGTATTGCAGATAAAATCTCCTACATTTCTACTGGTGGCGGCGCATTCCTCGAATTTGTCGAAGGGAAAAAACTGCCAGCAGTGGTTATGCTGGAAGAACGCGCCAAGCAATAATTTAAGGTAAGGGGCGCTTTTCCTCTTTCCTGTGGTTGTCTCGATATGTGATGTTCGCAGTATCGTGTCGAGACAACCTGTCGATTTAACATCGATTTCTCTAACCCCTCCACGGCCAACGAAACGGGACACGTAACATGTCTAAAATTTTTGATTTCGTAAAACCCGGTGTCATCACTGGTGATGACGTTCAGAAAGTTTTCGCAGTAGCAAAAGAAAACAAATTCGCCTTGCCAGCAGTGAACTGTGTCGGTAGCGACTCAATCAATGCTGTGCTGGAAGCCGCAGCCAAAGTGCGCGCGCCAGTTATCGTTCAGTTCTCCAACGGCGGTGCAGCATTTATCGCCGGTAAAGGCCTGAAAGCAGAAGGTCAGCAGGCGGCAATTTTGGGTGCGATTTCTGGCGCTCATCATGTGCATCAAATGGCTGAACACTATGGCGTGCCAGTAATCCTGCACACCGACCACTGTGCGAAGAAATTGCTGCCGTGGATCGATGGCCTGCTGGATGCGGGTGAAAAACACTTTGCTGTGACTGGCAAACCGCTGTTCTCTTCTCACATGATCGACCTGTCTGAAGAGTCTCTGGAAGAGAACATCGAGATCTGCTCTAAGTATTTGGCGCGTATGGCCAAAATCGATATGACCCTGGAAATCGAACTGGGTTGTACTGGTGGTGAAGAAGACGGTGTGGATAACAGCCACATGGATGCTTCTGCTCTGTACACCCAGCCAGAAGACGTTGACTACGCGTACACTAAACTGAACGCGATCAGCCCACGTTTCACTATCGCTGCTTCTTTCGGTAACGTGCATGGCGTATACAAGCCAGGTAACGTGAAACTGACCCCGACCATCCTGCGTGATTCTCAGGAATATGTTTCTAAGAAACATAACCTGCCGCACAACAGCCTGGACTTCGTATTCCACGGCGGTTCTGGTTCCAGCGCTCAGGAAATCAAAGATTCCGTTAGCTACGGCGTAGTGAAAATGAACATCGATACCGATACCCAGTGGGCAACGTGGGAAGGTATCCTGAAATACTACAAAGAAAACGAAGCGTATCTGCAAGGCCAGTTGGGTAACCCGAAAGGCGAAGATCAGCCGAACAAGAAATACTATGACCCACGTGTGTGGCTGCGTGCCTCACAGGCAAGCATGGTGACTCGTCTGGAACAAGCGTTCAAAGAGCTTAATGCTGTTGACGTGCTGTAAGTCAGACGACGTAAACATGATTTGATGCTAAGGCTCCTACGGGAGCCTTAATTTTTGGGGCTTTTGGGACTCAATGTTGCGGTTTCAGTTAGGGACGTTATGCTGTCCCAGTGATTAAAAAACAGGAGCGTTCAAATGGAAGAACTTAATACGGGGTTGGATCAGGCAGGGGACTGGTTGGTGACACACCAGAACTTGTTTTTGCAGTATGCCGTGAATATCGTCGCAGCATTAGTGATCCTCATCGTTGGTCTGGTGATCGCTCGGATCGTTTCCGGCACCATCAATAAACTGATGATTAACCGTTCTATCGATTCAACCGTGGCCGATTTCCTGTCTGCGCTGGTGCGCTATGGCATTATCGCGTTCACACTGATTGCGGTATTGAGTCGGGTTGGCGTACAGACGGCATCGGTGATTGCTGTACTGGGTGCCGCGGGCTTGGCTGTCGGTCTGGCATTACAGGGGTCGTTAGCCAACTTTGCCGCGGGCGTCTTACTAGTGATTTTCCGGCCTTTCCGTACCGGCGAATGGGTGGATTTGGGCGGCGTGTCCGGTTCGGTCACGCAGGTACAGATCTTCTCGACGACGCTGCGCACGTCTGACGGCAAAATCATCGTCGTACCGAATGGCAAAATCATTGCTGGCAATATCATCAACAGCTCGCGTGAACCGGATCGCCGTACCGAAATTATTGTTGGCGTAGCCTATGATGCCGATATTGACGTGGTGAAAAAGCTGCTGGGCGATATTGTCGCGGCGGATGAGCGCATCCAGCACGACAAGGGCGTCACGATCCGCCTGAATGAAATGGCGGCATCCTCGCTGAATTTTGTGGTGTGGGTGTGGACAACCAACGGTAACGCGCAGGCGGTGTATTGGGATCTGCTGGAAAGCTTTAAACGCGTGCTGGATGAGCACCGTATTGCTATTCCTTATCCGCAGATGGATGTGCACCTGCATAACGACGTAAACGCCCCCTCTGCGTAGCTTAGCGCCCAGTGAAACAGCCCGCGTAAACCCGCTGGCATGATCTACCAGACATGCACCATGCCGATAAAGACATGGTGCATCGTCAGAAATTATCTTCTCGTCTGACACGGACTTCCTCTGCCTTCAGATCATTAGCTTAGCTAATGTAGCGTTAGAATATTCAATTTCACTTATCTAATCGGCTTCCATACACTCCCCGCGATAACAACAAACGGGGTAGGAGAGAAGTATGTGGGCGGTGTATTTACAGGGCGTTCTGTTGGGGGCGGCGATGATTTTGCCTCTGGGGCCACAGAATGCGTTTGTGATGAATCAGGGAATTCGTCGGCAGTATCACCTGATGGTGGCGCTGTTATGTGCCTTGAGCGATATGGTGCTGATTGCCGCCGGTATTTTTGGCGGTAGCGCGTTGCTGAGTCAGTCTTCACTGCTGTTGGGGGCGGTGACGTGGGGCGGCGTTGCGTTTCTGCTCTGGTTTGGCTGGGGAGCGATGAAAACGGCCTTCAGCAAAAATATTGCCCTCGCCAGTGCCGAAGTGATGAAACAAAGCCGCTGGCGCATTATTGCCACCATGTTGGCGGTGACCTGGCTGAATCCGCATGTCTATCTGGATACTTTTGTGGTGCTAGGGAGTCTGGGGAGCCAGTTTGCGGACGATGCCCGAAGCTGGTTTGCGCTGGGTACGATAACGGCTTCTTTCACCTGGTTCTTTGCGCTGGCGCTATTGGCCTCCTGGCTGGCGCCGTGGCTGAATACGCCGCGGGTACAGCGGGTCATCAACTTTTTTGTCGGCGTAGTGATGTGGGGCATTGCCTTGCAGCTGGCGCGTCACGGTTGGCAATGATGGTTGGAAATAAATAACCTCACCTTACGCTGTGTTTCAGAAATTCACCTATATTGTGTGGAGTTGGTAATGCGTTATGTTGGTCGGTAAAGCAATCCGTCTTGTCTCTTTCATTCTGGAAGATACCGTGTTGGCACAAATAATCTGCCTGCGGCATGCGTGACGAAACATAAGTAAGGAGAGAGTGTGAAGCGAGGTATGATGAAGCTCAATGCACTGGCGCTGGCCGCCGCAGTAGGACTTGGCGGTGTGTCGATAGCCGCACAGGCTGCGGAATTGCCGGATGGCCCGCATATCGTGACGTCAGGGACATCCAGCGTAGATGCGACACCGGATATCGCGCGTCTGGCGATTGAAGTGAGCGTGTCGTCGAAGGATGCGGCGGAAGCGAAAAAGCAGGTCGATGCCCGCGTTGCACAATATTTTGATTTTCTGGGTAAAAATGGCATTGAGAAAAAAGATATCAATGCCGCCAATTTACGTACGCAGCCAGAATATGACTATCTGAAAACAGGTGGCTCGGTGCTGAAAGGCTATCGTGCGGTGCGTCAGGTGGAAGTCACTCTGCGCCAGTTAGACAAACTGAACGAGCTGCTGGATGGGGCGCTGAAATCGGGCCTGAATGAGATTCGCACGGTAGAATTAGGCGTGGCTAACCCCGAAACCTATCGTGATGAAGCGCGTAAGAAAGCCATTGAGCAGGCAACGAGTCAAGCGGAAGCGCTGGCGCAGGGCTTCAACGCGAAGCTGGGGCCGATCTACAGCGTTCGCTATCACGTTGCCAACTATCAGCCGATGCCAATGGCACGGATGTTCAAAACGGCAGATGCCGCGGTGCAAAGCGAAGCGGCACAAACCTATGAACAGCAAACCATTCACTTTGACGATCAGGTGGATGTCGTGTTTGAGTTACAGCGTACGCAGTAACGCTCACGCTAAAATACGGTTGTGTAACCCATTGATGATACCAACAGGCCTGCTCAGACAGGCCTGTTATTTTTTACTCTCTATTTTTTGTACTATCTCAGTACGTTATGACTGCCGCAGTACCTGATGACCGTGCGAGAGCAGGGCATCCGTCACTTTTCTCATCATCCGGCTTTCCGGCGCGAAGCGGTGCCAGTAGAGCATCCGGCGCTGAAACAGCCCCGGCGTCAGGTCGATTAACTCGTTATTGGCAAGTTCTCTTTCGATTTGCAGATGTGGGATCATGCAGCAGGTTGTACCTTGACGCGCTAGCTGTACAAACGCTTCTGACGAATTCACGATATGGCAGGGAACGCTGCCGGGCGACAAATCAAAGTTCTGCTGTAAAAAAGCCTGATGCATATCATCCAGATGGTCGAAGGCGACCGCAGGTGCGCGCAGCAGCGCCGAGCGCGTCACGCCATTGGGGAAATAGCGGGCGGCAAAAGTCGGCGACGCGACAAACAGATAGTCCAGAGCACCCAGTTTATCCACCAGACAGCTTGGCAGCGGCTGAGACTGAATACTCACGGCACCGACCACTTCACCCCGGCGCAGCCTTTCCTGCGTGCGCGTTTCATCTTCTACCTGCAAATTAAGACGAATCGGTGAATCAACCAGCACCGGTTGTAACGCAGGCAGCAGCCAGGTTGCGAGACTGTCGGCATTCACGGCCAGCGACAGCAGCAGCGGGATATCGCTGTTGGTTTCATTGCCCAGCCATTCTTCTTCCAGCAGCTCGACCTGATGAAGCAGAGCCAGCAGTTTCTGCCCTTGTTCTGTAGGACGAGGCGGAATGGTTCTGACCAATAGCGGCTGGCCGAACAGGTTTTCCAGCTGTTTGATACGCTGCGAAACGGCAGATTGGGTAATACACAATTTTTGGGCAGCGCGTTCAAAACCACGCTCGCGGATGACGGCATCCAGAGCCTGAAGCGTTCGATAGTCCGGGCGTTTCATGAAAGTCAAAATCCTCTGAATGAGTCTGTTTTTTTTCACTATGCCACATTTTGTAGATTTGCCATGCAGAAATCTTATTTTGGCTGTTATGCGCAATCACGATTCAGCACGGTATGTGTGAAAGGGGGCGCATGAAATAATGTATCGGCAGTGAAGTGAATTTGCACGCTTTCCCCAACGTGCATGTTCTATAATACGCACACGTTTTCGTATATCGATTCTACAGGCCAGAAGCAGATTATGACGCAAGATGAACTGAAAAAAGCAGTGGGATGGGCAGCGCTCGACTACGTTCGCCCCGACACCATTGTGGGAGTAGGAACTGGATCGACGGCAGCACACTTTATTGATGCGCTGGGTTCGATAAAACATCAAATCAAAGGCGCGGTTTCCAGCTCGGATGCCTCAACGGAAAAGTTGAAAAGTCTGGGTATTCCCGTTTTTGACGCCAATGATGTGGATTCGCTGGATGTCTACGTGGATGGCGCGGATGAGATTAACGGCCACATGCAGATGATCAAAGGCGGTGGTGCAGCGCTGACCCGCGAGAAAATCATTTCGGCAATGTCGCGCCAGTTCATCTGCATTGTCGATGCATCCAAACAGGTTGATGTGCTGGGTAAATTCCCGCTGCCAGTCGAAGTCATTCCGATGGCGCGGTCTTACGTGGCGCGTGAGCTGGCGAAGCTGGGCGGGCAGCCCGTCTATCGTCAGGGCGTACTGACGGATAACGGCAACGTCATTCTGGATGTGCACAACCTGAATATCATGGATGCGGTCGCAGTAGAAAACCACATTAATGGTATCCCGGGCGTCGTAACCGTTGGGCTGTTCGCCAATCGCGGTGCAGATGTCGCGTTAGTCGGTACGGCTGAGGGTGTAAAAACCGTCGTTAAATGAGTGCGCGATCGTTCTGGCGTGGTGAACCCCCACGTCAGAAATTTTTTAGCTAAAAAAATCCATTTAGTTAACGGCTCATTTTTGGTACTTAATATCACATTTTCTTATTTTATTTATCGTCGATATGGCGATGCACATCTTTGGCAATATTTTTTGCCATAAATCAGGCGCGCTCCTCAGTGGCGCGATTTGGGCGAAGCAATCGTTTGTATTGCTGACTGCGTAATTTTTGTTATGTTGGCAGAAGCTATTGAGCACTCTGTCACATTTGAAGTCTGAAAATAAGGTCGGGAAATGGCAAAGGTATCATTGGAAAAAGACAAGATTAAGTTTCTGTTAGTGGAAGGCGTGCATCAGAGCGCGCTGGATAACCTGCGTGCAGCGGGTTACACCAACATCGAGTTCCATAAAGGTGCGCTGGATCCTGAGGCGCTGAAAGCCTCCATCCGCGATGCGCATTTTGTGGGTATCCGCTCGCGTACCCATCTGACAGAAGAGATTTTTGCTGCTGCGGAAAAACTGATCGCGGTAGGGTGTTTCTGTATCGGGACTAATCAGGTTGAGCTGTCGGCCGCGACCAAGCGTGGTATCCCGGTATTTAACGCACCTTTTTCCAATACCCGATCCGTGGCAGAAATGGTGATCGGCGAAATGCTGCTGATGCTGCGCGGTATCCCGGCGGCGAACGCGAAAGCGCACCGTGGTATCTGGCATAAGCTGGCTGTGGGCTCGTTTGAAGCGCGCGGTAAAAAACTGGGGATCATCGGCTACGGTCATATCGGTACCCAGTTAGGCATTCTGGCTGAAAGCTTGGGGATGCACGTTTACTTTTATGATATCGAAAGTAAATTGCCGCTGGGTAATGCTCAGCAGGTGCGCCACCTGTCCGACCTGCTGAATATGAGCGACGTGGTGAGCCTGCACGTGCCGGAAAATGACAGCACGCAGAATATGATGGGTGCAGAAGAGCTGGCGCTGATGAAGCCGGGCTCCATTCTGATTAACGCCGCTCGCGGTACGGTAGTGGATATTCCTGCACTGTGCGACGCGCTGAGCAGCAAGCATCTGTCCGGTGCGGCGATTGACGTATTCCCACAGGAACCCGCAACTAACAGCGATCCATTCCTGTCACCGCTGTGCGAGTTTGATAACGTGCTGCTGACGCCGCATATCGGTGGTTCCACGCAGGAAGCGCAGGAAAATATCGGTGATGAAGTCGCAGGAAAATTGGCGAAATATTCAGACAACGGCTCTACGCTGTCTGCGGTGAATTTCCCTGAAGTGTCGCTGCCTGTTCATGGCGCACGCGCCAGCCGCCTGCTGCACATCCATGAAAACCGTCCTGGCATGATTACCAAAATTAACCAGATCTTTGCTGAGCAGGGCATTAACATCGCCGCGCAGTATCTGCAAACGACACCTGAAATTGGTTATGTGGTCATTGATGTCGAAACTGACGGTGCGCAAACGGCACTGCAACTGATGAAGGCAATTCCTGGCACCATTCGTGCCCGTCTGCTGTTCTGATGTGTGATTGAACCGTGCGTGATTAATCAGCCCCGAAAGGGGCTGATTGCATTATTACAGCGCGATAACGATCTTGCCGCGCATATGTCCTTCCAGCACTTTGCCGTGAGCCCGCTTCAGCGTGTCTACCGTTAACCCTTGCAGCGCTTCGCTGGCGGTTCCCTGAAGTTTTCCTGCATCAACCAGCTGTGCGACTTCGTGCAAAATATTCCCCTGTTCCGCGATATCCGGCGTGGTGAACATGCTGCGGGTAAACATTAATTCCCAGTGCAGCGCCGCGCTTTTGAGTTTCAGTGCCGTTTGGTCGAGCGGATTTTTGTTTTCCACGATGGTGCAGATGTGTCCCATCGGCGCGATCAGTTTACTGATGGCATCCCAGTGGCCGTCCGTGTCGTTCAGGCAGAAAATATAGTCGACCTGTTTGATCCCTTCTTTTTCCAGAGACTCGACCAGATTACGGTAATCCACGACCTTATGGGCACCGCGCTGGCGGCACCACTCTGCCGAGTCAGGCTGTGACGCAGTGGCGATGATATTTACCGAACTGCGCAATGCCGCCAGAGAAATCGCGAGAGACCCTACGCCGCCTGCACCGCCGATAATCAACAGCGTTTTGTCGCTATCGGCCTGCTGTATTTTCAGGTGTTCGAATAAGCCTTCCCAGGCGGTCAGCGCCGTGAGCGGCAGGGCGGCCGCTGCTGCCCAGTCCAGAGACACCGGCTTACGCGCTACGATACGTGAATCAATTAACTGATGGGTGGTGTTGCTGCCGGGGCGGGTGATATCGCCGGCGTACCAGACTTCATCGCCCACCTGAATGTTGTTAACCGCGCTGCCGATTTTCAGCACGACGCCGCTGGCATCCCAGCCGAGAATGCGGGGCTGCTGTAATCCATTCTGAAGTAACCCAGCATGAACCTTGGTATCCACGGGATTGACGGAAATAGCTTTTACGCCGACCAACAGATCGTATTCACCGGGCTCGGGAATGTCCTGCGTGATGGCAATGAAATTTTCTGGCTGTTGTGGATCAACGGCTATCGCATGAGCGGTCATGGTCTGTTCCTCATTATTTTCAGAATGTGGTCTGGTGAATAAAACCTATTTTTGCATAAGCCAAAGTGTAGAACACAGCGATAGGGCTGATAAGATGGACAATAAATAATGCAGTGTTCGTCTGGGGTGAACAATCATGTTTAAGCAATTGCAGGATATGGCGCTGTTTGCGCTGGTGGCCGAGTGTGGCAGCTTTACACAGGCGGCGCGAAAAGCCGGGCTGGCAAAATCCAGCCTGAGTCTGCGCATTAGCCAGCTTGAACAGCAGATTGGCCTGCGGTTGCTGAACCGAACCACACGCCAGCTCAATCTGACGTTTGCCGGTGAGCGCTACCTGATTCACTGTCAGGAGATGCTGCAAGCCAGCGAGCGTGCCGATCTCGCCATACAGCGCCTGCGTGATAATCCCAGCGGGCGGCTGCGCATCACTAGCCCGGCAGGATTAGGTTCTACGCTGCTGGCGCGGCTCACCGCTGAGTTTCAGCAGCACTTTCCGGCGGTATCACTGGATGTGCTGATTTCAGACGATGTGATCGATCTGGTGCAGGAGGGCTTTGATGTCGCTTTTCGCACCGGTAAACCGCATGATTCTTCACTGATTGGGCGTTCGCTTGGGCAAACCCCACGATACTTGCTGGCATCGCCTGATTATCTGGCGCGGCACTCGGCATTACTTCATCCACAACAGCTCCAGCAACACCGCTGTATTGCGCATCATGCGTGGACGGAGTGGCTCTTGCATCGCGGTTCGGAACTCTATCGCTGGTTACTCCCTGATTCGCATATCACGGATAACCTGCTTTACGCCCGTGAGTGCGCGATTGCGGGGGCGGGGATTACGCTATTGCCAGATTTTCTCTGTCTGGATGAAGCTGTGTCTGGAAAACTGGTCAGGGTCTTGCCAGATTGGCAGGCGGAAGCCAACGAACTTTATCTGGTCTACCCCAGCCGCAAGCTGAATTCGCCCGCATTGGCATGTTTTATCGACTTTGTTTTACAGCATCGCGCGTTGGACGATTACTCAACGTTTTTGAAAAAGCAGTAGGGATTGTCGTAGCTATAATATTTTCGTTTCATTTTTACGGGTATTTTTTAATTTTTATTGAAACGTGATTTCCATCAACTTATTTTAGGTACGTTTTAGACTGAAAATGCCGATAACAACCGTGGTTCCTTTTGACTTTTTTATGAAAGGTTTGTTCTGCGTGGCATTATTGTCACAGTGATATCTGGGCTCTGCCGCACCGCAATGGCAGAGATAATGTAGACCAGTGATGGTGAAAATGAGAATGCAACCGATGTCTGTTCAAAAAGAGAAGTTGAGTTACATCAACAATATACGTCTCGTTTCGTTATTTATTACTCTTTTTTCAATTATCCTGATTTTATTTGCGCTTTCTATTGGCACAGCGAGCTATTTCTTAAAACAAAGTAATGATTCATTGGATAAGGCGAATGAATTGTCTGATATCCGGGCTGGCATTAGCAGCAGTCTCGATCAACTGCGCGTTGCCAGATTACTGCTTATTCAGGCGGGTGCGGCAAACCGTATTAGCGATCACGAAGTATTTAAATCCGCTTCAGATCAGGCCGCTGGTCGAGTAAGAGCCTCACAGAAGCGTCTGGATGAATATATCGCGCGTCCAGACAAACTGGAGAGCGAAAACGCCCTAGATGACGAGATTCTTAAGGCGTATGCCAACTACCGTGATAACGGGATTCTGGCTATGCAGAAAGCGACAAACGACGGGGAATTTGAAGATACGATCACGTTGGAAAGTACGCTGGCCCGTCAGTTAGATGAAGCGTTCAGTGTTCCAGTACGCAAGAAAGTGAATGAACTCACGCAAGCTGCGCAGGATATCAATCTGCGGGCAGAACAGAATGCCCAACTGGGTTACTGGATGATGGCGGGTTCGTTTGTCTTGTCTATCATTATGGCGATCATGGCCTACATCATGGTGCGCAATGTGATTCTCGCGCCGGTTAACAGGCTGGTTGATCGTATTCAGAAGATCGCGGCGGGTGATTTGACACAGCCGCCGATGGCGATGGGACGTAATGAAATCGGCATTCTGGGGACGAATATCCAGAACATGCAGGCGGAGCTGACGGATACAGTTACGATCGTGCGCGAAGGTGCGGATTCGATCTATCAAGGGTCGTCAGAAATTACGGCGGGTAACGTCGATCTCTCTTCGCGCACCGAGCAGCAGGCGGCCGCGCTGGAGGAAACCGCAGCGAGCATGGAACAGCTGACCGCGACGGTGAAACAGAACTCCGACAATGCCCATCACGCCAGCCAACTGGCGAAAAATGCCTCTGAAAAAGCGGAGAAGGGCGGACAGATCGTGAAGAACGTGGTGGATACCATGCAGGATATTGCTACCAGTTCACGTCGTATTTCCGAAATCACGTCCGTTATTAATAGCATCGCTTTCCAGACCAACATTCTGGCGTTGAACGCGGCGGTAGAAGCCGCGCGGGCGGGTGAGCAAGGGCGTGGTTTTGCCGTGGTGGCGGGTGAAGTCCGTAGTCTGGCACAGCGCAGCGCACAGGCAGCGAAAGAGATTGAAGGGCTGATTGGCGAATCGAGCCGGTTGGTGGATACAGGATCTGGGCTTGTGTCTCAGGCGGGTACAACCATGGGTGAGATTGTCCGCGCGGTTGTCAGCGTGACCGACATCATGGGAGAAATTGCCTCCGCTTCTGACGAACAGAGCCGTGGCATCGGTCAGGTGAGTCAGGCCGTGTCTGAAATGGATAGCGCGACGCAGCAGAATGCGGCGCTGGTACAGGAAGCCTCGGCGGCGGCCGTTTCACTTGAAGAGCAGGCGGCACGTCTAACGCAGGCTGTCGCGGTATTCAAGCTGGCTGGCGTGGCCCAGAGACTGAAATCGTCCTTACCGAAGGCTGCGCCGCAACCGCGCTTAGCGCCAGCGATGGCCCTCGCCGGAGCCAGTAGCAAAGGCAGCGAGAATCAAAACTGGGAAACGTTCTGATCGGGTAAGTGAGCTGTACTGGAAAGAAAAATGGCCCGCAGTGCGGGCCATTTGTTTATCACGTTCGATGACGGCTTATTTAGCGATCTTCTTGTATTTGATGCGGTGTGGTTCCAACGCATCGGCACCCAGCGTACGCTTCTTGTACTCTTCGTACTCGGTAAAGTTACCTTCGAAGAATTCCACTTTACCTTCATCCTGATAATCCAGAATGTGCGTTGCGATACGGTCGAGGAACCAACGGTCATGCGAGATCACCATGGCACAGCCTGGGAATTCCAGCAGGGCGTTTTCCAGCGCGCGCAGGGTTTCGATATCCAGGTCGTTGGTTGGTTCATCGAGCAGCAGCACGTTGCCGCCTACCTGCAACAGCTTCGCCAGATGCAGACGACCGCGTTCACCACCGGACAGCTCGCCAACGCGTTTGCCCTGATCAACCCCTTTGAAGTTGAAACGGCCAACGTAAGCACGACTTGGCATTTCGGTGTTGCCGATACGCATGATGTCCTGCCCGCCAGACACTTCTTCCCAGACGGTTTTGCTGTTGTCCATCGCGTCACGGAACTGGTCAACTGACGCCAGTTTCACCGTTTCACCCAGCTCAATTGAGCCGCCATCCGGCTGTTCCTGACCGGACATCATGCGGAACAGGGTCGATTTACCGGCACCGTTCGGGCCGATAATGCCGACAATCGCGCCTTTCGGTACGGAGAAAGAAAGCCCGTCGATGAGCTGACGTTCGCCGTAAGATTTACTGAGGTTGGTGACTTCCACCACTTTATCGCCGAGGCGAGCACCGGGTGGAATAAACAGTTCGTTGGTTTCGTTACGCTTCTGGTATTCGGTGTTGTTCAGCTCTTCAAAGCGTGCCAGACGTGCCTTACCTTTGGACTGACGGCCTTTCGCGCCTTGACGCACCCACTCCAGCTCTTTCTCAATGGATTTACGGCGTGCCGCTTCCTGAGAGGCTTCCTGTGCCAGACGCTGATCTTTCTGCTCCAGCCAGGAAGAGTAGTTGCCTTCCCACGGAATACCTTCGCCGCGATCCAGCTCCAGAATCCAGCCTGCGACGTTATCGAGGAAGTAACGGTCGTGGGTAATCGCCACCACGGTGCCCTCGAAGTCGTGCAGGAAGCGTTCCAGCCAGGCTACCGATTCGGCATCCAGGTGGTTGGTTGGTTCATCGAGCAGCAGCATGTCCGGCTTTTCCAGAAGCAGACGGCATAGCGCCACACGGCGACGTTCGCCCCCGGACAGGGTAGCGATTTTCGCATCCCACTCCGGCAAGCGCAGCGCATCGGCGGCACGCTCTAGCTGGTTGTCCAGATTATGGCCGTCGTGCGCCTGAATGACTTCTTCCAGTCGGCCTTGTTCTGCGGCCAATTTATCGAAGTCTGCATCCGGGTCGGCATACAGCGCATAGACTTCGTCAAGACGCTTCAGCGCGGTGACGACTTCAGACACCGCTTCTTCCACGGATTCACGTACGGTGTGCTCCGTGTTTAACTGCGGTTCCTGCGGCAAGTAGCCGATTTTGATTCCAGGTTGTGGGCGAGCTTCGCCCTCGATGTCCGTATCAATGCCAGCCATAATACGCAACAGCGTTGATTTACCGGCTCCGTTCAGACCCAGCACGCCGATTTTGGCACCGGGGAAAAAACTGAGGGAGATGTTTTTCAGAATGTGACGCTTCGGCGGTACGACCTTACCGACGCGATGCATGGTATAAACATATTGAGCCACGTTGCGACTTCGCCTCTCTCTTATCTCTATGATTTGTCACCATAAGCGGGTGACCATATGTAGCACTGTGTTACCTAATACTAAATCGCTGCTAAGGAAATACTCTGGCAGCGGATCGATTATTCTAAGCGCATTACTCTAAGTATGAAGTGTAGCGGTTTTCAGCCTGCGATCCCAGCTATCCGGCGATTTGCCATGGTCGATCTGAGACGTAGGCCCGCGTGATGAATTTCAGAATCGGTTTGCGGATCGGCATATCGTTGTCTGGCATGATGTGCCACACTGGATCTGCCCGATTATCCGTCATACTTCAAGTTGCTTGTGCGTTGGCTGCCCTTACTCACCCCAGTCACTTACCTGAGTAAGCTCCTGGGGATTCATGCGGTTGCCGCCTTCACGCAACTCGAATTATTTTGGGTATAGGATAGGGGGATCGATACGATGAAGGATGCCGATAGCAAGTTCGATAACGGATGAGGTTAATGCAGGTGATAAAAGCGGGTCATTGGTGGTACGCCATTTCGGCGATATGTCTGGCTGGGGTTTCCGGCCATGCGCTGGCGGATTCTCTGGATGAACAGCGTCAGCGCTATCAGCAGGTTAAGCAAGCATGGGACAGCAACCAGATGGACACGGTCGCGCAGTTGATGCCGACGCTGCGCAGTTACCCACTTTATCCTTATCTTGAATACCGTTCGCTCACGCAGGACCTGAGTCAGGTCAGTGCGACGCAGGTGAAGCAGTTTATGGCAACGCACCCGACGTTGCCGCCTGCCCGTAACCTGACGACCAGCTTTGTGAATGAGCTGGCGCGTCGTCAAGACTGGATTGGGCTGCTGGCATTTAGCCCCCAGCCGCCGAAGCCGGTCAGCGCCCGCTGTAACTTTTATTACGCCCAGTGGGCAACCGGTCAGCGTCAGGGTGTGTGGGAAGCCACGCGTGATATCTGGCTGACCGGGCGCTCGCTCCCTGCCGTGTGCGATAAACTCTTCTCCGTCTGGCAGCAGGCTGGCGAACAGACGCCGCTGACGACGTTGGAACGCACGCGTCTGGCGATGGACGAAGGCAGCGGCAGTCTGGTGAGCTATCTCATCAAGCAGTTACCCGACGACTATAAAACGATGGGCGATGCGCTGTTGAAACTCCAGAACGATCCGAATTCGCTGGAGAGCTTCGCCCGTACCGTCGGGCCGACGGATTTTACGCGTAAAGTCACGCTCTCGGCCTTTACGCGCACGGCGCGTCAGGATACCGATAATGCCCGTTCGATGCTGCCAGTCATTGCCCGTTTGCAGAAAATGAGTGCGGCAGAACGTCAGGGGATGGAAGAAACCATTGCCTGGCGTTTGATGGGCAACGATGCCACGCCAGAACAGGCACAGTGGCGGGATGGCGTGGTGCGGCAGAGCACGTCGACCACGTTGCTAGAACGCCGCGTACGTATGGCGCTGGGCGCAGGCGATCGTCAGGGGCTAACGAGCTGGATGGCACGTTTACCGGCGGATGCCTTGCAGAAAGACGAATGGCGCTACTGGCGTGCGGTAGTGCTGTTGGATCAGGGTAAACGTCAGGAAGGCGAGACGCTATTACGCAGCCTGATGCAGGAACGCGGGTTCTACCCGATGGCAGCGGCGCAGAAACTGAACGAGCGCTATCCCATGACTATCATGGCGGCGGTGAAGCCGGATCCTTCTCTGTCTCAGCTACCGGAAATCACCCGCGTACGGGAGTTGATGTTCTGGCAGATGGATAATCTGGCGCGCAGCGAATGGGTTGGGCTGGTGGCGAATCGCAGCAAACCGCAGCAGGAAGCACTGGCTCGCTATGCGTTTGAGCAGCGCTGGGCGGATTTGAGCGTACAGGCGACGATTGTCGCGAAGCTGTGGGATCATCTGGAAGAGCGTTTCCCGCTGGCCTGGAACGATGAATTCCGCCGTGAAACGCAGGGGAAAGGCATCAGCCAGAGCTATGCGATGGCGATTGCTCGTCAGGAAAGCGCCTGGAACCCGAAAGCACGTTCCCCAGTTGGTGCATCGGGCCTGATGCAGTTGATGCCCGCGACGGCGCAGCATACGGCCAAAATGAGTAATATCACGTTCTATACGAACAGCAGCCAGTTGTTCGATCCCGAAACCAATATCCTGTTGGGAACGAGCTATCTGGAGTACGTGTACCAGACATTTGGGCGTAACCGCATTCTGTCTTCCGCGGCTTATAATGCCGGGCCGTCGCGTGTGAATACCTGGCTGAGGAACAGCGCTGGGCGCATCGATCCCGTTGCGTTTATCGAAAGTATTCCGTTCTCGGAAACACGGGGTTACGTGAAAAATGTGCTGGCGTATGACGTCTTCTATCGCTATTTCCTTAATCAACCAGCAAATGTGCTGACGGATGGGGAATGGCAGCGGCGTTATTGAGACGCGGCGTTGCGATCGTTGCCTGAAATTGTGTTATGCTGCCGTACTAGTTAAATAGTATGGCAGCCCGTTATGACTCCGTTATCGCTTATCGACCCGGCACTTTCTGAACAAGACAATGAGCATTGGTTACGCTTTGTCGCGTTATTGCAGCAGTCTATTGCGGAGGATCTTCACCTACCGCTGCTTCAACTCCTGATGACGCCGGATGAGCGTACAGCGTTAGGAACGCGGGTGCGGATTATACAGGAGCTAATGCGGGGTGAAATGAGCCAGCGTGAGCTGAAAAGCGAGTTAGGTGCTGGAATTGCGACGATTACGCGCGGTTCAAACAGTCTGAAAGCCGCGCCCCCCGCGTTAAAAAGCTGGCTGGAAGCGCAGTTGCTGTCGGCAGATAAGCCGTTGAGTGACGACGCGTAGCCGTTACGGTTTTGCTGCCTGAACGGGAATCTGATAGATCGGATTATGGAACGGCACCAGTGCCAGCAACAACGCCTGATGGTACACGCTGGTGCGTGACAATTTGCCGTCAGTGAAGACGCCGATGGCACCACCTTTATGTTTGATATTCTGAACGCCCGTCAAACGCTCCATTTCATCGCCTAATTCCCGCCCTTCACGGATACCATGTAATATACTTTCTGGAAGAACCAGGCTTGCAGAACGTGATTCGCCACGCAGGTGGGCGTTTTCGATCACCATCCAGGCGAAAGTCATGCTTTCTTCAATGCCTGCTTCGACACCGACCCAAAAATCGGCTTCTGGTCGCACCTGACGTGCCATCATGACGCGGTTTCTGGCACCTGTACGGGTTTCGAGAGAGCCGAGAGGCTGGCGCGGGACGCCACTGTCGACGTCAACGCCTTCGATGCGGCAGTTTTCTGCACCAAAGACATCGGTGAATGCCAGAGTAATAGCCTTAATCTTTGCCGGGTTGGTAGTTGCAGCAACAACGTGATACATAACAGTTTCGTACCTTTAGTTAATTTGACGCAGTATAACGGAAAATAACCATGTTACAGGTATATCTTGTTCGCCACGGCGAAACGGAATGGAATGTGGCTCGACGTATTCAAGGTCAATCGGACAGTGCGCTGACGCCAAGAGGTGAACAACAGGCACAGCAAGTTGCTGAACGAATCAGGACGTTAGGGATTACGCATATTTTTACCAGCGATCTCGGAAGAACGCGTCAGACGACAGAAATCATCGCTAAATCTTGTGGTGATTGCCAGATAATCCTGGAGCCCGGGTTACGTGAATTGAACATGGGCGTCTTGGAAGCCCGCGATCTGGATTTGCTGACCGCCGAGGAAGAAAAGTGGCGTAAAGGGCTGGTGGATGGCACGCCCGATGGCCGTATCCCAGAAGGCGAGTCGATGGTTGATGTGGCATTGCGCATGCACGGCGTTCTGGAGCGTTGTCTGGCGTTGCCTGCGGGAAGTCGTCCTTTGCTGGTTAGCCATGGTATGGCGCTGGGGTGCTTGCTGAGTACGGTTCTGGGGTTACCCGCATCGGCTGAACGGCGACTGCGTCTACGCAACTGTTCCCTGTCGCGCATTGATTATCAGCAAAGCCCGTGGCTGGCACCCGGATGGGTGGTTGAAACGGCCGGAGATATCTCACATTTGGATATTCCGGCACTGGATGAGTTACAGCGCTGATAGCGGCTCGGTATGTTGGATGGGGATAAAATACTCGCAGCGAATGATGTCGGGTATTTCCCCGTCTGTATCGCGACTAGGGTGAAAACGCTCGGCGTCGAACCCTTTACGGCGCGTGAGCTGGAAGGTCGGCAGACAGGTGTCATACAGGCTGATAATAAAATCCTGTAGCTCGTCGGTCGGGCCGTCAAAAACGAACATCGCGTAGTCGCCGCCCGGTAGCGTGATGGGTTCGCCAGTATGGACATCATCAGGCAGATACTGCGGCTCCAGTGCGGTGGTGTAGAGCACTGCGTGCTCGTCGTCTTTCTCTTTACTCGGCTGCGAATGATGTAGCCCGTAAAGCACCGGTGGGACGCAGCGCGTTTCTCCCAAAAATTGACGCCAGTAGTGGACGCGAATTTCGGTACGGAAATTACAAATCTGTTCCAGGCGACAGGTATAGGTTTGCGTTAGCCCAAGCAACTGCGTTTCTGGCAGGGTGACAAACTGCGGCTGTGGCAGGGTAAACTCACCAAGCCGAATCGGCGGACGAATGCCGAAAGTGTTCCAGTTATCGGAACGACGATAAGACGCTGGCGTTTGTGCAAACTGTTTTTTGAACGCGCGGGTAAAAGTCTGTTGTGAATCAAAGCGGTATTGCAGGGCAATATCAAGGATGGGGCGACTGGTCAGGCAGAGTGCAACCGCCGCTTTGGTCAATCTCCGCGCTCGGATATATGAACCAATGGCATGGCCCGTCACATCCTTGAACATTCTTTGCAGATGCCACTTGGAATAACCCGCTTTCGCCGCCACATTATCGAGTGATAGCGGCTGGTCGAGATGGCTTTCCAGCCAGTTAAGCAAGTCACGTATGATACCGGCTTGATCCATAATCTTCCTCATCAAACACATTGAGCGCGAGCGTATTGAGATCCCGCATCATAGCAATATTTTCACTTTGGTACTGCCGAAGATTTTTGAAAATTTTCCGCAGGTAATTTGGATAAGGAGGGAGATTATAGCGGTTTATTTTGCTCATCCCCTTTTTAATTGTGGTTATTAACCGTTTGTTATGAATTGTCACAGGACCTGAAATATGAACATAAAGCGCATCATGGGAGCGGGTCTGCTATTGCTATCCACCGCCAGCGTTGTCAGTGCGGAAGAAGTGGGATCTGTCGATACGGCCTTTAAACTGCTGGGGCCGGATCATAAGATCGTCGTGGAAGCGTTTGACGATCCAGATGTATCAAATGTTACCTGCTACGTTAGCCGAGCCAAAACAGGCGGAATCAAAGGCGGGTTAGGGCTGGCGGAGGACACGTCGGACGCTGCCATTTCCTGTCAGCAGGTTGGGCCGATTACGCTGTCCGATAAAATCAAAAACGGCGGCGATCGTGGGTCCGTTGTGTTCCAGAAAAGAACATCGCTGGTTTTCAAGAAATTGCAGGTTGTTCGATTTTACGATCAAAAGCGCAATTCGCTGATCTATCTTGCTTATTCTGATCGCATAGTCGATGGTTCGCCGAAAAATGCGTTAAGCGCAGTGCCGGTTATGCCGTGGGGAAAGAGTGAATAACGTGCGGTAAGAAGGGAAAACAGCCGGAACAGAAATCTGTTCCGGCTGAGGGAATTAATTTTCCAGATCGCCGCAGAAGCGGTAGCCTTCGCCGTGGATCGTGGCGATGATTTCTGGCGTATCGGCTGTAGATTCAAAGTGCTTGCGGATACGACGGATGGTGACGTCAACGGTACGGTCATGCGGCTTAAGCTCGCGACCCGTCATTTTCTTCAGCAGCTCTGCACGGGATTGAATCTTGCCCGGATTTTCGCAGAAGTGCAGCATGGCGCGGAATTCACTGCGCGGCAGCTTGTATTGTTCACCAGCCGGGCTAATCAGAGAACGGCTATTGATGTCCAGTTCCCAGCCGTTGAAACGATAGCTTTCCACCAGACGACGCTCTTCCGTGCCACCGCCCAGATTCATGGTGCGTGACAGCAGGTTACGGGCGCGGATCGTCAGTTCACGTGGGTTGAACGGTTTGGTGATGTAGTCATCCGCACCGATTTCCAGACCGAGGATCTTATCGACTTCATTGTCGCGGCCGGTGAGGAACATCAAGGCAACGGTGGCTTGCTCGCGCAATTCACGTGCCAGCAACAGGCCGTTCTTTCCTGGCAGGTTGATGTCCATGATCACCAGATTGATGTCGTTCTCGGACAAAATGTGGTGCATTTCTGCGCCATCAGTGGCTTCGTGAACAACGTATCCTTCCGCCTCAAAAATGCTTTTGAGGGTATTACGAGTTACTAGCTCGTCTTCAACAATAAGAATGTGCGGCGTCTGCATGTTTGCTACCTAAAATTGCCAACTTAAATTATAGAAATCGGAAGTACAGAAGTCGCTGTCATACCCTGCTGGCCCGCTGGCTACAACGCCAGTTATTCCGGGTATTTCCCTGGAGCTTATCGAGGTAGACTACGCTCTCGCTCAACGTCAGACTCAAGTACGTAAATGCGTTACTGGTGTTCATTCTCTACCCGCTTAGAGGTACTGCTAGCGGGTGAGCGTGGCGCTAATTTAACTGCGCTCAAAGTGGCGCACAGTTTAACCTTATTAACAGCAACATAACAGTAAGCACAGATTTTGCCTGCTGATAAATCTACGGTTCTGTTGACATATATCAAATTTCATTTTAGCACGTTAACTATTTTGTGATAAACACTTATAGGATTGCCAGTTTACGTCACAATTTAGCACTTTTTATGAACGATTTAGCATAGCAAATGCCAATAATCATAATTGGCGCTACACAGTCGTTGGTGCTTTTATAACTTATTGAAATAAAATAATTTACCTTATTTTTCTTAAGGTTTTATCTTCCCGCCCGTTTTTTGGACTCACCGATGTTTCCTGGCGAAGACTGCGTTGATGCCGGAAATGTTGTTGGTTTATTGTTAACTTTTCACTGTGATACTCAACAAATTGTCGTTATCAATAAATCGTCGTCATCAATAAATTGTTATCGATTACAAGGTCGTGTTGTTTGGCGAGTAGATAAACTATTGCCAAAACGCATGTAACCCATACTGAGGAGTCTATGCAGTTTCATATTATTTTGGTTGAGCCCGCTCGGGCTGAAAACGTAGGGGCGGCCGCTCGTGCGATGAAAACGATGGGGTTCAGCAGCTTGCGTATTGTCGGTAGCACGGTACATCAAGAGCCTGCGGCTCGCTGGGTAGCGCACGGTTCAGGGGATATTCTGGATAATGTACAGGTGTTTTCCACGCTGGCTGAAGCACTGGCAGATGTCGATTTTACGGTCGCGACCACCGCGCGCAGCCGGGCTAAGTATCACTATTACTGCACGCCAGCGGAATTGACAGATGTATTGCAGGAGAAGGTTCAATGGATGGTGTCTGCGGCGCTGGTGTTTGGTCGGGAAGATGTTGGCCTGACGAATGAAGAACTCGAACTGGCGGATGTGCTGACTGGCGTGCCGATGAAAGCGGATTACCCTTCGCTAAATCTTGGTCAGGCGGTGATGGTGTACTGTTATCAACTGGCTGAACTGATGCAGGTCAAACCGGAAGCGACACAGCCTGCGGTGGTGGGGCAGTTGTCGGCGCTGCGCGATCGTATGGATCGGCTTTTGGTGACTCTGGCGGTTGAGGACGATGAAAAACTGCGGGACTGGCTGCATCAGCGGCTGGGACGTTTAGAGCAGCGGGATACGGCGATGCTCCATCGATTGCTACACGACATTGAAAAAAGACTGCCGAAATAAGATAGCAGAGATGGCTTTTTTGGCAGTCGAACATCTTGAGTCACGTATTTTGACAACGGTTTGTCCGGCTTATTCCTGTTTAGGCAGTGGGTTGAGCGGCTGGATTTTTTCCTTCGGCGAGAAGAAAAAAAAGAAATCCGTTGACTTCAAAGGGCGATTGGCCTAACTAATAGGGCAGATAACTCTACTTCTAATGAGATTCGATTTTAACATGCGCACTATCAGCCTGATCACCACGATTATTACCATCACCGATACAACCAGTAACGGTGCGGGCTGACGCATATAAAGATTCCAGAAAAAGCCCGCACCGAACAGTGCGGGCTTTTTTTTTATGGCAGGTTATCCCTCAACGCCGTCTGTAAGCGGCACACAAAAAACGCTTCCGGCGTTTGGTTGGCAGAAATTCAGGAGAACAGATAAAAATGCGAGTGTTGAAATTTGGCGGGACTTCAGTAGCAAATGCGGAGCGTTTTGCACGCGTTGCCGACATTATCGAGAACAACGCGCGCCAGGGACAGGTGGCTACCGTATTGTCCGCTCCGGCGAAAATTACCAACCATCTGGTTGCCATGATTGAGAAAACCGTCGCCGGACAAGATATCCTGCCTCATTTAAACGACGCCGAAACGATCTTTTCTTCGCTGCTGCAAGGCCTTGCAGCGTCTCAGCCCGGCTTTGACCATGCCCGCCTGAAGGCATTCGTGGATCAGGAATTTGCACAGCTGAAACACGTTCTGCACGGCATCGCGCTGCTGGGTCAGTGCCCTGATAGCGTGAACGCCGCGATCATCTGCCGGGGGGAAAAACTGTCTATCGCCATCATGGAAGCGGTCTTTCAGGCGCGTGGCTATGGGGTCTCCGTTATCAACCCGGTTGAGAAGCTGCTGGCGCAGGGACACTATCTTGAATCCACCGTGGATATCACGGAGTCGACTCGCCGCATCGCTGAAAGCGCCATCCCGAAAGATCATGTGATCCTGATGGCGGGCTTTACGGCTGGTAACGACAAAGGCGAACTGGTCGTGCTGGGTCGTAACGGTTCTGACTATTCCGCTGCGGTACTGGCTGCGTGTTTGCGTGCCGACTGTTGTGAGATCTGGACCGATGTGGACGGTGTATATACCTGCGATCCGCGTCAGGTGCCGGACGCCCGATTATTGAAGTCGATGTCCTATCAGGAGGCGATGGAGCTGTCCTATTTCGGCGCCAAAGTCCTCCACCCTCGCACCATCGCTCCTATCGCCCAGTTCCAAATTCCCTGCCTCATCAAAAACACCGAAAATCCTCAGGCTCCCGGCACGCTCATCGGCATGGACAGCACGGATACGCAGTATCCGGTGAAAGGCATTACCAACCTAAACAACATGGCGATGATTAACGTATCCGGCCCAGGCATGAAAGGCATGGTCGGCATGGCCGCGCGCGTGTTTGCCGCGATGTCACGTGCGGGTATCTCTGTTGTTCTGATTACGCAGTCATCTTCCGAATACAGCATCAGCTTCTGCGTATCGCAAAACGAGCTGGCACGCGCCAGAAAAACGCTGGAAGACGAATTCTATCTGGAACTGAAAGAAGGCGTGCTAGAACCGCTGGATGTGATGGAGCGTCTGGCGATCCTCTCTGTCGTCGGTGATGGTATGCGTACGCTGCGCGGCCTGTCTGCACGTCTGTTCTCGGCATTGGCGACGGCAAATATCAATATCGTGGCTATCGCGCAGGGCTCGTCCGAGCGCTCTATCTCTGTCGTGGTGAATAACGATGTCGCCACCACTGGCGTACGTGTTGCCCACCAGATGCTGTTTAACACCGATCAGGTGATCGACGTGTTTGTTATCGGCGTCGGCGGCGTGGGTGGCGCACTGCTGGATCAGATCCACCGCCAGCAGCCGTGGCTAAAAGACAAGCATATCGACCTGCGCGTGTGTGGGATCGCCAACTCCAAAGCGATGCTGACCAACATTAACGGCATCTCGATGGAAAACTGGCATGAAGAGCTGGGTAAAGCCCGCGAGCCGTTCAATCTGGGCCGTCTGATCCGTCTGGTTAAAGAGTACCACTTGCTGAACCCGGTGATCGTCGACTGTACGTCGAATCAGGCCGTGGCCGATCAGTATGTGGATTTCCTGGCCGACGGTTTCCATGTCGTGACGCCAAACAAGAAAGCTAACACGGGGTCGATGAATTACTATCACCAACTGCGTAGCGCCGCGGCGAAATCCCGCCGTCGTTTCCTGTATGACACCAACGTCGGTGCAGGCCTGCCGGTGATTGAGAACCTGCAAAATCTGCTGAATGCGGGTGATGAGCTGATTCGCTTTACCGGTATTCTCTCTGGCTCGCTGTCCTTTATTTTCGGTAAACTCGATGAAGGCATGTCGCTGTCAGAAGCGACCACGCAGGCGAAAGAAAAAGGCTATACCGAACCCGATCCGCGTGACGATCTGTCCGGTATGGATGTGGCGCGTAAGCTGCTGATTCTGGCGCGTGAAGCGGGTTATCAGCTGGAGCTGGGCGATATTGAGGTGGAATCTGTGCTGCCTGCCAGCTTTGATGCGTCCGGCGATGTTGCCAGCTTTATGCAGCGCCTGCCGACGGCAGACGCTGAGTTTGCCAGCCGTGTTGCACAAGCGCGTGATGAAGGTAAAGTGTTGCGCTATGTCGGCGTGATCGAAGAAGGCCGCTGTAAGGTCAAGATCAGTGCCGTTGGCGGCAACGATCCGCTGTTTAAAGTCAAAGATGGCGAGAATGCGCTGGCATTCTACAGCCGTTATTATCAGCCACTGCCGCTCGTGTTACGCGGTTATGGCGCGGGTAACGATGTTACCGCTGCTGGTGTGTTCGCAGATCTGCTGCGCACCTTGTCATGGAAGTTGGGAGCATAATTATGGTTAAGGTGTATGCACCTGCGTCAATCGGTAACGTCAGCGTCGGGTTTGATGTGCTGGGCGCGGCCGTCTCGCCGGTAGACGGTTCACTGCTGGGGGATTGCGTCTCTGTTGAAGCCGCCGATCTGTTCAGCCTGCGTAATGAAGGGCGTTTTGTTAGCAAGCTGCCGGACAACCCGAAAGAAAACATTGTGTATCAATGTTGGGAACTGTTCTGTCAGGAAATTGGCAAAACCGTGCCAGTAGCGATGACGCTAGAAAAGAACATGCCGATTGGTTCCGGGCTCGGTTCCAGCGCTTGTTCTGTGGTCGCTGGGCTGATGGCGATGAACGAATTTTGCGGTAAGCCGCTGGATAATACCCGTCTGCTGAAACTGATGGGTGAGCTGGAAGGGCGCATTTCCGGCAGTGTTCACTACGATAACGTGGCTCCGTGTTTCCTTGGCGGCGTCCAACTGATGCTGGAAGAGAACGGCATCATCAGCCAGCCTGTGCCGTCATTCGATGATTGGTTGTGGGTCATGGCGTATCCGGGGATTAAAGTCTCCACTGCTGAAGCGCGCGCGATTCTGCCTGCGCAATATCGTCGTCAGGATTGCATCAGCCACGGTCGTTATCTGGCCGGTTTTATCCACGCTTGCCATACCGGACAAGCTGAGCTGGCGGCGAAACTGATGAAGGATGTCATCGCGGAACCTTATCGGACGAAACTGCTGCCCGGTTTTGCTGCTGCTCGCCAGGCTGCTGAAGATATCGGGGCGCTGGCCTGCGGTATTTCCGGCTCTGGCCCAACGCTATTCTCCGTCTGCAACGACATGGCAAGCGCACAGCGTCTGGCCGACTGGCTGCGGGATAACTATTTGCAGAACGATGAAGGTTTTGTTCATATTTGCCGTCTTGATACGACTGGCGCACGACAATTGGGATAACGCATGAAACTGTACAACCTTAAAGATCATAACGAGCAGGTCAGTTTTGCTCAGGCTATCAAGCAAGGGCTGGGTAGCCAACAAGGGCTGTTCTTCCCGCTGGAGCTGCCGGAATTTGAGCGCACCGAAATCGATGCCCTGCTGGATCTGGATTTCGTCACTCGCAGCAGCCGTATTCTGTCTGCGTATATTGGCGACGAGATCGCGACTAAAACCGTGTTCGAGCGCGTAAAAGCTGCCTTTGCGTTCCCGGCACCGGTTGCGCCAGTTGCGGAAGACATCGCTGCGCTGGAGCTGTTCCACGGCCCGACGCTGGCCTTTAAAGACTTCGGCGGCCGCTTTATGGCGCAAATGCTGACGGAAGTGTCTGGTGACGAGAAAATCACTATTCTGACGGCGACGTCTGGCGACACCGGTGCTGCTGTGGCGCACGCCTTTTACGGTCTGGAAAATGTCCGCGTTGTGATTTTGTATCCGCAGGGCAAGATCAGTCCGTTGCAGGAGAAACTGTTCTGCACGCTGGGTGGCAACATTCACACCATCGCTATCGACAGCGATTTCGATGCCTGTCAGGCGTTGGTGAAAAAGGCGTTTGATGATGAAGAACTGAAAAAGGCGATTGGCCTGAACTCAGCGAACTCCATCAACATCAGCCGTCTGCTGGCGCAAATTTGCTACTACTTTGAAGCCGTTGCGCAGCTGCCGCAGGAAGCCCGTAATCAACTGGTGGTTTCTGTACCAAGCGGTAACTTCGGCGATCTGACCGCTGGCCTGCTGGCGAAATCGCTGGGTCTGCCAATTAAGCGCTTCATCGCGGCGACTAACGCCAATGACACGGTACCGCGCTTCCTGAGCAGCGGGAATTGGGAACCTAATAAAACGGTGGCAACCTTATCCAACGCCATGGACGTAAGCCAGCCGAACAACTGGCCGCGTGTGGAAGAGCTGTTCCGCCGTAAGAACTGGCAGTTGAAAACGCTGGGCTTTGGCGCGGTGAGTGATGAGACCACGAAAGAAACCATGCATGAGCTGGATGCGCTAGGCTATCTCTCTGAGCCGCATGCTGCGATTGCCTACCGTCTGCTGCGCGATCAACTGCAAGCCGGTGAGTTCGGTCTGTTCCTCGGTACAGCGCACCCAGCGAAATTCAAGGAAAGCGTAGAAGACATTCTGGGCAAAGAACTGGATCTGCCGGAAGCGCTGGCTGAGCGTGCCGATCTGGATCTGTTGTCGCACAACTTCCCGGATGATTTCGCGAAGCTGCGTGAGTTCCTGATGTCACTGCCGGAATAAGGTTGCTGACGAACCTATTCGCTAAGCGGAAACGGTAGTAACGGAATAGAAGAGTAAAGCGTTTGCGCCATGGATGGCGCAATCCGAGCGTACAGGGATGTATTTACAGCGTCTTTACGATCTATCCGTTACTACCGCTCGACGACCTTTATCAGCAATTTCGTCTTCTCTTCTTTACCTATCGTACAGCCTTGTTTACTGTTCGTTGCGCTTAAACACCAGCTCGTCAGCGGAAGAGTCCGCAGCCTCGAAAAAGTAACCTTCCAGATTAAACGCTTTCAACTGCTCCGGTTGAGTCAGGCGGTTTTGAATAATGAAACGACTCATCAGACCGCGCGCTTTCTTGGCGTAGAAACTGATCACCTTGAATTTACCGTTTTTCTCATCCAGGAAGACGGGTTTGATCAGTCGGGCATTAAGCTTTTTCGGTTTAACGGCTTTGAAATATTCGTCCGATGCCAGATTAACCAGCACATCGTCGCCTTGATCGCACAACGCCTGATTCAGCTTTTCAGTAATGGTGTCGCCCCAGAAACTGTAGAGATCTTTACCGGCTTTATTTTCCAGTTTGGTGCCCATTTCCAACCGATACGGTTGCATCAAATCCAACGGGCGCAACACGCCATACAGGCCTGACAGCATACGCAGATGCTGCTGGGCGAAATCGAAGTCATCCTCGCTGAAATCTTCTGCGGCCAATCCGGTATAGACGTCGCCCTTAAACGCCAGCAGTGCCTGACGTGCATTCTCCGGCGTGAAATCCGGCTGCCAGTCACTAAAGCGGCCTGCGTTCAGGTCAGCCAGCTTATCGCTGATGCTCATCAACGAGGATATTTGTGCTGGCGTCAGTTTTTTACACACGCCAATCAACTGGCTGGAATAGTCCAGAAGCTCCGGCTGCGTATAACGCGTCGTTGCCAAAGGACTGGTGTAGTCGAGCGTTTTTGCGGGTGAAATAGTAATAAGCATGCGCCATGTCCTGTCGGTCTGATTTCTGATGGGTCTACTATAGCAAGAACGCAGTAAGAAAACGGCGATAGCTATAATACGCCTCGTCTTTCACGTCTCATCGCGTTCGGGAAGGGGAAAATATGGCGTCTTACCGGCGTGTAAGCGCCGTTGCAAAGGCAAGTGGGAAAAGGCTGGCTTGCGCGGGAAAGTGCGCGTGTTATTATCAGATTTCGGCGCAAAACAGACGGCCACCAGATTAGATAACAAGTCGATTCATATACGAGCTATTTTCATTCACGAGCACCACGTATAAACAACGAGACATGCCAACATGACGGATAAACTGACTTCCCTACGCCAACTGACCACGGTTGTAGCTGATACCGGCGATATTGCGGCAATGAAACTGTACCAACCGCAAGATGCGACCACCAACCCTTCACTGATTCTGAACGCGGCGCAAATTCCTGAATACCGCAAACTGATCGACGAAGCAATTGCCTGGGCGCGTGAGCAGAGCAGCGATCGCAAACAGCAGGTCGTGGATGCCACAGATAAACTGGCGGTCAATATCGGTCTCGAAATTTTAAAATTGATCCCTGGCCGCATCTCCACAGAAGTGGATGCGCGTTTGTCTTATGACACCGAAGCCAGCGTGGCGAAGGCAAAACACCTGATCAAGCTGTACAACGACGCGGGCATCAGCAACGAGCGCATCCTGATTAAACTGGCTTCCACCTGGCAGGGCATCCGCGCGGCAGAGCAGTTGGAAAAAGAAGGCATCAACTGTAACCTGACGCTGCTGTTCTCCTTTGCACAGGCCCGCGCTTGTGCTGAAGCTGGTGTGTTCCTGATTTCACCGTTCGTTGGTCGTATCCTTGACTGGTACAAAGCCAATGGCGATAAGAAAGAGTTCGCGCCGCATGAAGATCCAGGCGTGGTTTCCGTTAGCGAAATCTACGACTACTACAAAGAGCACGGCTATGAAACTGTCGTGATGGGCGCAAGCTTCCGTAACGTTGGTGAGATTCTGGAACTGGCCGGCTGTGATCGCCTGACGATTGCGCCAGCTCTGCTGAAAGAACTGTCAGAAAGCGAAGGCGAAGTGGTTCGCAAACTGTCTTACGTCGGTGAAGTGAAAGTCCGTCCGGCGAAAATGACCGAAGCGGAGTTCTACTGGCAGCACAACCAGGATCCAATGGCGATTGATAAACTGGCCGACGGGATCCGTAAGTTTGCTATCGACCAGGAAAAACTGGAAAAGATGATTGCAGATTTACTGTAAGCATTCTGCTGATAAAAATAGCCGGGTTTCCCGGCTATTTTTTTGTCTGCAGTTTGGTCTCGTGTAGGGAATAGGGCTATTTTGCCGTCGCGTTACGGGTTTTCTTCGCGATATAAAGATTATCATCGGCACGCTTCATGACCTCGCTAAGATCTTCTCCAGCGATATAGTATTCAACCAGCCCAATACTGACCGTCAGCCTGATTTTCCCCGCGGCGGTTTCACAAGGCGTGTCGCTAACGCGCTCTCTTGCTTTGTCCACGATGGTGTACGCATCGTCTAATCCAGTATTCGGTAATACGATCGCGAATTCATCGCCGCCAATTCGGCCAAAAATATCTTCACGGCGAAATGATTTCTTGAAGGTGTCGGCAACAAACTTCAACGCATCATCCCCGACGCCATGCCCAAAGCTATCATTCACCTGCTTAAAGTAGTCGATGTCGATCAGAATGACGCTAACGGGGCGCTTGGTCAGGTTGGCGATACTAAAGGCTTTATTGGCGGCCAGAAAGAACGCGTCTCGCCGCAAATAACCGGTGAGATCGTCATACCGCGCGATGATGGGCAGTTCCACCAAATATTTTTTCGTCAGCACGGACAGCAGGCTGCCTAAAATAGCGAAGAGCAGCACGCTGCCAGTAATAACGAGAAGTGAGGACAGGGAGAACATCGTCTGGATAAATGATGGCGGTGGGTTTTCTGACGTCGTTCTTATCCAGATACCCAGTAATTCATCGGTTGGCGACAGAATAGGGAAAATAATTGTCAGCGTGTTTTTACCTGCATAGTCTCCGATAGAAGGCAGTTTATTTTGGCAGGTGCGAATTACGGCCATATCGTTGAAGTTGAGATCGGAAGAGGAAAGCTTGTTTATGCATTCGCTACGCGAATCCCGCGTGTGAAAGGCAAATGTTCTGGTACGTGACAATAAATACGTACCGGACTGTCGAATCATATCGCTTTCGGTTACCTCACCGCTGTTGGTGTAGGAACCGTAGGTTTTGATCGCGGTATCAAGATTTATCCGTTCTGTTTTCCAGGTCGATTTGTTGGCTTCATGCATAATAATAATGGTGAAGATAAAGGAAATCGCCCCGAACAGAAGAAATGCGTATGTCGGATGGGCAAAAAGTTTAAGTATCTTATACTTAAGATCGTTCATGGCGACTTCCTTGATAGGGCTTTTTTACTTATTGTGGTACTAAAGAAGTGCTTTAATTTTATCATATTATTTGATTTTACGTGATGTTCTGTCGTGGTAGGTATCATCCTTTTTCTCTTTAATCTATCGGCTTATTTCATCTGCTCTTAATAGGTAAGCGATCTTTTTTATTTGCCAACTATTCTTAAGTTTTAATTGCGTAGCGTTATTATTAATTTCAGTAATCCCCTGATTTTTTTGAGACGCTCTTTAATAATTATTATCAAATGTCATACCGCACTCAGCATGAAATAACGAACATCGTGTGAATTTCCTCATGAGAGCGAATTGTTTGCTAAAAGCCGTCAATATCCTGATAAAATTAGTGTTTTGTTTAAACTGAGGTGCTTATGAACGTATTGCGTATTGGCTTGGTTTCCGTATCCGATCGTGCTTCCGGCGGGGTTTATCAGGATAAAGGCATCCCAGAACTGGAATCCTGGCTCCGCAATGCCTTGACCACGCCTTTTGAAGTGGAAACCCGGTTGGTGCCGGATGAACAGCCGATGATTGAACAAACGCTGTGTGAACTGGTTGATGAACGTGGCTGTCATCTGGTGCTGACAACCGGAGGAACGGGGCCCGCACGTCGTGATGTCACGCCGGATGCCACGATGGCCGTTGCCGATCGAGAAATGCCAGGGTTTGGCGAACAAATGCGTCAGATTAGCCTGCGCTTCGTTCCTACCGCGATCCTTTCACGCCAGGTGGGCGTGCTGCGTAAACAAGCGCTGATTCTTAATCTTCCAGGGCAACCCAAGTCGATTAAGGAAACGTTGGAAGGCTTAAAAGATGCAGATGGCAAGGTGGTTGTGGCCGGTATTTTTGCCAGCGTACCGTATTGTATCCAGCTGCTGGAAGGCCCTTATATTGAAACTAATCCGGATGTGGTAGCAGCTTTTCGCCCTAAAAATGCCGTGCGCGAAATAAAAAACTGAAGTTAGGCGATTTGAAACATAAGATTCAGCTTTGCTGGTGTATAAAAATTTTGCCGCTATAGTAATTTCTACTTTACACACTGCGGTGATGTTTTTCTCACTCTGGCAATGCACGGTAACTTATGACTCAGGATCAACACGCCCATCCTCGCCGGTTGAACCGGCAGGACTACAAAACGCTGTCTCTGGCTGCGCTGGGTGGCGCGTTAGAGTTTTACGATTTTATTATTTTCGTCTTCTTTGCCGCCGTGATTGGCGATCTCTTTTTCCCACCAGATATTCCTGAATGGCTGCGGCAGGTACAGACGTTCGGTATTTTCGCCGCAGGCTATCTGGCCCGCCCGCTTGGGGGCATCATCATGGCCCACTTTGGCGACAAGAGTGGACGTAAGAAAATGTTCAGCCTGAGCATATTGCTGATGGCGTTACCGACGCTGGCAATGGGCTTGCTGCCAACCTATGAAGCCATTGGTATTGCGGCACCGCTTTTACTGCTGTTAATGCGCGTGCTGCAAGGTGCCGCAATCGGTGGGGAAGTCCCCGGTGCGTGGGTCTTCGTTGCGGAACATGTGCCGCGCGCCCGCATTGGGTTTGCCTGCGGTACGCTGACTGCCGGCTTGACGATGGGGATTCTGCTGGGCTCGCTGATCGCGACGTTGCTGAACACGGTGCTCACGCCAGAGCAGATGTCGGGCGGTGGCTGGCGTCTGCCGTTCTTCATCGGCGGGGTATTCGGCCTTGTCGCTATGTATCTGCGCCGTTGGTTGCAGGAAACCCCCATTTTTATGGAAATGCGTGAGCAGAAAAAGCTGGCGGAAGAGCTGCCGCTGAAATCTGTCGTCTTAAATCATAAACGCGCGGTTGTTGTTTCCATGCTGCTGACCTGGCTGCTGTCTGCGTGCATTGTCGTCGTGATTCTGATGGCACCGACCTACCTGCAAAAAGTCCACGGAATTCCTGCTGCGCTGGCATTGCAGGCGAACTGTCTGGCAACGATTGCGCTTATGGTGGGTTGCGTCGGTGCGGGGCTGCTGGTTGACCGGTTCGGTGCCAGCAAGCTGTTTATTGTGGGTAGCCTGTCGCTGGCCGCTTGTAGCTGGTTCTTTTATAGCTCGGCAGCAAGCAGCACGACGTTGCTCTTTGTCAGCTATGCAGTTGTGGGGCTCAGCGTTGGTGTGGTGGGTGGCGTACCGTATGTCATGGTGCGAGCGTTCCCGGCGGCAGTGCGGTTCTCAGGGATTTCTTTTTCCTACAACGTTTCCTACGCCATTTTCGGTGGCCTGACCCCAGTCTTCGTGACGCTGATTATGAAAGCGACGCCGATGGCGCCTGCCTTCTATGTCCTGACGCTGGCTGCCGTGGGATTGCTGTTGGGGATTTACTTGCAGCGCGATCTGGATGCGGATTCGCGTGCTTCGGCCGATAGCGACGCGCGCGATCGTTCGCCCGTCGAAGTTTAAGCACGCTGTTATCAAAAAATAGCGCGTCATCAAAAACAAACGAGCCCTGTCAATCTGACAGGGCTCGTTAGCATGTAACGCAGTATTTGTATTACGTCAGAACTTAGTGAGACGCGCCACGAGCACCAATTGGCAGTACGGTGCGGCCAAACTTCTCGTTCAGCACTTCAGCCATTGCCAGATAAATCGCGCTAGCGCCACAGATGATGCCTTCGTAACCCGCGAAGGTCAGCAGGGCGTGGTTGCCGGTGAAGTTGCCTACGGCCAGCAGAGCAAACAGCACGGTCAGGCTGCCGAAGACAAATTGCAGGGCGCGGTTGGTGCCGAATGTACCGAAGAACATAAACAGCGTGAAGACGCCCCACAGACCAAGGAATACGCCAAGGAATTGCGCGTCGCTGGCTTCCGCCAGACCCATTTTTGGCAGTACGAGAATGGCAACCAACGTCAGCCAGAATGCGCCATAAGACGTAAATGCGGTCACGCCAAACGTATTCCCTTTTTTATATTCCAGCAGGCCAGCCAGAATCTGGGCAATACCGCCGTAGAAAATACCCATGCTGAGAATGATGGAAGAAAGTGGGAAAAAGCCTGCGTTGTGCAGGTTTAACAGAATAGTGGTCATCCCGAAGCCCATCAGTCCTAATGGACCAGGATTTGCCAACGTGTTCGTGCTCATAAATCCTCTGCAATAACAGATTATTAATAGTCCCTTCGCGTCGGGCGCGGCATTAAGGTTAGCGAGTGCGCCAATCACGTTGGGATAGGTGTCGTTTAGGTGTTATTGCCCGCCATTATGTAGGGAAATGTCCCCATTTCTGCGGCGGGCGCGGCATCATATCGGGCGTTTGGAACGGACACAACATGGGGAAGGCAGAATAGTTTGATCGTACGAGGGATAAAGGTCATTTTTTTTCATCTTCCCCCCTTGATGATAGAAATGTTGGCCCCATCTTATTTCCAACCGAAACAGTTTGACCTGCCGCAAAGGCGTGTGTCGGGCCGTTACATCGGTGGTTAGCATGAAAATGAAACGTGTGCTGCTGATGAAAAACGAGGGTGTGTCGTTAGAAAACGAGAAATCTTGTTGAAAAATGACATTTCGCCCGCACAGTAGGTTTAACCACCATACCGAATATGACTTTTTAGTGGAGATGTTTAGATGGGTAAGATTATTGGTATCGACCTGGGTACAACCAACTCTTGTGTCGCGATTATTGACGGTACTCAGGTAAAAGTACTGGAAAATAGCGAAGGCGATCGCACCACGCCTTCAATCATTGCTTATACGCAAGATGGTGAAACTCTGGTTGGCCAACCGGCTAAACGTCAGGCAGTGACCAACCCGAAAAATACACTGTTTGCTATCAAGCGCCTGATTGGCCGTCGTTTCAAAGACGAAGAAGTTCAGCGTGATGCCAACATCATGCCGTACAAAATCATCGCGGCAGATAATGGCGATGCATGGCTGGAAGTGAAAGATCAGAAAATGGCTCCGCCGCAGATTTCAGCTGAAGTGCTGAAAAAAATGAAGAAAACGGCGGAAGACTATCTGGGTGAGACCATCACCGAAGCGGTTATCACCGTACCCGCTTACTTTAACGATGCGCAGCGTCAGGCAACTAAAGATGCCGGCCGTATCGCGGGTCTGGAAGTCAAACGTATCATCAACGAACCGACAGCGGCAGCGCTGGCGTACGGTCTGGATAAAGAAGTTGGCAACCGCACTATCGCGGTTTACGACCTGGGCGGCGGTACGTTCGATATTTCCATCATCGAAATCGACGAAGTTGATGGCGAAAAAACCTTTGAAGTTCTGGCGACCAATGGTGATACGCACCTGGGTGGTGAAGACTTCGATAGCCGCATGATCAACTATCTGGTTGACGAGTTTAAGAAAGAGCAAGGTTTCGACCTGCGCAACGATCCACTGGCTATGCAGCGTCTGAAAGAAGCAGCAGAAAAAGCCAAGATCGAGCTGTCTTCTGCACAGCAGACCGACGTTAACCTGCCGTACATCACGGCAGACGCTACCGGTCCTAAGCACCTGAATATTAAAGTAACGCGTGCGAAACTGGAATCACTGGTAGAAGAGCTGGTGAACCGTTCTCTAGAGCCGCTGAAAGTGGCGTTGCAGGATGCTGGCCTGTCCGTTTCTGAAATTCAGGACGTGATTCTGGTTGGTGGTCAGACGCGTATGCCTCTGGTACAGAAGAAAGTTGCTGACTTCTTCGGTAAAGAGCCACGTAAAGACGTGAACCCAGACGAAGCTGTTGCTATCGGTGCTGCGGTTCAGGGCGGTGTCTTGTCAGGTGACGTGAAAGACGTTCTGCTGCTGGACGTAACTCCGCTGTCTCTGGGTATCGAAACGATGGGCGGCGTGATGACTCCGCTGATCGCCAAAAACACGACGATCCCGACTAAACACAGTCAGGTGTTCTCGACGGCGGAAGACAACCAGTCTGCGGTAACGATCCATGTTCTGCAGGGTGAGCGTAAGCGTGCGCACGACAACAAATCTCTGGGTCAGTTTAACCTGGATGGTATTCAGGCTGCACCGCGCGGTATGCCACAGATCGAAGTGACTTTTGACATCGATGCTGACGGTATCCTGCACGTTTCTGCGAAAGACAAGAACAGCGGCCGCGAGCAGAAAATCACCATCAAGGCATCTTCTGGTCTGAACGAAGAAGAAATCCAGAAAATGGTACGTGACGCAGAAGCAAATGCGGAATCTGACCGTAAGTTTGAAGAGCTGGTTCAGGCTCGTAACCAGGGCGATCACCTGCTGCACAGCACGCGTAAGCAGCTGGAAGAAGTGGGCGACAAACTGGCCGCTGATGATAAAACTGCCATTGACGATGCACTGAAAGCGCTGGAAAGCGCGCTGAAAGGCGAAGACAAAGCAGACATCGAAGCGAAAATTCAGGCGCTGGTTCAGGTTTCCGGCAAGCTGCTGGAAGCGTCTCAGCCACAGCCAGGCGCTGAAGGTGCCGCTGATGATGCTTCTGCTCGTCGCGACGACGATGTCGTTGATGCTGAGTTTGAAGAAGTCAAAGATAAAAAGTAATCGCCCTTGAGCGGGCGCAGTAGCAGCCACAAGGCTACTGCTGGCAATCAGCACGGGCGTCGAGGAAACTCTGCGCCCGTGCACGCATGTTGAGGGGCAGGAAAAGAAATGGCGAAGCAAGATTATTACGAAAGCCTGGGCGTTGCTAAAAACGCGGATGAGCGCGAAATAAAGAAAGCATACAAGCGTCTGGCGATGAAGTACCACCCGGACCGTAATCCTGGTGATAACGAGGCAGAAGCCAAGTTCAAAGAGATCAAAGAAGCCTACGAAATCCTTATCGATTCGCAAAAACGCGCAGCCTACGATCAGTACGGTCACGCGGCGTTTGAGCAAGGTGGTATGGGCGGAGGCGGCGGTGGCTTTGGCGGCGGCGGTGCAGATTTTGGTGATATTTTTGGCGACGTGTTCGGAGACATCTTTGGCGGCGGTCGCCGTCAGCGCGCGAGCCGTGGATCCGATTTACGCTACAACATGGAGTTGACGCTGGAAGAAGCGGTACGTGGCGTCACCAAAGAGATCCGTATTCCCGCACTCGAAGAGTGTGATGTGTGCCACGGCAACGGCGCGAAGCCGGGTAGCTCCCCGATCACCTGTCCGACCTGTCATGGTAATGGTCAGGTTCAGATGCGTCAGGGCTTCTTTACCGTGCAGCAGGCGTGCCCGCACTGTCATGGTCGCGGTAAGATCATTAAAGATCCGTGCGTCAAATGTCACGGTCATGGTCGCGTAGAAAAGAGCAAAACGCTGTCGGTGAAAATTCCGGCGGGCGTGGACACGGGCGACCGTATCCGTTTGTCTGGTGAAGGCGAAGCGGGCGAGCACGGCGCACCGTCAGGTGATTTGTACGTTCAGGTGCAGGTTAAAGCGCACCCGATCTTCCAGCGTGAAGAAAACAATCTGTACTGCGAAGTGCCGATTAATTTTGCGATGGCAGCATTAGGCGGCGAGATTGAAGTTCCGACGCTGGATGGCCGCGTGAAGCTGAAAGTGCCTGCCGAAACGCAAACCGGAAAACTGTTCCGTATGCGTGGCAAAGGCGTGAAATCGGTACGTGGCGGTGCGCAGGGCGATCTGCTGTGCCGTGTGGTTGTAGAAACGCCGGTTAACCTGAACGAGCGTCAAAGACAACTGTTGCAAGAGCTTGATGAGAGCTTTGGTGGCCCGTCTGGCGAGAGAAATAGCCCACGCTCGAAGAACTTTTTCGATGGCGTGAAGAAATTTTTCGATGATTTAACCCGTTAATGGTTTGTCGTTAACGCGTGATAAGAAACCGGTGGGGTAAAACCTGCCGGTTTTTTTATGACGGAGATCCCTGTCCGCCAACTTGCGACCGTTGCTGCACAACGTTGAAAAACGCCCGATGTTTTTTATTCCTTCCTCTCGAGCCTCAATTCAATAGATCGATTTTTACGACTATTAAGCCAGTTTTAATCTGCTTTTAACGAGTGGTTAGGTCACGTAATCTTGCCGGCAAGAAAGCGAACGTGCGGTATTAGCGTTCGTGCCTGATGGGAGATTAAGTCAATGATAACAATGATTCGTCGCTTTATTCGATTGGATGCCGCCGCTGGTGTGATGCTAATGATGGCAACGGTTTTGGCGATCGCATTTGCCAACTGGTCTGTGACTGCCGCTGGCTATCAACAATTCCTGATGATGCCGGTGGAAATGCGGTTTGGCGCACTGGAAATCAATAAGAACCTGCTGCTGTGGATTAACGATGGGCTGATGGCAATTTTCTTCCTGCTGATTGGCCTGGAAGTGAAACGCGAGCTCGTTGAAGGCACGTTAGCCAGCCGTCAGCAGGCGATGCTGCCACTGGCGGCTGCGGTGGGCGGAATGATTTTTCCTGCCTTGCTCTTTCTGCTTTTCAACGCCAATGATGAGACGACACGCGCTGGCTGGGCGATTCCTGCAGCGACAGATATCGCGTTCGCTGTTGGTGTGCTGACGTTATTAGGCAAGCGTGTTCCCGCTGGGCTGAAAGTCTTCCTGCTAGCGCTGGCGATCATTGACGATCTGGGGGCGATCCTGATTATCGCTCTGTTTTATACGCAGCAGATCTTCTGGCCTGCACTGGGTGGTGCGGTGCTGGCGATTGCGGCGCTGGCCTATATGAACCGGCAGCAGGTTGGTAAAACCTCCGCCTATTTGCTGGTGGGGATCGTCCTGTGGGTCTGTATTCTGAAATGTGGTGTTCACGCGACGCTGGCTGGAGTGATCGTCGGATTCTTTATTCCTTTGCGCACGTCCAACGGGGAATCTTCTCCGGCAACCACGCTGGAACATGGCTTACAAACGTGGGTCGCGTTTCTGATTATTCCGCTGTTTGCCTTCGCGAACGCAGGCATTGTGTTGCAGGGGATTGTGCTGGAAAAACTGTTTTCCCCTTTGAGCCTTGGCATTGCCGCCGGGTTGCTGATTGGTAAACCGCTGGGCATTACTTTGTTCAGTTGGCTAACCATCCGGCTGGGCTACGCGCGTCTGCCCGCGGGTGTTCACTTTAGCCAGATTGTGGCGGTGTCAGTGCTGTGTGGCATCGGCTTTACTATGTCGATATTCATTACGCTGCTGGCCTTCTCCGGCGACGATGCGGAATTGATTACCTATGCCAAGCTGGGAATTTTGTTGGCATCGGGGCTGGCTGCGCTGCTTGGCTATCTGGCGCTACGCGGCGTCTTGCCTACGCTGGACAAGGCGATGCAACCGTGTAAGGGTTGATGCTATGCCGGAGGCGCGAAGAGGGGGCGGGTGTGTCTCATTTGAATTTTAATCATCTCTATTATTTCTGGCAGGTTTATAAGTCGGGATCCGTGGCTGGTGCGGCAGAAATGCTGTTCTTAACGCCGCAGACCATTACCGGGCAAATTAAATGCCTGGAAGAGCGTTTACAGGGCAAGCTCTTCAAACGTAAGGGGCGCGGGCTGGAACCGACGGAGCTGGGACAGCTTGTTTTTCGCTATGCGGATAGCATGTTCCAGCTTAGCCAGGAAATGTTGGATATTGTGAACTACCGCAAAGAATCGAACCTGTTATTCGATGTTGGCGTGGCTGATGCGCTGTCCAAACGGCTGGTGAGCAGGGTGCTGGAAACGGTCGTAACGGAACAGGAACATATCCATTTACGCTGTTTTGAGTCGACGCACGAAATGCTGCTGGAGCAGTTGAGCCAGCATAAGCTGGATATGATTCTGTCAGATTGTCCGGTGGATTCGACGCAGCAGGAAGGGCTGTTTTCAATCAAGCTGGGCGAATGTGGTGTGAGTTTTTATTGTAAACGTCCGCAGCCTGAACTGCCTTTCCCCGCCTGCCTTGAACAACGTAAGCTGCTGATTCCCGGGCGGAGAACTATGCTGGGACGTAAGCTGCTGAACTGGTTTACTGCGCAGAACATTCAGACGACTATTTTGGGCGAATTTGATGATGCGGCGCTGATGACGGCGTTCGGCATTAATAACGACGCGATTTTCGTTGCCCCGTCGCTGTATGCCAATGAAATCTACCAGCAGGGCGATATCGTCGAGATCGGCAGGATTGAGAACATTCAGGATGAGTATTACGCGATTTTTGCGGCCAGAATGATCCAACATCCGGCGGTGCAGCGCGTCTGTAACGCGGATTTTTCAGCGCTCTTCTGTGATACCACAGACACAAAAAAACCGGCCTAGGCCGGTTTTTTCTTAGCAACAACACGCAGATGCGTGATTATTGCATGGCGTTGATGCGCGCAACCAGATTGGATTTATGACGTGCAGCTTTGTTCTTGTGGATCAGGCCTTTACCAGCCTGGCGATCCACGATCGGTTGCATGTCATTAAATGCTTTCTGTGCCGCTTCTTTATCGCCAGTAGCGATCGCCGCGTATACTTTCTTGATGAAAGTACGCATCATTGAGCGACGGCTTGCGTTATGCTTACGGCGCTTCTCAGATTGTACGGCGCGTTTCTTAGCTGATTTGATATTAGCCAAGGTCCAACTCCCAAATATATTCAATCGAGGACAATTCAAAGGCCGTGGAATATGCTCGTTTAGCCTTCGTTTGTCAATGGATTTGTGCAAATAAGCGTCGTTTGTACGTCGACACTTGTTACGTTGTGATGGCGCAGGATTTTAGCAGCTTCACGCGGTGGAATACAGCTTTTCGCATCATAAATTCATCCTGAATTTGATAAAGCCCTGTCTGTCATCGGTAAAGTCGGATTGCATGTGCTGTCCGCCGTCTGGATATTCTGCGCATAGGCGTCATCCATCGATGATTCCGCTAAAAAACGTGCAAATACTGGCACGATTTACAAGGTGGCTGCAAAAGGCGCGAATCGCGGGTTAACCTTACTCGCTGTACAAGGTATAATCCGCCGATTTCCATAATATTAACCCTTTGTTCTGGGCCAGCCATGCAGCTAATTCGCGGTATACACAATCTTCGGGCACACCATTACGGCTGTGTGCTCACTATTGGTAATTTTGACGGCGTGCACCTCGGACACCAAATGCTGCTTGAACGACTGAAGCAGGAAGGTCGCGCTCGTGGGCTGCCGGTGATGGTCATGATTTTTGAACCACAGCCGCTGGAGCTCTTCGCCGCTGAAAAAGCGCCCGCCCGTCTGACGCGTCTGCGTGACAAGGTGAAATATCTGGCGCAGGCCGGCGTGGACTATCTGCTGTGCGTCAGATTCGACGCACGTTTTGCCGCCAACGATGCGGAGACGTTCGTTTCTTCCCTGCTGGTGAAAAAATTGGGCGTGAAGTTTCTGGTGGTGGGAGATGACTTCCGCTTCGGGGCTGGTCGTCAGGGAGATTTCCTGTTATTACAGAAGGCTGGGCGTGAGTCGGGATTTGATGTCATCAGCACCGATTCGTTCTGTAATAGCGGCAAACGGGTTAGCAGCACTGCCGTACGTGAAGCGCTCAGTCGTGATGAACTTGAGCTGGCAGAAAGCCTGTTGGGCCATCCTTACAGCATTTCCGGGCGTGTGGAACATGGCAAAGAACTGGGGAGAACCATTGGGTTCCCTACCGCCAACCTGCCGCTGAAACGTCAGGTTTCCCCTGTTAGCGGCGTGTATGCCGTCAGCGTTTATGGGCTGGGGCAAGAACCGCTACCGGGCGTTGCCAACATTGGCACGCGTCCGACCGTAAACGGTGACAAACGCCAGCAGCTTGAAGTGCATTTGCTGGACGTGACGATGAACCTCTATGGTCGTCATATTGAAGTCGTACTGCGTAAAAAGATCCGTAATGAACAGCGTTTTGCTTCGCTCGATGCGTTAAAACAGCAAATCGCCGATGATGTGGTGACAGCCCGGACGTTCTTCGGGTTAAAGACACCGGTTTAATTTTTCTAGCCGAAACGAAATCGAGAATCTAATGAGTGACTATAAGACTACCCTGAACTTGCCGGAAACAGGGTTCCCGATGCGTGGCGATCTGGCCAAGCGCGAACCTGACATGCTGAAACGTTGGTATGAGCAGGATCTGTACGGGATTATTCGCAATGCGAAGAAGGGAAAGAAGACCTTCATTCTGCACGATGGCCCTCCGTATGCGAACGGCAGCATTCACATTGGTCACTCAGTTAACAAGATTCTGAAAGATATTATTGTTAAATCAAAAGGTCTGTCTGGCTACGACTCCCCTTATGTACCGGGCTGGGACTGCCACGGTCTGCCGATTGAACTGAAAGTAGAACAGCTGATCGGTAAGCCGGGCGAGAAAGTCAGCGCCGCAGAATTCCGCGCTGAGTGCCGTAAATATGCGGCAGAGCAGGTTGCGGGTCAGAAAGCCGACTTTATTCGTCTTGGCGTGCTGGGTGACTGGGATCGTCCTTACCTGACGATGGATTTCAAAACCGAAGCGAACATCATTCGTGCGCTGGGCCGCATCATTGAAAACGGCCACCTGCACAAGGGTGCCAAGCCGGTTCACTGGTGTGCCGACTGTGGTTCCGCGCTGGCGGAAGCGGAAGTCGAATATTACGACAAAACCTCTCCATCCATTGATGTCGCGTTTAACGCCAGCGATGTGGCCGCGGTATTAGCCAAATTTGGCGTGAATAGCGTAGACGGCCCTGTTTCGCTGGTGATCTGGACGACCACGCCGTGGACGCTGCCGGCAAACCGTGCGATCTCGCTGAATGCGGAATTCGATTATCAGCTGGTGCAGATTGATGGTCAGGCGCTGATTCTGGCGACCGATCTGGTTGAAAGCGTGATGAAGCGCGCAGGCGTGACACAGTGGCAAGTGCTGGGCGACTGCAAAGGCGCGGATCTTGAGCTGCTGCGTTTCAAACATCCGTTCCTGGGCTTTGACGTACCGGCTATTCTGGGCGAGCACGTCACGCTGGATGCAGGTACCGGTGCGGTGCATACCGCCGGTGGTCACGGTCCTGACGACTATGTGATCAGCCAGAAATACAATCTGGAAATCGCCAACCCGGTTGGACCGAACGGCTGCTACCTGAGCGGCACCTATCCTGAACTGGATGGCAAATTCGTTTTCAAAGCCAACGACCTGATCGTTGAAATCCTGCGTGAAAAAGGCATGTTGCTGCACGTAGAGAAATTGCAGCACAGCTACCCGTGCTGCTGGCGCCACAAGTCACCGATCATTTTCCGTGCCACGCCACAATGGTTTGTCAGCATGGATCAGAAAGGCCTGCGTAAGCAGTCGCTGTCTGAAATCAAAGGCGTGCAGTGGATCCCGGATTGGGGTCAGGCGCGTATCGAAGCGATGGTCGCCAACCGTCCTGACTGGTGTATCTCCCGTCAGCGTACCTGGGGCGTGCCGATGTCGCTGTTCGTTCATAAAGAGACGGAAGAGCTGCATCCGCGTACCGCTGAGCTGATCGAAGCGGTAGCGAAACGTGTGGAAGCCGATGGCATTCAGGCATGGTGGGATCTCGATCCGGCCGATGTGCTGGGCGCAGATGCTGACAACTACGTCAAAGTGCCGGATACGCTGGACGTGTGGTTCGATTCTGGATCAACGCACGCGTCTGTTGTGGATGTTCGCCCTGAATTCGGCGGTCACGCAGCGGATATGTATCTGGAAGGTTCCGACCAGCATCGTGGCTGGTTCATGTCTTCCCTGATGATCTCTACGGCGATCAAAGGCAAAGCGCCTTACCGTCAGGTGCTGACCCACGGTTTCACCGTTGATGGTCAGGGCCGCAAGATGTCCAAATCGATCGGGAATACTGTCAGCCCGCAGGATGTAATGAACAAACTCGGTGCCGACATTCTACGTCTGTGGATCGGTTCAACGGATTATTCCGGTGAAATCGCTGTATCCGATGAGATCCTGAAGCGTTCCGCCGATGCCTATCGCCGTATCCGTAACACCGCGCGTTTCCTGTTGGCGAACCTGAATGGGTTCGATCCACAGCAACATATGGTGAAACCAGAAGACATGGTTGTGCTGGATCGCTGGGCAGTAGGCTGTGCGAAAGCGGCACAGGAAGAGATCCTCGAAGCGTATGAAAGCTATGATTTCCACCGTGTCGTACAGCGCCTGATGCAGTTCTGCTCGATCGAAATGGGCTCGTTCTATCTGGATATCATTAAAGATCGTCAGTACACGGCAAAAGGCGACAGCGTCGCACGCCGTAGCTGCCAGACCGCGCTGTACCATATCTCTGAAGCACTGGTTCGCTGGATGGCACCGATTATGTCCTTCACCGCAGATGAGATCTGGAACTACCTGCCGGGTGAGCGTGCGCAGTACGTCTTTACCGAAGAGTGGTATGACGGTCTGTTCTCGCTGGATAGCGCAGAAACCATGAACGATGCGTTCTGGGCTGATGTTCTGAAAGTACGTAGCGAAGTGAACAAAGTCATCGAGCAAGCGCGTAATGACAAACGCATCGGTGGCTCGTTGGAAGCCTCCGTTACGCTGTATGCCGACGCCAATCTGGCGGGCAAGCTGAATCAGCTGCGTCAGGAACTGCACTTTGCGCTGTTGACGTCAAAAGCGCTGGTGGAACGTTATGAAAATGCGCCGGATAGCGCGCAGGCAACGGAACTCACCGGACTGAAAATTGCCTTAAGTGAGGCAGAAGGGCACAAGTGTCCACGCTGCTGGCATTACGAGACGGATATCGGTAGCAATGCCGAGCATCCTGAAGTGTGTGGTCGCTGTGCGACTAACGTGGGCGGTAACGGCGAAGAGCGTAAATTTGTCTGATGAATAAGATCTGTTCGAGTGGACTGCGCTGGCTCTGGCTGGCGATACTGGTTTTAATTGTCGATCTTGGCAGCAAGCAGTGGATCCTTGCCCACTTTGCGCTGGGAGATACAGTGCCAGTGATGCCGTCTCTGAATCTGCATTACGCCCGTAACTACGGCGCAGCATTCAGCTTCCTGGCGGATAAAGGCGGTTGGCAACGCTGGTTCTTTGCCGGCATCGCGATTGCTATCGTGGTTGCCCTGCTGGTGATGATGTACCGTGGCAGCGTCAAACAGCGGCTGAATAACATTGCGTATTCGCTGATTATCGGCGGCGCACTGGGCAATCTGTTCGACCGGACATGGCACGGATTTGTTGTCGACTTCATCGATTTCTATGTCGGTGATTGGCATTTCGCCACGTTTAACCTTGCCGATACCGCTATCTGTATTGGTGCGGCACTCATCGTACTGGAAGGATTTTTCAGTACGCATGATGATACTGATACCGTTAAGCAAAAGGGTCACTGATGTCCGAGAGTGTTCAGCATAACAGCGCGCTGCTGGTGCATTTTATTCTGACGCTAGAGGATGGCTCAGCGGCTGAATCTACGCGTGAGCGCGGCAAACCAGCGCTGTTTCGCCTTGGCGACGGCAGCCTGTCTGACGCGTTGGAACAACAGCTGTTGGGATTGAAGCGTGGCGATAAACGCAAGTTTACGCTGCCGCCGGAGTCGGCCTTTGGGCCGACCAATCCGAACCTGATCCAATTCTTCCTGCGTCGTGATTTTGCCCAGACCGGTGTGCCGGATGTTGGCACCATCATGCTGTTCAGCGGCGTTGCCGGAAATGATATGCCGGGGATTATCCGCGATGTGACCGAAGAGTCGGTCACCGTGGATTTCAACCACCCTCTATCCGGTCAGGCGATTACCTTCGATCTTGAAGTGCTGGATATCGATCCCGTACAACAGGAGGTGACTCATGCAGATCCTGCTGGCTAATCCGCGCGGCTTTTGTGCCGGTGTCGATCGGGCTATCAGCATTGTGGAACGTGCGCTGGAGCTTTTTGGTACGCCGATCTACGTCCGTCATGAAGTGGTACATAACCGCTATGTGGTCAACGGATTACGCGAACGTGGCGCGATTTTTATTGAGCAGATTGAAGACGTACCGGATGGTGCGATTCTGATTTTCTCTGCACATGGCGTTTCGCAAGCGGTACGTAATGAGGCCAAAAACCGCGATCTGACGGTATTCGATGCGACCTGTCCGCTGGTGACCAAGGTACATATGGAAGTGGCCAGAGCCAGTAAGAAAGGTGTAGAAGCGATTCTTATCGGGCATGCCGGGCACCCTGAAGTTGAAGGAACGATGGGGCAGTACAGCAATGCGGACGGCGGCATGTATCTGGTGGAATCCCCTGAGGATGTCTGGCAGCTACAGGTAAAAGACGAAAGCAACCTGTGCTTTATGACGCAAACCACGCTTTCTGTTGATGACACCTATGCGGTGATTGATGCGTTACGTGAGCGTTTCCCGCAGATCGTCGGTCCGCGTAAAGATGACATCTGCTATGCCACGACCAATCGTCAGGAAGCCGTTCGCCACTTGTCGGATAAGGCGGATGTCGTGTTTGTCGTCGGCTCTAAAAACTCCTCAAACTCCAACCGTCTGGCTGAATTGGCACAGCGCGCGGGGAAAGCGGCTTATCTGATAGATTCAGCGGAAGATATCCAGGAGTCATGGCTAGCGGGTGCTTCGCATGTTGGAGTAACCGCAGGCGCATCCGCACCGGATATTCTGGTACAACAGGTGATTCAGCGCCTGAAAGAGTTAGGCGGCAAGGTGGCGGTTGAGATGCAGGGACGTGAAGAAAACATCGTCTTTGAAGTGCCGAAAGAGCTGCGTGTTGAAGTCAAACAGATAGATTAATGTTGTTTCTGCGGTAGGGCTCCTCCGGCCCTATCGCTTTTATACCCCCATTTTCTTACTCGCTGTTATTCATTCGTGAAAATGTTAATGCATAAAAATGAATTTTTATGCGTTATGTTATGTGGTTTAATTTTGACCACTTCTACTTATCTTCAAATCCCTTGCGGTTTTTCATCGCTCTGATGCGCCATTTTGCTGGCTGTGGTGAGACAGTTTTGCTGATTTTCTGCGGCTTCAAACAGTATTTTCTAATCTGGCGGTAAATCCGCTGGCGATAGTGCGCAGTGCCCGTTAACCTGATGTTATTTTTATGTCGTCAGGATCAAAAAAGAGAGAGACATTATGAAGGATTCATCCATCCGTATTGCGGTTGTAGGGGCGGGCGGCCGTATGGGACGCCAGCTGATTCAGGCTATCGAGCAAATGGACGGCGCGGTATTGGGCGCGGCGCTGGAGCGTTCTGGTTCGTCTCTGATAGGAAGCGATGCCGGTGAACTCGCCGGGCTGGGTAAAAGCGGTATTACCGTGAATGAAAGCCTGGATGCCGTGCAGAATGATTTCGATATTTTGATCGACTTCACCCGTCCGGAAGGCACCTTAGCGCATCTGGCATTTTGCCGTCAGCACCGTAAAGGCATGATTATTGGGACAACCGGCTTTGATGACGCAGGGAAAGCGGCGATTAAGCAGGCGGCGCAGGATATCGGGATTGTGTTTGCGGCGAACTTCAGCGTTGGCGTCAATGTCATGCTAAAGCTGCTGGAAAAAGCTGCCAAGGTCATGGGCGACTATACTGATATCGAAATCATTGAAGCACACCACCGCCACAAAGTGGATGCGCCATCGGGCACCGCGCTGGCGATGGGCGAAGCGATCGCCGATGCGCTGGGACGCGATCTGAAGTCCTGTGCCGTGTACGCGCGTGAAGGCCATACGGGTGAACGCGATCCGAAAAGCATTGGTTTTGCGACCGTGCGAGCGGGCGATATTGTCGGTGAACATACGGCGATGTTTGCTGATATTGGCGAGCGCGTTGAGATAACCCACAAGGCATCCAGCCGTATGACATTTGCCAATGGTGCAGTAAGAGCGGCTATCTGGATTAGTTCTAAAGAAAGTGGCATTTTTGATATGAGAGATGTGCTTTCTCTGGACGATTTGTAGTGTTTGTTTTTTTATAAAAAATTATATCTAGCTGATAAAGGTGGTTATTTTTATGATCACCTTTATTTTTGCCAGTTACGTTTCAATTTTTATCTATTGTTTCTTTTTATCTGTTTTTTATTCGGTTTTTTAGCGCCAATTCTTCCTTGTGACTCCTGAAAAGTGCCTTGCTGGCGATTTGTTATCCTTATTTTAGCGATGTTGTCTCGCAACCGTTTACTTATCTAAGTTGATCGGGTTTTTTACGTCAGTGGGCGGCTATTTATTTCGGAAAGCATAAAAATAAGAGAAAAAAAGCGGTTTGGGTAGACAATCAGGAAGACCATCATTAAAATGCGCCCAATTTGCCAAAAATTGGCCTTACAGGTAGTTTTTGCATTGATTTAGTGGCTCGAATCTGAATTAATATGCAAATAACGTGATTGTTTATTCCTTGGAGGGTGTTTTGATTAAGTCAGCGCTATTGGTTCTGGAAGACGGAACCCAATTCCACGGTCGGGCCATTGGGGCAGAAGGGTCGGCAGTGGGGGAAGTGGTCTTCAATACGTCGATGACCGGTTATCAAGAAATCCTTACTGATCCTTCCTATTCCCGCCAGATTGTCACTCTCACTTATCCCCATATCGGTAATGTCGGCGCCAATGCCAACGATGAAGAATCCCCCTCTGTACAGGCTCAAGGTCTGGTTATTCGCGATTTACCTCTGATTGCCAGCAACTACCGTAGTGAAGAAAGCCTGTCTGAATACCTCAAACGCAACAACATCGTCGCCATTGCTGATATCGATACCCGTAAACTGACCCGTCTGCTGCGTGAGAAAGGCGCACAGAATGGCTGCATCATCGCGGGTGATGCGCCGGACGCTGCCGTCGCGCTGGAGAAAGCGAAAGCCTTCCCAGGGCTGAAGGGCATGGATCTGGCAAAAGAAGTGACGACGGCAGAAAGCTACAGCTGGTTACAGGGAAGCTGGACGCTGGAAGGCGAATTGCCTGCGGCGAAAAACGAAAGCGAACTGCCTTACCACGTTGTGGCTTATGACTACGGTGTGAAACGCAACATTCTGCGTATGCTGGTGGATCGCGGCTGCCGCCTGACGGTCGTTCCCGCGCAGACACCTGCTGAGGACGTACTGAAGCTAAATCCAGACGGCATTTTCCTCTCTAACGGCCCGGGCGACCCAGAGCCGTGTGACTACGCGATTCGCGCGATCAAAACCTTCCTGGAAACGGATATTCCGGTATTCGGCATCTGTCTGGGTCACCAACTGCTGGCACTGGCGAGCGGTGCGAAGACCATCAAAATGAAGCTGGGTCACCACGGTGGCAACCATCCGGTCAAAGATCTGGATAACAACTGTGTGATGATTACCGCGCAGAACCACGGCTTTGCGGTTGATGAAAATAACCTGCCTGCCACGCTGCGTGTCACGCATAAATCCCTGTTTGACCACACCGTTCAGGGGATTCACCGCACGGATAAGCCCGCGTTCAGCTTCCAGGGTCACCCAGAAGCGAGCCCAGGCCCGCACGATGCCGCGCCGCTGTTCGACCACTTTATTGACTTGATTCAGACTTACCGTTCTTCAGCTAAATAATCAGGAGCGAGAAAATGCCAAAACGTACAGATATTAAAAGCATCCTGATTCTGGGCGCAGGCCCGATTGTTATCGGCCAGGCGTGTGAGTTTGACTACTCGGGTGCACAGGCGTGTAAAGCGCTGCGTGAAGAGGGTTACCGCGTTATTCTGGTGAACTCCAACCCAGCAACCATCATGACCGATCCGGAAATGGCCGATGCGACCTACATCGAGCCGATTCACTGGGAAGTGGTGCGCAAAATCATTGAAAAAGAGCGTCCAGATGCGGTGCTGCCAACGATGGGCGGCCAGACTGCGCTGAACTGTGCATTGGAATTGGAACGTCAGGGCGTGCTGGCCGAATTCGGCGTGACCATGATTGGTGCAACGGCGGATGCGATTGATAAAGCAGAAGATCGCCGCCGCTTCGACGTTGCGATGAAGAAGATCGGTCTGGATACCGCGCGTTCCGGTATTGCACACAATATGGAAGAAGCGCTGGCGGTTGCCGCTGACGTCGGCTTCCCGTGCATCATCCGTCCTTCCTTTACGATGGGCGGCACCGGTGGCGGTATCGCTTACAACCGTGAAGAGTTCGAAGAGATTTGCGAACGCGGTCTGGATCTTTCACCAACCAAAGAGCTGTTGATCGATGAATCGCTGATCGGTTGGAAAGAGTACGAGATGGAAGTGGTGCGTGATAAGAACGACAACTGCATCATCGTCTGCTCAATCGAAAACTTCGATGCCATGGGGATCCACACCGGAGACTCCATCACCGTCGCCCCTGCACAAACGCTGACCGATAAAGAATACCAAATCATGCGTAACGCCTCGATGGCGGTACTGCGTGAAATCGGCGTAGAAACGGGCGGTTCTAACGTTCAGTTCTCGGTAAACCCGAAAACTGGTCGTCTGATTGTTATCGAAATGAACCCGCGTGTATCACGTTCTTCCGCGCTGGCGTCTAAAGCGACAGGCTTCCCGATTGCAAAAATCGCGGCCAAGTTAGCCGTGGGATACACGCTCGATGAGCTGATGAACGACATTACTGGTGGCCGTACGCCAGCGTCTTTCGAACCGGCTATCGACTACGTTGTGACTAAGATTCCACGTTTCAACTTTGAGAAATTCGCTGGTGCCAACGACCGTCTGACCACGCAGATGAAATCTGTGGGTGAAGTGATGGCGATTGGTCGTACGCAGCAGGAATCCTTGCAGAAAGCGCTGCGTGGCCTGGAAGTGGGTGCAACCGGCTTCGATCCGAAAGTGGATCTGGACGATCCAGAAGCGCTGACCAAAATCCGCCGCGAGCTGAAAGATGCCGGTGCCGAGCGTATCTGGTACATCGCCGATGCCTTCCGTGCGGGGATGTCTGTCGATGGCGTATTTAACCTGACTAACGTTGACCGCTGGTTCCTGGTGCAGATTGAAGAACTGGTGCGTCTGGAAGAGCAGGTCGCTGAAAAAGGCGCAACCGCGCTGGATGCCGAATTCCTGCGTACGCTGAAGCGTAAAGGCTTTGCTGATGCGCGTCTGGCGAAACTGGCTGGTGTGGCGGAAAGCGAAATTCGCAAGCTGCGTGATAAGTTCGACCTGCATCCGGTCTATAAGCGTGTCGATACCTGTGCGGCAGAATTTGCGACCGATACCGCATACATGTACTCCACGTACGAAGAAGAGTGTGAAGCCAATCCGACTCAGGATCGTGACAAAATCATGGTACTGGGCGGTGGGCCGAACCGTATTGGTCAAGGGATCGAATTTGACTACTGCTGCGTCCACGCTTCACTGGCGCTGCGTGAAGATGGTTATGAAACCATCATGGTCAACTGCAACCCGGAAACCGTTTCAACAGACTACGATACGTCTGACCGTCTGTACTTCGAGCCGGTGACGTTTGAAGATGTGCTGGAAATCGTCCGCATCGAGAAGCCAAAAGGCGTTATCGTGCAGTACGGTGGCCAGACGCCATTGAAACTGGCGCGTGCGCTGGAAGCGGCAGGTGTGCCAGTTATCGGCACCAGCCCAGATGCGATTGACCGTGCAGAAGACCGCGAGCGTTTCCAACAGGCGGTGAATCGTCTGGGGCTGAAGCAACCAGCTAACGCCACGGTCGCGACCATTGAGCAGGCGGTAGAAAAAGCGCGTGGTATCGGTTATCCGCTGGTTGTCCGTCCTTCTTATGTGCTGGGCGGCCGCGCGATGGAAATCGTGTGCGACGAAATCGACCTGCGTCGCTACTTCCAAAACGCGGTTAGCGTGTCCAACGATGCGCCAGTGCTGTTAGACCGCTTCCTTGACGATGCCATCGAAGTCGACGTTGATGCGATTTGTGACGGCGAGCGCGTGCTGATTGGCGGCATTATGGAGCACATCGAGCAGGCGGGCGTTCACTCCGGTGACTCGGCTTGTTCACTGCCGGCTTATACGCTGAGCAAAGAGATTCAGGACGTGATGCGCCAGCAGGTTGAAAAACTGGCGTTTGAACTCTGCGTTCGCGGTCTGATGAACGTGCAGTTCGCGGTGAAGGATAACGAGGTTTATCTGATTGAAGTGAACCCACGTGCGGCGCGTACCGTACCGTTTGTCTCGAAAGCGACGGGTGTTCCGTTGGCGAAAGTCGCGGCACGCGTGATGGCAGGCAAAACGCTGGCTGAGCAGGGCGTCACGAAAGAAATTATCCCGCCGTACTACTCCGTAAAAGAAGTGGTGCTGCCGTTCAACAAATTCCCTGGCGTTGACCCGATTCTGGGGCCAGAAATGCGTTCAACCGGTGAAGTCATGGGCGTGGGCCGCACGTTTGCTGAAGCGTTTGCTAAAGCGATGCTGGGCAGTAACTCGCACATGAAGAAAACCGGACGCGCGCTGCTGTCTGTGCGTGAAGGCGATAAAGCTCGCGTGGTGGATCTGGCAGCCAAGCTGCTGAAGTATGGCTTTGAGCTGGATGCGACGCACGGCACGGCGATTGAGCTGGGCGAAGCGGGCATTAATCCGCGACTGGTGAACAAGGTGCATGAAGGTCGTCCGCACATTCAGGACCGCATCAAGAACGGCGAGTACACCTACATCGTCAACACCACCGCAGGGCGTCAGGCGATTGAAGACTCCAAGCTGATTCGCCGCAGCGCACTGCAATACAAGGTGCACTACGACACGACGCTGAACGGCGGTTTCGCCACGGCCATGTCGTTGACGGCAGATCCGACGGAGAAGGTGACTTCCGTGCAGGAAATGCATGCGATGATTAAAGGCTGATTGACCGACTTCGGTCGGCGGTAAGCGGATAATGAAAGCCAGCGTTGGCAACAGCGCTGGCTTTTTTCATGGGGAACGTTTTGCGTGTTAACCCAGTGCGACTTTGATACCCAGCGCGATCAGCACCGTACCCAGCAATTTATCCACCAGTTTCTGTGCTTTAGTCAGGCCGCGCCGTACCGGTTCGCTTTGGAAAAGCATGACCAGCAGCGGCCACCAGACGACCGATAACAGCCAGATAATCATGGCGTACCACAGTTTTTCACCGATGCCAGAGTGAATATTCAGGACCTGTGTGAACATCGCCAGAAAGAACAGCGTCGCTTTCGGATTCAGCAGATTACAGAGGTAACCTTGCAGGAACGCTTTTTTCAGGCTGATGCTTTGCTGCCCCTGACTTGAAACATCCATCTTGCTTCCGCCGCGTGCGAATAACGCCTGAATACCGATCCAGATCAGATAGGCGGCACCCGCATATTTCAGTACATTAAACAGCCACGGCGTGGTGGTGATGACGACGGCCAGCCCCGCGACGCAGTACGCCATATGGGTTGCCACACCGCAGATTACGCCAAACGCGGTCATCAGTGCGGTAACGCGCGGGTAGCGTGTGGCATTCTTGATGACGAGGAAAAAGTCGGGGCCGGGAGAGAGCATCCCCAGCGTGGCGATAGTGGCGACAAACAGCGATGTTTCTAACATGGTCATCCCAGAGAGTGAAATAGTAAGAACGTTGGAAATGATAGCGCCAGAATAATGAATTCGCATCACACTTATTGGTTATTCGGCGGCGATATGTTAACAATTATCCTTTCATTTTTTGTGGTTAATTTCAGGGGCGGGTTGAGATAACAACATGGTCAGTGAACGTGAGAATCGTGAACCATTCAGTAGCGAAAAACGGATGGGTGAAGCGCCACAGCAGCGGGAAATAACCCGACTGTGCATCCAGTGTGCGCTGCTGCTGTTACAGCACGGCGCAGAGAGTATGGTGGTAGAACAGCTGTCGTCACGGCTGGGTATGGCGCTCGGCGCTGATAGCGTTGAGAGTTCCATCTCAGCAAATTCGATTGTGCTGACCACCATCATGCAGGGACATTGCCTGACGTCGACGCGGAAGAATGTGGACCGCGGCATTAACATGCACGTCGTCATTGAGGTTCAGCATGCGGTCATCATGGCCGAGCATAAACTGCTGGATGTGGCAGGGGTGGAAAAACGTCTGGGAAATATCAAGCCGCTGCGCTATCCGCGCTGGCTGATGGTGTCCGTTGTTGCGCTCTCCTGCGGTTGCTTCAGCCGTTTGAACGGCGGTGGGTGGGATGCGTTTATCGTCACGCTGATTGCCAGCGGTCTGGCGATGTATGTCCGGCAGGTCTTTACGGCGCGACACCTGAATCCGTTGATCAACTTCTGTATTACGGCGTTTGTTGCGACGTCGGCATCCGGGCTGTTAATGCGTTTACCCGCTTTTTCTCAAACCTCGACGGTAGCGATGGCGGCGAGCGTGCTGCTGCTGGTTCCCGGCTTTCCGTTGATTAACGCCGTGGCAGATATGTTTAAAGGGCACGTGAATACCGGTTTGGCACGTTGGACGGTCGCGAGTTTACTGACGCTGGCAACCTGTATTGGTGTCGTGATGGCGATGTCGCTGTGGGGGTTACGCGGATGGGCTTAAGTTTACTGTGGGCGCTCTTGCAGGATATGGTGCTGGCGGCGGTTCCTGCGTTGGGGTTTGCGATGGTCTTCAACGTGCCGCTGAAAGTGCTGCCTTATTGTGCGCTGCTGGGCGGTGTCGGGCATGGCGTGCGGTTTATGGCGATACATTTCGGCATGAATATCGAGTGGGCGTCGTTTCTGGCGGCGATCTTGATTGGCATCATTGGTATTCGCTGGTCGCGCTGGCTGCTGGCGCATCCGAAAGTCTTTACCGTAGCGGCCGTGATCCCGATGTTTCCCGGCATTTCTGCCTATACGGCGATGATTTCGGTGGTGGAAATTTCGCACCTTGGCTACAGCGAAGCGCTGATGAACGTCATGATGACCAATTTCCTGAAGGCCAGTTTTATCGTCGGTGCGCTCTCTATCGGCCTGTCTTTACCGGGGATTTGGCTCTACCGCAAACGGCCGGGAGTATAAAACTCTTATATTACGTTTCGGTCTTGTATCTATATTGACGAGCGAAAGAGCTTTCCGTATATACCCGTCATACTTCAAGCTGCATGTGCGTTGGCTTTCCTCACTCACCCCAGTCACTTACTGGCGTAAGCTTCTGGGGATTCGCTGTGTCGCCGCCTTCATGCAACTCGAATTATTTAGTGTATAGTGTCAGCAATTTTCTGACCTACAGGGTTTTTTCACCATGGTTATTAGTTTGATTGCTGCACTGGCAGTGGATCGCGTGATTGGTATGGAAAACGCGATGCCGTGGCATTTGCCAGCCGATCTGGCATGGTTTAAGCGTAATACGCTTAATAAGCCGATTATTATGGGGCGTAATACTTTCCGTTCTATCGGTCAGCCGCTGCCCGGCCGACTGAACATTGTCGTCAGCAATCATCCCGGTGATGACGATCGTGTGACCTGGGTCTCTTCGCTGGACGCTGCGCTGGCGGCAGCGGGCGACGTCGAGGAAGTGATGGTGATTGGCGGCGGCAGTATCTATCAACAAATGCTGGCGCAGGCTAATCGCCTTTATCTGACGCACATTGATGCCGAAGTGGAAGGCGACACGCATTTCCCTGACTATGAGCCGGATGAGTGGCAGTCTGTTTTCAGCGAATTCCATGATGCTGACGAGCGCAACTCACACAGTTACTGCTTCGAGATTCTGGAACGCCGCTAAGCGCCTTTCCTGAGATAATATTCTGTCGATGAATAGCTAAACCCGCCTTGCTGCGGGTTTTTTCGTTTTCTTACCCGTTACTTTACTTCCCCGCCTGACAGCTTTCCCAAATGGCGTGCCTTAGCCAGCGATGCGCAGGATCGCTCTCGCGTCGCGTATGCCATACCTGCTGGAAGGCAAAGTTGGGTATCGTGAACGGCGGCGGAAAAATATGTAAGTCTGGCGTAGTGATGTGGGCCATGCTGCGCCGCGCTGCGGTCAAAATCAGGTCAGTACCGGCAATGAGATTGATGGCGGCATGCCAGTGGGGTAGCGTCAGCACGACATTGCGCGATAGGTTGCTTGCAGCAAGCGTGCTGTCTACTTCATTGGCTGAATCGGGATGCATAGTGACCAGAACATGTGGTCGTTCCAGCCATGCCTCAAACGATAGCGTACCGTTTTCCGGCAGCGTGGCGCGGTCGGCCAGACAGGCAAACTGTTCTTCAAAGAGAAGCTCGGCGTGTATTTCAGGCGGGCGTTCAGGAAATACGCCGAGGCCTAAATCGATTTCTCCATCAATCAACTGTGCTAGCATCATTTCACGGCCGGCATGACTGACGGCCAGCGAAATGCCGGGAGCCTGTACACGTAGATGCCGCATGAGCGTTGGCAAAACGGCATTCGTACCGTAATCAGAGAGCGTCAAACGGAAATGTCGCGTGCTATGGCACGGATCGAACTGCGGTGCCTGGATAAGCCCATTCAACTGGTCAAGCGCCTGTTCCAGCGGGTCGAGTAGCGCTTGAGCGCGAGTCGTCAGCGTCAGACCGACTTCACGCCGGACTAACAGCGGATCGTTAAAAATCTGGCGAAGCTGTGATAGTGAATGGCTGACGGCAGGCTGGCTGCGGTGCAGGCGCAGCGCTGCCCGCGTGACGTGTTTCTCCGTCAACAGCGCATGAAGCGTTAGCAGCAGATTCATATCAATACGACGTAAATCATCCATTCTATGAATGCCTTCCGTATGAATTACGAATTTCCATCAGTTTAATGGATGATGGAGTATTGGAACATCCCAATTACGTTGTGAACTTATATTGTGAATCAGGGGGTTCCATGTCGTTATTCTCTTCTTTTTCTCTCTCATTATTGCTGCCGTTGGGTATTGCGGTATTTGCCGGGAGCATTGTGCCTTTTCAGGCCGCCAGTAATGCGATGTTGGGGCGCTCGCTAGGCCATCCACTTTGGGCAACGCTGGTGTCCCTGCTGGTCAGCATCTGCGTGTTGTTGCCGATTCTATTTGCTGCTCGGGTGCCCACGCCAGCGCTGGGTAATGCCTTGCAGGGGCCGTGGTGGATCTGGCTGGGCGGAGTGGCAGGTGTGGCTTATATCACTGCCGCCTTATTGCTGACGCCAAAGCTTGGAGCCTCAGGTTTTATTGTCTGCGTGATTGTCGGTCAGGTTGTGGCATCGCTGATCATCGATCATTTTGGTTTGATGGGGTTGGCAGTGAAGCCTGCGACGCTGGGGCGAATCGCGGGTGTCGTGTTAATCGTGATGGGGATGCTGGTGGTGCAATATTCTGCGGCTTCTCAACCGCTGACAAAATCCACCGCTGAACCCATCAGCAACCACAGCGAGAGATGAACTCTCCATTTTTTAGCGGAAATGGGTCACATTTCCGTCATCTATCATCGCTAGTATGAAAACGAGTAGCGGCTTCCGTCGTTCAATTGAAATGTCGTTAAGCCGCTGTGTTTGATAGATAGGAGACAGTAAGCATGACGAATAGAAACAGCAATCTGAATACTGACCGACTGAGCGATCCACGCCGCCGTGAATTGCCGTCAGGTGGCGTAGAAGCCGTCGGCCTGTCTGGGTTTCTTGGCGGCGGTATCTGGTCGATTCCCGCCGAAGAGTTGTCCGTACCGTCATCCAGAAAGGCTCAGTCTGAGACGATTTTTCCCTTTCTATGACTCTGGCACGGTTGGCGATCGAGCAACGGCTTTCGAACCTTTACTCACCCGATAAGGGCGCGCTATTGCCAGAAAGCTCGGTATTTGATGAGAGTGACGGTTGCGTGAAATAGCGCTTATCGTCCCAACGCAGCATAGTCAGTTCTCCCCCCCAACAGCACCCGGTATCCAGAGCGTAAATGTTTTCCGGCGTGCCTTTCCCTTCCAGCGAGGCCCAGTGGCCGAACGCAATAGCGTATTCCCCGGCAACCTGACTCGGCAGCTCAAACCACGGTTTTAGCAGAGAAGGTGCCTGACTCGGCGGTTCTTTGCAGAGCATATCCAACTGCCCGCCAGAGAAGCAGTAGCGCATACGGGTAAAGACGTTGGTGCTAAAGCGTAGACGGGCCAGACCGCTGAGCTCCGTGCTCCAGTGGTTCGGCATATCGCCATACATAGCATCAAGGAAAAGTGGGTAGCTGTCGCTGCTCAGGATCGATTCGACTTCGCGTGCACACATCAGCGCCGTTGGAAGATCCCACTGCGGTGTGATACCCGCATGCGCCATAACTAGCTTTAGTTCTTCATCAACCTGCAAGATCGGCTGACGACGTAGCCAGTTGATGAGTTCGTCGGCATCGGGCGCGGTAAGGAGCGCGTTTAGCCGGTCTTTCGGCTTGTTGCGACTGATACCAGCATAAACGGCCAGCAGGTGCAGATCGTGATTGCCAAGCACCATGCGAACAGAGGAACCGAGGGAGCGAACAAAGCGTAGAACCTGGAGGGAATCCGGCCCGCGTGCGACTAAATCGCCAGTTAGCCAGAGCGTATCTTGCTCTGGATTAAAGGAAACTTGCGCCAATAGCGCATTAAGTTCCACGAAACAGCCGTGAACATCGCCAACTAAATAGGTAGACATAATTAATGTATCAGTGAAGGAATAGCCAGACGGAAAACGGGGATGGAAATCTGAAACGCTTTACCCTGATGGTCAACCATATGATAGTGGCCTTCCATCGTGCCGAGAGGCGTTTCGATGACGGCACCGCTGGTATATTGGAATTCGCCGCTGGGCTGGATAATCGGCTGTTCGCCGACTACGCCTTCACCCTGCACTTCAGTCTGGCGACCGTTACCGTTGGTGATCAGCCAATAACGTCCCAAAAGCTGGACTTCATGACGCCCCAGATTGCGAACCGTAATCGTGTAAGCAAACACGAAACGTTCTTCATCAGGCTCCGACTGTGATTCCACGTAGAAGCTCTGAACCTGTACACAAACACGGGGCGCATTAATCATGATGAACTCCAGTTATTCCTGTTTTGCAGGATGCTCGCTCAACCAGTTCGCCAATCGGCAATATTGTTCAACGGTCACATTCTCTGCGCGGCTGGAGACATCGATTCCCAGCTCGGTGAGAATTTCCGGGGTGAACAGGTTGCCCAGACTATTACGTAGTGTCTTACGGCGCTGGTTAAACGCTTCCGTCGTGATGCGGCTCAGCACGCGAATGTCGCTGACCGGGTAGGGGATCTCGGCATGAGGAACGAGTCGCACTACGGCGGAATCAACTTTAGGCGCGGGCTTGAATGCCTCTGGTGGTACTTCAAGCACTGGGATTATCTGACAATAATACTGTGCCATGACGCTCAGGCGTCCAAAGGCTTTACTGTTCGGCCCTGCCACCAAGCGGTTAACCACTTCTTTCTGCAACATAAAGTGCATGTCGCGGATAGATTGAGTATAGGTGAACAAGTGGAACATCAGCGGTGTGGAAATATTATACGGCAGGTTGCCGAAAACACGCAGCGGTTGCCCAGCCTGTTCAGCGAGCGCGGCGAAATCGATCGTCATGGCATCTTGCTGAATAATCGTCAGCTTGTCTTTCAGCGTCGGATGCGTTTCCAGCCGTGCGGCCAGATCCCTATCCAACTCAATAACGGTAAAACGATCCATCCGCTCGCCAACGGGCGCGGTCAACGCGCCGAGGCCGGGACCGATCTCAACGATCGCTTGGCCCGGTTGAGGATGAATCGCCGAAACGATGCTATCGATCACGAAGTGATCGTTTAAAAAGTTTTGCCCAAAACGTTTACGGGCGAAGTGACCTTGGTGTACGCGATTATTCATTACTGTGTTTTATCATTTTAATGGCAAGATTTAATGCCGTGATGAAGCTGCCGGGGTCGGCGCTGCCGGTTGCGGCCAGCTCAAGCGCTGTACCGTGATCGACCGACGTACGAATAAAAGGTAACCCCAGCGTGATATTAACGGCGCGCCCGAAGCCCTGATATTTCAGAACCGGGAGCCCTTGATCGTGATACATCGCCAAAACAGCGTCAGCGTGTTGCAGATACTTTGGCTGGAACAGCGTGTCGGCAGGCAACGGTCCAACCAGCGTGATGCCCTGCTGCCGGAGTTCGTCCAGCGCTGGGTTAATCACATCCAGCTCTTCACGGCCCATATGGCCGCCTTCACCGGCATGAGGATTTAGCCCACAAACATAGATTTGCGGTTGAGCAATGCCGAATTTTGTCTGCAAATCATGATGCAAAATCGTGATGACTTCGTGCAGGCTCTGGCGGGTAATCGCCGCAGAAACCGCTGCAAGCGGAAGGTGCGTGGTCGCTAAGGCGACGCGCAGTTCTTCTGTTGCCAGCATCATGACGACACGGTCGCAGCGGCTGCGATCGGCGAAAAATTCAGTGTGTCCGCTGAATGGGACACCAGCATCGTTGATAATGCCTTTATGCACCGGGCCGGTAATCAGCGCGGCGAATTCGCCGTTCAGGCAGCCATCGCAAGCACGCGCCAACGTCTCAACGACATAAGCGCTGTTAGCGACATTCAGTTGGCCTGGAATGATGGTTGCCGGTGCGGCGATAGGCAGAATGGTCAGGCTGCCTGCCTGTTGTGGCTGTGCGGGCTGGCCGGGTTGATAGTCACGCAGCGCCAGCGGCATAGACAGCTGCAATGCGCGACTGAGTAACAGGTCAGGATCCGCACAGATCACAAGCTCTACAGGCCAGGCCTGCTGAGCCAGAGCAATCACCAGATCGGGGCCAATCCCGGCGGGTTCGCCGGGGGTGATCACAACGCGTGGCGTATTGCTCTCAGTCTGCATTAGTTACTGGCACCATTAATCACTTTGACATAGGCCGCTGCACGCTGTTCCTGCATCCAGGTTTGCGCTTCTTCAGCGAATTTACGATTAAAGATCATACGGTACGCCTGCTCTTTTTGCGCCGCGTCGGTTTTATCAACCTGACGGGTATCCAGCAACTGAATCAGGTGCCAGCCAAAAGAGGAGTGAACAGGCTGACTGATTTCGCCTTTCTTCAGTTTCAACAACGCATCACGGAAGGCCGGATCGTACATATCTGGAGAAGCCCAGCCAAGGTCGCCGCCCTGATTCGCTGAACCTGGATCCTGAGAGAGCAGTTTGGCTTGTGAGGCGAAATCGGTGCTGCCGTTTTTGATCTGCTGTGCCACTTCGGCCAGCTTGGCTTGCGCCTGGCTGTCTGTCATAACGACAGATGGTTTGATCAGAATATGGCGAGCATGCGTTTCGGTGACTGATACGCTTTTGTTACCGCCACGAATATCGTTCACTTTCAGAATGTGGAAACCCACACCAGAACGGATCGGGCCAACGACCTGACCTTTCTGCGCCTGTGTTAAGCGTTCAGCAAACAGCGTTGGGATCTCTTGTAACTTGCCCCAGCCCATTTGGCCGCCTTTCAGCGCCTGAGAGTCTGCGGAATAGGTAATGGCCAATTTGCCAAAATCCGCGCCTTCATTGATTTGTTTCAGCAGCGACGTTGCCAGATTTTCCGCCTCATCAACCTGCTGCTGAGTCGGGTTTTCTGGTAATGGGATCAGAATGTGGCTCAGATTCAGCTCATCGTTTTCACCGGTCTGGGTGGCGATTTGCTTAGCCAGCGTATCGACTTCCTGTGGCAGCACGGTAATGCGACGACGGACTTCGTTGTTACGCACTTCCGAAATCAGCATCTCTTTGCGAATTTGGTTACGGTAGGTGTTGTAGTTCAGACCTTCATAAGCCAGCTGGCTTTTTAGCTGGTCCAGAGACATCCGGTTCTGAGCGGCAATATTGGTAATCGCCTGATTCAGCTGCTCATCCGTCACCTGGATACCCATCTTCTGCGCCATTTGCAGGATGATGTTATCCATGATCAGGCGATCGGTAATCTGATGACGCAGCGTGGCGTCATCCGGCAACTGTTGCCCAGCCTGCTGGGCGTTCAGTTTTACCGACTGCAAAAGACTGTTTACATCACTTTCCAACACGACGCTGTTGTCGACCACTGCTGCGACTTTGTCAACCACCTGTGGTGCTGCGAACGCGGTAGAGGCACTCAGTGCCAATCCGAGAATAAGCGTTCTCCAGTTCTTCATACCTTTCCCATTATTTCATCCGCAAGGCGGGTTAAAAGTTCCAACGTTTCAGTGAGACAGCCTGTTTGCCACATCTATACACGTCATACTTCAAGTTGCATGTGCGTTGGCTTCGTTCACTCACCCGAATCACTTACTTGAGTAAGCTCATCGGGATTCCTTCCCTTGCCGCCTTCCTGAAACTCGAATTATTTAGTGTATAAGAACTCCGTATTGCATCAGAATGCGCGCTGGTAAGGCAAAATGCCTGAACGCAGCATTTTGTCGGAACCCAGACTGTAATTGCTGCTTAAACCACGTAATTCGATATTAAACGACACTTTGTTGTCGTATTCGCTGCTGCGGCTGGCACTATTCCAGTCGGTAATTTTACGTTCATAACCGACGCTCACAGCCCAACAGCAGGTATTGTACTGTAAACCAATCAGCTGGTTTGCCGGCTGATTAGCCTTGGTATCGTAATAATAAGCTCCAACCACCGCCCAACGCTCGACGATCGGCCAGCTCGCGGTGACACCCACCTGCGAGATACCTTGCTGGAAGCCAGGGTTTCTGACATTAGGAATCATATCCTGAATATATTCAGGGCTGGCATAACGGTAGTTTAGCTGTACCAGACGTTCCGCATCGCGACGGTATTCTAACACGGCGTCGCCCAGCGCGACTTCGTTCAGGCGGTTGTCATATTGCAGACCCCCGCGAATGCCCCACCTATCATCGATTTTCAGGAATGAATCACCGGCCCACACCTGGCTGCCGTTGTTATCACTTTTATCAAGAGACGTATTGCGGTCGCCGGTACGTGGACGATCGAAGTAATAGATTTGACCAATAGAAGCGTTAAAACGTTCAACCAGTGCATCATCATAAATACGCGTAGTGACACCGGTCACAAGCTGATTCGCGGATGCGATACGATCCAGACCGCTATAACTGCGATCGCGGAACAGGCCGGAATAGTCGGTCTGCATCAGCGTGGAGTCATAGGTATGGATACTGCTCTGATCGCGATAAGGCACGAACAGGTATTGCGCGCGAGGTTCCAGCGTCTGGGTATAGGCCTGCGACCAGTCCATTTCGCGTTCAAAGACCATTTTGCCATCGACTTTATATTGCGGCATCACCCGATTCACCGAATCTTTCAGTGCATTTTTCGAATCTTGTATATCTTGAGTGCTACTTGGTGTCGCACGATAGCGATCCAGATTATCCTGTTGGTAGTGCGTCGCTAACAGCTTGGCTTCGGTATTCAGGCTGGCCCAGCGGTTTGCCAGTGGGAGATTCAGCGTTGGCTCAACGTGCAGACGAGTCGCTTCCGGGCGATTGTCGTTGACGTTGGTAAATTTTACCGCCTGACCATAAAGGTGCATATCAACCGGGCCGATATCATTCTGGTAATAATTGATATCAAGCTGCGGCTCAGCACGGTAGACATCACGGCTGGTTGCGTTGGAAAAGACCTGGAACCGTCTGGTGGACACCGTGGTATCCCAGTTTTGGTTCGCATAGCCTGCGCTGAGTTTTTGGGTGACGTAGCCATCGGTGGTCGAACCGTAGCGCGAATCCAGATCGGTGAAGTAGCGGTCGTCGCTGACTTTTGTGTAGTCCGCGTTAAACCGCCATACCTGATCCATCACGCCACTGTGACCCCAGTGGAACAGCCAGCGGGTGTCGTTATCGTCCTGCGGGGAGACTTTGGCGTATTCATTGTCGCTGGGCAGCCAGTCGAACTGAATGACACCAAGGCCTGGCGTGGTCAGGTAGCGGAATTCGTTCTGCCACTGCATACCACGTTTAGTTTGCAGATGCGGTGTGATCGTGGCATCAAAATTAGGGGCAATGTTCCAGTAATAGGGCGTCAGCAGTTCGAAGCCATTGCTGCTACCATATTTCGCATTGGGGATCAGGAAGCCAGAGCGTCGTTTATCGCCGATAGGAAGCTGTAAATACGGGCTATAGAACACAGGTACGCCAGCAATCTTGAAACGCGCGTTCCAGATTTCGGCAACCTGCTCTTCTCTGTCTTGAATCACTTCCGAACCGACGACACTCCAGCTATTATCTCCCGGCAGACAGGAAGTGAAGGAGCCGTTTTCCAGAATGGTGTAGCGATTGCTATCACGCATTTTCATTTTGTCGGCGGAACCACGCCCTTGACGGCCCACCATCTGATAGTCGCCTTCATAGACGTCGGTATCTTTGGTGTTCAGGTTGGCCCAGGCTTTAGGGCCTTTCAGGATAACCTGATTGTCGTCGTAGTGGACATTTCCCGTCGCAGTAATGGTACGCGTAGGCGTGCTACCCTGCGTTGTTGGATCCAGCTGGTTCAGCTCCACCTGCTCGGCGGTCATGACGCTGTTGCCCTGCTGGATGTTAACATTGCCGATGAATTTGGCGTTGTCGGGATAGTTGGCTTCGGTTTTGTCGGCCTGAATATTGACCGGCAGCTGATTAGGATCGCCTGTTACCAGCGGTCTGTTGTACGTAGGTACACCCAGCATGCACTGTGCAGCGAGATCGGCCAGCGCGTGCTGGCTGTAAAGCGCCGACCAAACCAGAGTGGCCAGCAGAGTTGGGAAGCTTTTTTTCATACGTGGTATCAGGTGTTCCGTCATCAGGGGCATCATGCCGGCAAACGGTCAGAGACTATATCACTCGTTAGCGTTGCGCCAGTGTTAAATCCCCACCGCCTATACGCACCGCCGTTAGGTGCAAAGATAAATGACAGGTATGATAAAGCAATTTTTGGCTGACGGCATGAGGATTTGAGGAGTATATGCGGTATTGGGGAAAGTTGCTGGGGTTGGCGCTGGGAATCGTCTCAAGCGCTGGCATCTGGGGAATGATCATGGGCTTACTGATGGGGCATTGGATTGACAAAGCCCGGGCATCGCGTCGCCGTGATTATTTCTCCGCTCAGTCTACCCGTCAGTCATTGTTCTTTCTCACGACCTTTCAGGCCATGGGACATCTGACCAAATCCAAAGGCCGGGTGACGGAAGCCGATATCAAGATCGCGACCAAAATGATGGATCGCCTTGAGCTGTTTGGTGAGGCCAGAACCGCCGCTCAACGGGCTTTCCGTGAAGGAAAGACCAGCCATTTCCCTCTGCGAATAAAATTACGCAAGCTACGCGATGCCTGTCTGGGACGTTTTGATTTAATTAAGATGTTTCTGGAAATTCAACTTCAGGTCGCGTTTGTTGATGGCGTTTTGCATCCAAATGAACGACGTGTGTTGTATGTGATTGCCGATGAGCTGGGCGTGACGCGCGAGCAGTTTGAGTTCTTTCTGCGGAATATGGAGAGTAGCACGGGGCAACAGTCGCGGCAGAATCAGTCACGCCAGAACGGTAAATCGCATCAGCGCCGCAGTAACGGTCACTCCAGCGGGGGCTACTCCAACGGACACTCTTATGGCGGCCAACGTCCGGCTTCACCGCCGCGTGGGCCAACGGTCGAAAGTGCCTGTCGTACGCTGGGCGTGCGCAGCAGCGATGACGCGGTGACGATTAAGCGCGCCTACCGCAAGCTCATGAGCGAGCATCATCCCGATAAGCTGGTCGCCAAGAAGCTTTCGCCGAGGATGATGGAGATGGCCAAGCGCAAAGCGCAGGATATTCAGGCCGCCTATGAACTGTTGAAAAGCGCGAATCAGACAAAATAATCCGCATCCTTCCTCTTCTTACACCTTCCCCGTTTTACCGCTCAACCAAACCCGATTTGCAAATACCGTCAGCGCATCGGCCTCAAAAATCCGCTTCGCAACGAAAGTGCATTGGGGTATTGAACTCAGGGTGGGTGATGGCCAGTTCTTGCGCGTGCAGTAAAAGGCGGGGGGCGAGTGCTTTGGCATCGGGATGCGCATAAAAGCCATCGCCGAGGATAGGGTGACCTAGCGCGAGCAGGTGAACACGCAGTTGGTGGGAGCGACCGGTAATCGGCATCAGCTTGACGCGTGTTGTACCGTCAGCGTCACGCGAAAGTACCTGATATTCAGTCTGCGCTGCTTTTCCTGTTTCAAAGCAGACTTTCTGTTTCGGGCGGTTCGGCCAGTCGCAGATCAGTGGCAGGTCGATGACGCCTTCATCCTGCGCCATATGTCCCCAGACGCGGGCAAGGTAGGATTTCTTGGGTTCACGCTCGCGAAATTGACGCTTTAATTCACGTTCGGCGGCTTTCGTGAGGGCGACAGCAATCACGCCGCTGGTTGCCATATCCAGACGATGTACGGATTCGGCCGTCGGATAGTCAGCCTGAATACGGCTCATGACGCTGTCTTTGTGTTCTGGCGCACGGCCGGGAACCGACAGCAGACCGCTGGGTTTATTCACCACCATGATGTGCTGATCCTGATACAGAATATGCAACCAGGGATCGGTAGGCGGATTATAGGGTTCCATCGGAGCACCTTCAGACAACATATAATGTGTGATATTAGGGAGAACACGGGGATGAGGTTCCCGCAGGGAGACCTCGCCCCGTGGTATGCCCGTGTATCTCGATTTTGCAAACAACGTGTCTTTATAACAGCGGTATGAGGTTTATGCCTATACCGCTGTCAGAAACGTTTACTGATGTGTTACCACAACCAGACGAATTGCATCCAGACGCCAGTTGGCTTCATGCAGGTTGCTCAGCACCTGCTCGCGCTGGTTTTCCAGCGCAGTCAGCTCATCTTCACGAATATTCGGGTTGACGGCTTTCAGCGCTTCCAGACGTTCCAACTCGCGGCGCAATTGCAGGTCAGCCTGCTCCTGAGCTTCGGCGATGAGCTGGCGCGCCTGCGTTTCCACCAGCGCTTCTGCCTGTTGCAGCATGGCGTGAACATCGGCCTGTACGGCATTCACCAGCTTGCTGGACGTATGGCGGTTTACCGCATTGAGCTGGCGGTTGAAGCTCTCAAACTCAACCTGTGCCGCCAGATTGGTGCCTTTACGGTCCATCAGCAGGCGAACCGGCGTAGGCGGCAGGAAGCGGGTCAGTTGCAGGTGTTTCGGTGCCTGCGCTTCCACCACGTAAACCAATTCTGCCAGCAGCGTGCCGACTGGCAGCGCTTTATTTTTCAGCAGTGACACTGCACAGCTTCCAGTATCGCCGGACAGCACCAGATCGAGCCCGTTGCGGATAAGCGGGTGTTCCCAACTGATAAACTGTGCATCTTCGCGGGAGAGCGCCTGATCGCGATCGAAGGTGATCGTACAGCCGTCCTGCGGCAGGCCCGGGAAGTCTGGCACCAGCATATGATCGGATGGCGTCAGGATGATCAGGTTATCGCTGCGATCTTCCTGATTAATGCCAACAATATCGAACAGGTTCAGGGCGAACGTCACCAGATTGACGTCATTGTCCTGCTCGGCAATGGCTTGCGCTAACAGCTGAGCCTGTTCGCCACCGTTAGAATGCATTTCCAACAGGCGATCGCGGCCTTGTTCAAGCTGTTGCTTCAGGCTGTCGTGCTGTTGACGGCAAGTGTGAATAAACTCATCCAGCCCTTGCTGTTCGCCGACCGTCGTCAGTCGCTCGATCAGCTGTGCATGGTGAGCATCATAGATGGTACGACCCGTCGGACAGGTGTGTTCAAACGCGTCCAACCCTTCGTGATACCAACGTACCAGCAACGCCTGCGCGGTATTTTCCAGATACGGCACCATGATCTGAATTTCTTTGGCCTGCCCGATACGGTCCAGACGACCAATACGCTGTTCCAGCAGGTCGGGGTTGAACGGCAGATCGAACATCACTAAATGGCTGGCGAACTGGAAGTTACGGCCTTCGGAACCGATCTCTGAACAGATCAGCACCTGTGCGCCTTCTTCTTCAGAAGCAAAATAGGCGGCGGCGCGGTCACGCTCCAGAATAGACAGTCCTTCATGGAAGACGGCGGCGCGGATGGCTTCACGCGTGCGCAGCACCTGTTCCAGCTGTAGCGCGGTGGCTGCCTGTGCACAGATCACCAGGATTTTTTCATCACGATTGGCGGTCAGGTAGTTCAGTAACCATTCCACGCGCGGATCGAAGTTCCACCAGGTGGCATCGTCCCCTTCGAGCTGCTGATAAATTTGTTCCGGGTACAGCATGTCGCGGGCGCGGACTTCCAGCGCCTTATTCGCGTTCATAATGCCGGACACTTTAATCGCCGTTTGGTACTGCGCTGGCAGCGGCAGGCGGATTTGATGCAGGACTCGCTGCGGGAAGCCTTTAACCCCCTGACGCGTGTTACGGAACAGCACACGGCTGGTGCCGTGGCGATCCATCAGCATGGTGATCAGTTCCTGACGCGCTTTCTGATTGTCATCGCTGTCGCTGTTGATGGCTTTCAGCAGCGGCTCGATATCCTGTTCGCCCAGCAGATCGCTCAGCGCATTCAGTTCAGCCGTTTGGGCTTTTTCGCCCGCTAACAGCAGCGTGACGGCGTCGGCAACCGGGCGGTACTGCTGCTGTTCAGCAACGAATTCCTGATAGTCGTGGAAACGGTTGGGATCGAGCAGGCGCAAGCGCGCAAAGTGGCTCTGTTGGCCGAGCTGTTCCGGCGTTGCGGTTAACAGCAGAACGGCTGGCGTGGCGCGTGCCAGCGTTTCAATGGCCTGATATTCCGGGCTAGGGCTTTCTTCGCTCCAGACCAGATGGTGGGCTTCATCCACCACCAGCAGATCCCAGTCGGCGTTGACGAGCTGCGCAAAGCGCTGGGCGCTGCGTTGAACAAATCCCAGTGAGCAGATCACCAGCTGTTCAGTTTCAAACGGATTGCTGCTGTCCAGCTTGGCTTCGGCGTAGCGCTCGTCGTCAAACAGTGAGAACAGCAGGTTAAAGCGGCGCAGCATTTCGACCAGCCACTGATGTTGCAAGGTTTCCGGCACGACAATCAGCACGCGACTGGCACGACCCGCCAGCAGTTGCTGGTGGATGATCATCCCCGCTTCAATGGTTTTCCCCAGACCGACTTCGTCCGCCAGCAGAACGCGTGGCGCGTGGCGTTGACCGACTTCATGAGCGATATGAAGCTGATGAGGGATAAGGCTGGCACGCATGCCGCGCAATCCGACCTGCTGCTGTAGCGCCTGCTCGTTCTGATGCTTGCGGGCGCGATAGCGCAGGGCAAAGCGATCCATACGATCGATCTGCCCGGCAAACAGGCGATCTTGCGGTTTGTTGAACGTCAGTTTGCTGTCGAGGAAGACTTCACGCAGTTCCGCCGACGTTTCATCGTCCAGGCGTTGGCCGCAATACACCAGCAACCCTTTTTCTTCTCGCACGTCATCAACTTTGAGCTGCCAGCCTTCATGGCTGGTGACGGTGTCGCCGGGATTGAACATCACGCGGGTGATGGGGGCGTCGCTGCGGGAATAAAGTCGGTTTTCACCGCTGGCAGGGAAAAGCAGCGTAATCATACGCGTATCGACGGCAACAACCGTTCCCAGTCCAAGTTCGCTTTCCGTATCGCTGATCCAGCGCTGACCAAGTGTAAAAGGCATAAATTCTTAGCTCGATGTTCGTCTGTGTCGGAGGAATGTCTGATTACATTATCGGTTGACGATAATGCTGCTGATGCAAATTCAGAAAGGGCGTTATGGTAATGGATGATGGTGCGTTCGTCACCCCTCAAACTTGCTGTGGCGCGAATTAGCCTGTTTCATGTAAAAACATGAATACCCGCCTTTTAAAACCTGAGTAACGTTCATTTAAAACAAACCCATCTGACCTGTTACCAGTGTAGCAAAATCGTCGTGCAGGAAAGGCAGAATCGCGTCTGCGACGGGCTGGAGCTGGCGTTCGACATAATGCTGGTAATCCAGCGGAGAATGCCGGGTTTCCAATGGTTCGGGGCCGTTGACGGTCATCACATAGCTGATCCAGCCGCCGTTTTGGTATTGCAGCGGTCGTCCTTGCTGGCGGTTATAGTCATCGGCGATTTTAGCGGCTCTGACGTGGGGCGGCACGTTGCGTTGGTAATCATCGAGCCGGCGGCGCAGCCGTTTACGGTAGATCAGCAAATCGTCAAAATCCCCGTTCAGGGTGCGATCGACATAATCCCGCAGCCAGTCCTGATAAGGCTGTTGCTGAAAAATCAGCAGATAGAGCTGCTGTTGAAACTGCTGTGCCAGCGGTGTCCAGTCGGTGCGCACGGTTTCCAGCCCTTTGAACACCATCTTTTCGCCTTGTGGCGTGTCGATCATGCCGGCATAGCGCTTTTTACTGCCTTGTTCCGCGCCGCGAATCGTTGGCATCAGGAAGCGGCGAAAGTGCGTTTCAAACTCCAGCTCCAGCGCGCTGGTCAACTGCTGAGTGTCTTGCAGGTGCTGTGTCCACCAGTGGTTAACGTGCTGCACCAGCGCGTTGCCAATCTTTGCTGCTTCTTCTTCGCTATGCGCGTGCTTCAGCCAGACAAAGGTGGAGTCGGTATCGCCATAAATCACCTGATAGCCCTGTTCCTCAATCAGTTCGCGCGTTTTGCGCATGATTTCATGGCCGCGTAGGGTGATGGAGGAGGCGAGACGCGGATCGAAGAAGCGGCAGCCTGTCGCGCCCAGCACGCCATAAAAGGCATTCATGATGATCTTTAGCGCCTGCGACAGTGGCTTATTGTTGGTACGCTTCGCCGCTTCACGTCCTTGCCAGATTTGCTCGACAATCGCCGGCAGGCAGTGCTGTTCGCGGGAGAACCACGCCCCACGAAAGCCGGAGACGGCGTGCTGAGCATCAGGATTTTGTGTCCCCACCGCCAGCCCGACCGGGTCGATCAGGAACGTACGGATGATGGAAGGGTAGAGGCTCTTATAATCCAGCACGAGCACCGAGTCATACAGACCGGGACGCGAATCCATCACAAATCCGCCGGGGCTGGCTTCAAGCGCGACGTCACCCAGATTCGGGGCAACGTAACCCATGCGATGCATGCGCGGTAAATAAAGGTGGGAAAATGCTGCAACGGAACCCCCGCTGCGGTCGGCCGCCAGCCCAGTGACGCTGGCGCGCTCTAGCAAGAAAGGCAGCAGCTCGGTTTTGTCGAAAATACGCGTGACCAGCTCGCAATCTTGCAGGTTATAGCGCGCGAGAGCGGGCTTATCTTCGGCAAAACGGCGGTCGATTTCATCCATTCGCTGATAGGGCGTGTCGATAGCTTTACCTTCCCCCAGCAGCGACTGCGCGACGAACTCCAGACTAAACGAGGCAAAATTCCATGTCGCAGACTTGAGCGCTTCAATGCCGTCGATAATCAAACGGCCAGTGGCGCTGGCAAAAAAATGCCCCTGTTTAAAGCCGTGCTCCCGCCATTCTAACGCCTGCCCGTTACGTCCCAGCTTGAGTGGAATGTTGTAGCGCTCGGCATGTTTCTGCAAGACGCGCAGGTCAAACTGCACCAGATTCCAGCCGATGATGGCATCGGGATCGTGCTGCTGCATCCAGGTATTCAGCTTTTCCAGCAGCAACGGGCGGCTGGCGACGTACTCCAGCGTAAAATCCTCGTGCTCGGCAGGCGTGCCGTTCGGTGGGCCAAGCATGTAAACCTGACGCTGTCCGCAGCCTTCCAGCCCGATGCAGTAAAGCTCGCCGTGGCGGGTAGTCTCGATATCCAATGACACCAGTTTGAGCGTCGGGCGGTAATCGGGATTCGGCTTCATGCGAGCGTCCGTCATCAGACTATCTGAAACGGCGTTGCCGCTAAACCACACGGGCGCGGTGATAAAGCGCTCCATCAGAAAGCGTTCCGTCGGACGAATATCCGCTTCGTAGACTTGAACGCCGCCTTCACGCAGCAATTTCTCCAGCCGCAGCAGCTGTCGGTATTGCGGGCAATACAGCCCCAGCAGCGGCTGATGGTGGAAATCCTGCATGGCGAGCGGTTTTAACTGCCAGCGTTTTTCCTGCTGTAAGAGCGTTCTGGCGCGGGCTTCCTGCTGTGCGGGAATAAAGGCAACGGCCTGCTGTACCGGCAGGCGCGCGAGCAGCGGGCCCTCATCGGTGGCCAGCCAGAATTCAACCTGCGTGCCGGCTGGTGTGTCGTTCCAGTGGCGGGTCAGTAGAAACCCCTGACGAACCTGAGTCACTAAGCGGCCTTTTATAGCAAGCGAGATAGGGAAGGATGGTAGAGGTAAGTATGGTTATTTATACAGGTGATGTCCAGCGACATCACCTATGAGAGAGAAGAGGGGAAAATGGATTACTGCTCGTTGCCGGAGGCTGAAACCACACGGTTGCGGCCTTCTTGCTTGGCTTGATACAGGGCTTCATCTGCCAGCTTGAAGGTGCGATCGATTGGCATATCGCTGACGCCCGGTTCCCACAGGGCAACGCCTAATGAGATGGTGATATTGCCCACGACAGGAATGGTCAATTCCTGCACACGCTGTCGTAGCCGTTCAGCGATGCTGAGTGCGACGTCGAGACTGGTTTCCGGCAGTAGAATCAAAAATTCTTCACCGCCGCTGCGGCACAGAATGTCGGCATCGCGTGAGTTGGTGCGAATAAGCTGTGAGAGATAGCGAATGACGTTGTCGCCGACATCGTGGCCGTGAGTGTCATTGATGCGCTTGAAGCGATCGATATCCAGCGCGATGACCGCAAAGCTTTTTTGCCCCATTTGCCAGTAGCGGAGCACGCTATCCAACCCGCGACGATTGAGCAGTTCGGTCATGGGGTCTGAGTGTGCTTCAGAACGCAACTTACCAATTTTGCGCTGGAGTAAATCGATACCCAACAGCATGGCCTGTTTGAGCTGCGAGGCTTCGAAATACCAGGAGTGGATATTTCTGATGTCGTCGGAGACATCGAGTGCATCCATCTTATTGGCACTACGCGCCAGTAGCCACAGCGGCTGGGCGATGAGTCGGGCCAGCAGCCAGACGCAGAAGATGGTCAACAGCGCGAGCGGAAGCGTATGACGCAGCACGTTCAGCATCAGGCTATCGAGCGGTTTCAGCGTGATGTCCATTGGGCGAAGCGCCACAATCTGCCACTGTGAGGTGACTTCAACGGCGTAACCCGCCAGCATGGCTTCGCCCAGATAGTTCACCATATGCTGGCTGCCATTATTTTCATGATGCGCATCGATCTGCAGATTATTGGTTTCTGTTTTGCCAATACGTTCCATGTCACGGTGATACAGCATTTTTTTGTTCTTATCGGTAACGTAAATATAAGAACCATCGCGGTAATAGTGTTTGTCTAAGAGGGTATTGAGCACGCTGGGCTGCTTAAGATAGATCGAACCACCGATAAACCCCTTATAGCGGCCATCTCGTGTGAATATCGGCGAAGATATCAGCACGATGAGGTTATTGGCGGCGGAGACATAGGGCTGGCTGATAAGTGGCTGCTTTTCTTTCAAGGCTTCGAGAGCGCCTTCTGATGTCAGGCTTCTCCCGATTAATTGGAACGTATCGGGCGATGTGGCTCTGACGATGCCTTTTTCATCGGCAATGACGACAGAGTTAAAATTGCTGGTCTGTAGCCGCAGGCGGTCGGCTTCTTTAAGCAGGCTGACCTTATCATCCATCTGGGTGGCGACGATATTGGCGCTGTAGGCTAACTGCTGCTGGGCTTCTTTAAAAAAGGAATGGGTCATCGCCGCGAGTTTGGTGGCGTAAACGCGGTTGGCTTCAAGCGTATTATCAATCAGCAGCTCTCGTTGGACGCGATAGCTGGCATAAAAACTGTTTGCCAGTGTTACCAAGGCGCTCGCCACTGCCAAGAGTAGGATAAGACGTCGTAACCCGAAATGGTTGAGTAGTTTAAAAAACATAGTGGCAGTATGGCACAGTGGCAAAAAATGACCGCTATCATAAGTGTTGATGCCCCTCGGTGCAAAAGAATTGACCATAAAACAACATTACTGAAGTGGTGCTAACGGCTTGAATTGGAAAATGATATTGCGTGTGCCTTGATAAGGGGAATAGTTGATATTTATCAGAACGTACAGGCTTTCTATACCCGTGAGCTGAGATCGCTTCAACGCGGGATAGATAAACTATGCTACATATTTTCAGTAGGATATTGCTGGGTTTCGTGCTAGCAGACGGAGGGGCGCTCGCGCCTGGGAGACGAAATCGTGTGGTAATCCGGCGTGTTGATTTTTACCGTAGCCACAATCGAATGAGGGGGTGAAATCAGGAGTTGACGGCTTCTGCTATGATCCAGACAATCCTTATTTTTATAACGTACGGGTAGATTTTATGGAAGCGTGGCTGGATCATCTGGTTACCCAATCGCTAGCGTATTCACTGATCGCCGTCATGCTGGTTGCCTTTCTTGAATCTCTGGCTCTGGTGGGGCTGTTGTTGCCGGGAACGGTGATGATGGCAACGCTGGGAGCACTGATCGGCAGCGGACAAATGGGGCTTTACCCGGCGTGGGCGGCAGGGATTATTGGTTGCCTGCTAGGGGACTGGATTTCCTATTTTATTGGCATGCGTTTTAAGGCACCGCTGCATAACTGGTCTTTCCTGAAAAAGCATCAGGCGTTGCTGAGTAAAACGGAATATGCCCTGTATCAGCACCCGATGCCGACGATACTGATCGGACGTTTTGTCGGCCCGACGCGTCCGCTTATTCCGATGGTGGCGGGGATGCTGGGGTTACCGCCTTATAAATTTGCCGTGCCGAATATCATCGGCTGCCTGCTGTGGCCGCCGGCCTATTTCTTACCCGGCATTTTGGCTGGTGTTGCGATTGATATTCCCGCGGGGACGAACAGCGCAGGATTTAAGTGGCTGCTGCTGATTACTGCCATCATGGTGTGGGGCGCAGGCTGGCTAAACTGGCGCTGGTGGCGCAGTGATAAGCGTAAAAATCATGACTGGTTTAGCAGAAAGATGCCGCTCAGACGTTTGCGCTGGGGCGCGCCCGTGATGTCCGTGGCGGCGGTTGCCTTGTTGGTCGTACTGATTCAGCACCCGCTGATGCCAGTTTACCGCCATCTGCTATGGCAGGTGTTAAACGGGTAATGTTGGGCAGGCCGGGAAGACCCGGCCAAGCCATTTAGCAGTAGAACTCGGCGACCTGCTCAAAAATACGCATTTCTTCACCGTGACGGCGAACCTGAAGGACGTCTTCCAGCTTTTCCACCTGACTGATCATTTGCTGTAGCCGCTGGTCATCTTTAACCAGTAGCCAGATCCGGCTTTCCTCTCCATTTGCCAGCGGCATACACAGAATGCCTTCTACGTTAAATGCCCGGCGGGCAAACAGGCCGCAAACGTGTGACATCACGCCGGGGTGGTTGCGCACTGAGAGTTCCAGCGTGACCTGATTTGACGTTGCTTGCGTTGGCGAAGTTGGTTGAATTGACATAGTCATTAATCTCCGATCATATCGATGTTCGCGGCACCCGGTGGCACGATGGGTAACACTTTTTCATTGGCGTCAATGAGTACGTGGATCAGCGCAGGACCCGGTTGATTGAGCATCTCTTGCAGCGCGGCCTGTGGATCGGCTGCGGCGTTCAGATCGCAGGTTGCAAAGCCAAAACCTGCGGCAATCGCGAGGAAATTCGCGCTGTAGCGGTAATCGGCCGCGAAGATGCGCTTCTGGAAAAACATATCCTGCTGCTGGTGAACCAGACCGAGCGACTGGTTGTTCATCAGGACGATTTTTACGTTAAGTCCTTCCTCTGCTGCCGTCGCCATTTCCTGAATATTCATCATCAGGCTGCCGTCACCCGAGAAACACACCACGGTGCGATCCGGTTCAGCCAGCGCCGCGCCAATTGCCGCAGGCAGGCCAAAGCCCATCGTCCCAAACCCGCCGGATGTCAGCCACTGGCGCGGGCGACGCAGCGGATAAGACTGCGCGACCCACATCTGATGCTGGCCGACATCGGTCGTGATGATGGCATCATCCGTCAGCGCCTGTGCCGTGGCCTGAACCAGACCATAATGGCTTAATGGATCGTCAGCGCCCGGCATGCTGAACGGAAATTCCTGTTGCAGCCCGCGAACGGTGGTACGCCAGACGTCACGCTGCTGCGGCGTAATGTGCGGCAGCAGCTGATCCAACGCCTGTGCTACATCCGCGTTGATCGCCACGTGCGGCTGACGGATCTTACCCAGTTCGGCGGGATCGATATCGATATGAATGATGCTGGCCTGCGGGCAAAACTGCTCCGCTTTACCAATCGCGCGATCGTCAAAACGCGCACCTAGCACAATTAACAAATCTGCCTGCTGTAAGATCAGATTGGTTGATCGTGCGGCGTGCATACCCAGCATCCCGAGCGACAGAGGATGATCGACGGGCATGGTTCCCAGCGCCATCAGCGTCATGGTGGTTGGCAGGCTAGAACGTTCCGCCAATTGAAGCGCTTGTTCGTGTGCGACGCCGCTAACAATCCCACCACCCAGATAGAGCACCGGACGCTGAGCCGCATTAATCATGGCTGCAGCACGCTCGATTTCCTGCTGGGCGATGGCGGGTGGCGTATCGAGAGGAAAGACGCCCGGCAGTTCGCTCAGCTCAATGGTCGCGTTCTGAATGTCTTTTGGAATATCGATCCACACCGGACCGGGGCGGCCCGACTGCGCGATGCGAAAGGCTTCTGGAATCACGCGCGGCAGCTCGTTGATATCGCGAACCAGATAGTTATGTTTGGTGACGGGAATAGAGATGCCGTAGGTGTCGACTTCCTGAAACGCATCGGTACCGATCATGCTGGAAGGCACCTGACCGGTGATACACACCAGCGGGATCGAATCCAGTTTGGCATCGGCGATGGCGGTGAGCAGGTTGGTCGCCCCCGGCCCGCTGGAAGCCATACAAACCGCAGCGCGTCCGCTGGCTCGCGCCATGCCTTGTGCCATAAACCCAGCGCCTTGCTCGTGGCGAGCCAGAACGTGGCGAATCGTCTTACTTTGACCCAGTGCATCATATAACGGCAGAGCCGCGCCGCCGGGAATGCCCGCTACGGTGGTGATGCCCTGCTGTTCGAGCAGCCGAACAATTAACTGAGCGCCTGTATAACGCATGTTTACATCCTTCATCAGGGCCGGTGCGGTGTCGGAGCGGGGAGGGTAGAAACAAGAAACCCCGCTCGGCTTGCGCCGGCGGGGTTTGAGAATCTTCGATTCGGAACCCGTTACGGCGCGCTGCCGACGACGACCACGACCACCACGCGCACGACGACGACCGCGTCAACATGCGCGGTGTGTAGTAGTGCTGAAGTGGAAGAAGTGTAGTGCGTCACGGGAATCCTATTTATGTTCGAGTTATTTGCGGTCGAGTGTTGTGTTCGAATGAGTTATTCAATCGCCAATTCATATAAGCACAGCAGCACAAAAAGACACAATACCTACAAGGGATAAAAACTGAATATGTCGAATTGGTCACAGTATATTGAAAATGGCACGGTGTTATTAGCGCTTGATTTTTCGCCGTATAACCGAGAGAAGCGTGACTGTTTTCACAATTGGAACAGGGTTTCAATGTTATAAATTATAAAATAATCATTAGGATAGTGGGTGGTGATAAATGGGCATGTCCCGAGCGGTAGGGAAAGGCGTATTAAGCGGTATGTTATTGATGGCAATGGGTATCGGCACGGCGATGGCCTGTCAGGCTGGCCCAGCCAACGAATGGATGCGGGGGATTGAACAGCAGCGTCAGGCGGATTTGGGCAATGGCTGTTATCTCAATCCGATTATTGCGGGCGATCATCCTGACCCCACGATTATCAAAGACGGGGATGACTATTACATGACGTTCTCGTCATTTGACGACATCCCCGGACTGCTGATTTGGCGCTCGCGCGATTTAGTGAACTGGGAACCACTTGGCCCGGCGATCACGACGCCTGTCGATGCAATCTGGGCACCGGATTTGGTGAAACACAACGACAAGTATTACATCTATTTCACTACCAACCGGATTATCGATGCCAAAGGGACGAAAAAGAAAACGCTGTATGTGATTACCGCCGATGATATCCACGGCCCGTGGACGCCGCCGAAAGATACTGGCTTGAAAAACCCAGCTAGCGATCCCGGCCACGTCGTGGGAGAGGATGGCAAGCGTTACATCTTTATGTCGGGTGGTAACCGCGTGCAATTAACGGACGACGGACTATCGACGGTCGGTGACATGGCGGTGGTCTATCAGGGATGGCAGTACCCGGAAGAGTGGGATGTGGAAAGCTTCTCGCAGGAGGGGCCTAAGATGCTGCGCCACGGCGACTACTTCTACATGGTGCTGGCGGAAGGCGGAACGGCTGGGCCACCGACCGGGCACATGGTGATTGCTGCGCGATCTAAATCGATCAACGGACCGTGGGAAAACTCGCCGCATAACCCGATTATCCGCACGCAGGATCGTTCAGAGAAGTGGTGGTCGCGCGGCCATGCGACGCTGATCGAAGGACCGGATAAAAACTGGTACATGGTGTATCACGGCTATGAAAACGGCTTTATGACGCTGGGGCGGCAGGCGATGCTGGAGCCGATTGTCTGGGGCGATGACGGCTGGTTTACGTCAGCCGGATTCGATACTGGCAAACCGATTCGCAAGCCGGAAGGCGGTGAGGCGGTGCCTCACGGCATTGGCTGGTCTGATAGCTTTACCGACGATAAATTTCCGGCACGCTGGCATTTCTACCGCGCCAATGCGGAAGAGCTAAAGCGGGTTACTCTTAGCGACGGTAAGTTGCATCTAAAGGCAAAAGGCACGTCGCCGAAAGATAGCGCGCCACTGACGATGATCCCCGGCGATCAGGCTTACCAGATTGAAGTGACGGCGAACTTTGCTCCCGGCGCGCAGGCTGGTTTACTGCTGTTCTACAACGCGAAGCTGTACGTCGGGCTGTCGTTTAATCAGGATGGCACCGTCATGCATCGCTACGGGCTGGAAAGGGCGGAGAAGAAATTGCCGCATATTACGGGCAATGAGGTGCAGATTCGGATGAAAAACGATCGCCATATTGTGACGTTCTACACCCGAACCTCGGATCAGGAACCGTGGAAGAAATACCCGGTGCAGATGGAAGTATCCGGCTACCATCACAACGTTGCGTATGACTTCCTCAGTTTGCGGCCTGCTTTGTATGCTTCGGGCGAGGGAGACGTGACGTTCAGCAACCTGCGCTATCAGGCTTTGCCTTAGTTCCTCAATCCGAAGACGGACGTGAAATTCCTAGGATGGCGGCTGCCTCGGCGCTGCCATCCTGTAACGCCTGAGTCGGCCCATCATAATAAATCTGCCCGTCCACGATCAGCACCGTACGCTTCGCGATCCGCATGGCATCATCCAGATTGTGAGATACCATCAACAGCGTGAACTCACGCTCCTGACACACGCTTTCAACCAGATCGAGCATCTCCTGACGCAGCGCAGGATCGAGCGCCGAGAACGGTTCATCCAGTAGCAGAATGGGCTGGTGACGCACCAGACAGCGTGCCAATGCCGCACGCTGACGCTGCCCGCCGGAAACCTGCGACGGCAGACGATCCAGAAGATCGGCCAGACCGACCCGATCGGCGATCTGCCGTAACGTCTCGCGCTGTTCTGCACTCAGTCGCAGGCCGGGATGAAGCCCCAGCGCGATATTTTGCCCAATCGTCAGGTGAGGAAACAGGTTATTTTCCTGAAACAGAATCGAAACTGGCCGTTTAGCAGGCGGTGTCTCGCGGTGAGACTCGCCGTTAAGCCGTAATTCCCCTCTGTCTGCCATCAGGAAACCCGCAACCAGATTCAGCAGCGTACTTTTCCCTGCACCGCTAGGGCCGAGGATGGCGATGCGCTCGCCCGGTTTGACGTGAAAATCAAAACGCATGGGCAAGTGCTGATAAAAGTAGGTCAATTTCTCAAGCGCGATCATGACGGCCCGCCAGTTTCTCAATCAGGGTAAATAACATAAAGCACAGCAGCATTAACAGCAGCGCCGTGACTGCGCCGTCGGCGCTGCGATAGGAACCAATTTGCTGGTACAGATAGAACGGCAGCGTGCGGAACTGCTCATTGCCAAACAGCGCGATAACGCCGAAATCACCGATCGACAGCACGCAGGCAAAGGCCAATGCCTGTGCTAGCGGCTGTTTCAGCGCGGCGAGTTCAATTAGCTTCAGACGCTGCCAGCCGCGAATGTCCAGCGATGTGCAGAGTCGGTTGTAACGCTCGGCAACGTCCAGCATTGGGTTCTCCAGCACTTTGATCGCGTAGGGAATCGCCATCAGCGCATTGGTGAACACTACCAGTACGTAAGGGGACTGCGGCAATCCGATGCTGTTATTCAGCAGCAGGAAAAAGCCGGTTGCCAGCACAATACCGGGCATGGCGAGGATGAGCATACCGCTCAGGTTCATCAACTGTCCGTAGAGTGGCTTCTGGCGTAGCTTGAGCTCGCGACTGCTCCAGAGCAGCATCATGGTCAGTACCAGACACAGCAGCCCCGCGCCTAAGGCAATGCGCAGCGAGGTAAACAGCGTTTGCCAGAGCACGGGCTGTTGCAGCACGGTAACCAGCGATCGGTTCACGCCATCCACCACCACGGCCAGCAAAGGAGGGACGACCAGCAGCAATAGCGCACCAATCAGCAGGCCATCGATAACGCGGCTTAAGGCGCTATCCTGCGGGTTGCGCCAGGCAAGCTGCTGTGTGCTGCCGACCGGCAGAATGCGGCCCAGTCGCTGGCTCAGCAGTACCAAACCAAGACAGCAAACCATCTGAATTAACGCCAGCAGCGCCGCGCGCCCCGGATCGTAATCAAAGCTTAATGCCTGATAGATAGCTAGCTCAATCGTGGTTGCCTGCGGGCCGCCACCCAGCGACAGCACTGTGGCAAAGCTGGCGAAGCAGAGCATAAAAATCAGCGCGCCAGTGGGTAAAATCTGCCGGCGCAGGGCGGGCCATTCCAGCAGGCGTAAATGCTGCCAGCTGTTCATGCCCAGATTCGCGGCCAACTGACGTTGCTCGATAGCGATGCCTTCTAACGACTGCAACAGCAATCGGGTTGCCAGAGGCAGATTGAAGAAGACGTGTGCCAGCAGGATGCCCTGCAACCCATAGGGCGAAAACGTATATTTCAGGTCAAACCAGCCCAGCGCAGAAGCCAGCCAGCCTTGTCTACCGTAAACGCTGAGCAGGCCAAACACGGCCACCAGCACGGGCAGCACTAGCGTCATCGCGCACAGGCGCAGCAGCCAGCGATGGCCGGGAAAGCGTCGTCGATACAGCGCTCTGGCTAGAAAAATGGCCGGAACGGTAGAAAACAGTGCGGAGAGAAAGGCCTGCCAGAAGGTAAATCGAATGACATGCCAGAGATAGCTGTCATGCCATAGCGTGCGCCACTGGCTTTCTGGCGCCTGTAGCCACAGGGCACCGAAAGCCAGTGCGGCAACGGAAATTAACAGCGTTGTGGCCAGTAGCCCTGGCCACAGACGTCCGCCGATCAGTGGCTGACGGCGCGTTGCCATGCCTGAATCCACTGCGTCCTTTGGTCAGCGACTTCCTGCGCGCTGAACTGCATGGCTTTTTCCGGCACCGCGAGCGTTGCGAAGCCTGCTGGCAGGTCGGTTTTAACCGCCGGATACATCCAGTTCGTGGTAGGGATCGCCTGCTGGAAGGTTGGGCTCAGGATGAACTGCATAAAACGTTTTGCCAGCTCGGGATTTTTGCTGGACGCCAGCTGTCCGGCGACTTCAATTTGCAGATAGTGTCCTTCGCTGAAGGTCGCTGCTGCGTAATTGTCTTTCTTCTCTTCAATGATGTGATAGGCGGGCGACGTGGTGTAGCTCAGCACCAGATCCGCTTCCCCTTTCAGGAACAGACCGTAGGCTTCGCTCCAGCCTTTGGTGACGGTAACGGTTTTCTTCGCCAGCTTTTGCCAGGCTTGCGGCGCATCGTCGCCATACACTTTCTGCATCCACATCAGCAGGCCTAGTCCCGGCGTGCTGGTACGTGGATCCTGATAGATCACTTTCCACGGTTCGTTGCTGTCCACCAGCTCATGCAGGCTTTTCGGCGGGTTCTTCAGCGTGTTTTTGTTATACACAAACGCGAAATAGCCGTAGTCATAAGGAACGAACGTTTTATTGCTCCAGCCGCCCGGTACCGTAACGGCGCGGGTGTCCAGATTGTGTGGCGCAAACAGGCCGGTTTGCTCCGCTGCCTGCAACAGATTGTTGTCCAGTCCCAGAATGATATCCGCTTTGCTGTTCTTGCCTTCCATACGCAGACGGTTCAGCAGCGAGGCACCATCTTCCAGCGCGACGAAGTTCAGCTCGCACTCGCACTCTTTTTCAAACGCGGTCTTGATGACAGGGCCTGGACCCCACTCGGAAGCGAATGAATCATAGGTATAAACGGTCAACGCGGGTTTGGCGAAAGCCGAAGCTGAGAGCAGTAGCAGGCAAGACAGGCTGGTTTTCAGCACGGTGGCTGAACGCGGTAATAATTGATTTAACACTTTGCACTCCTGAGAATCATAGGGTGGCAAAGGACTTTGAGGCAGCAATAAGCAGCACTCTCAAATCCCTTCGCCGGTATTAACCGGATCAGGTTCGACGGGTATCTTCTCAGCGAAAAATTTTCCGCACCCCGTTGAGAACGGCACATTGTAAAGGGTTAAGTCGGGCAGCGAAAGGCTCTCAGCGTTCCGACGGCGCAAACCTGGTGGATTTAAACTCAAACTCGCCCTATAGGCTCGCTCAGATACTGTGGTGTAACAGCCGTATGCTCACAACTTCGCTTAACGTGACGGCTTTTGTGTCCTATTTGTGGTCATTTACCATTTAATGGCCTCCTGCCCGATCCGCGCAGTACACCAGTCGATAAAGGCGCGGATCGCAGGCGAGAGGTGGCGGCTTTGTGGGTAGAGAATGAAAAGAGGTTCAAGTGGTGCACTGATATCAGGAAGTAGCCTGACAAGATGTCCATCAGCAAGTTGCTGGGGCACCATATAGCTGGCAATGCGTATTAGCCCCAAACCGGCTACACCAGCGGCAACATAGGCATCAGTGTCATTTACGCTGATCTGTGCTGTTATTGGAATTGCTACGGTGCGCGATCCATCGTGAAAATCCCAGCGAGCTGAATGTCCTGTCCGGCTGTGGGTATATCCTACTGCGGTGTGCTCTTTGAGCGAGTCTAACGTTGTAGGGTAACCATGCTTCTCTAGATAGCGTGGAGACGCGCAAATATACCACTGGAACGCACCGAGTCGCCGTGCGACCAGTCGCGATAACGGCGGTTCTCCGGTTCTGATGACACAATCGATACCCTGCTGGACGATATCCACGGTGGCATCACCCAAGTGGAAGTCCAACTTTATTCCGGGATGACGTTCAAAGAAGTCGGGCAGCGTGGGGATAAGGAAATTTTTGACCAGAGAAGATGTCGCACCGATTCTGATCGTTCCATGCAGTTCTTCCTTTTGCTGTGCCGTTACGCTTTCAGCGGCGTGCACATCATGCAAGATCGCTTTGCAACTGTCGTAATAGCGCAGGCCAACATCCGTAATGCTGAGCGCTCGTGTTGTTCGGTTGAGTAACCGAGCCCCCAGATGTGATTCGAGTTCCTTAATGCTGCGGGTTACGGTGGAGGGTAAAACATGCATGGTTTCCGCCGCTTTTTTGAAACTACCCGCATCGACCACTCGCATGAATATTTCCATGGCCTGAAACCGATCCATACGATGTCTCCTCATTTTGTTATGAAACTTCATAAGACGCGTATATGGCGTACCTATCGTGTCAGCGGCTACATCACTTAATTGTTTGATTTTTTCAAATTATTAAGTGATGTGGCTGAATCTTATCATGCGCGCATTCTTGTATAACATAACACTCCATCTCTGAAATGGCTGATTTTTACAAGAGTTATCAGCTCAGGGACATATTGGCAAACTGAATGCATGGGGAAAATTCGCTCATCCCTATGATGTCGATAATTTGAAATTTCGAAGGAGTTAAAAAATGAATAACAGCGGATCGGTGCTGAAGGACATTCTTGTGCTTGGTGCAGGACAGCTCGGTATGGCTGTCCTACGTGCTCTCGCCCCGCGTGCGCGAGCCTTGGAGTTGTCGGTCACGGCGCTCGTTTCACCGGGTACTATTAACGATCCTTCGGTGCAGGATAGGGCAAAGCTGGCTGAACTCCGCGCACTAGGCATTGACGTTATGGGATTCGACCTGGCTTCTGATGAACACGCCCTGACAGCGCTTTTCAATAGTTATAAGACGGTATTGAATTGTTCGGGATTTGTGGCAGGGCCGGGCACTCAGATGAAAATAACCAGAGCGGTGTTGGCTGCCAACGTTGCGCGCTATTTTCCTTGGCAATTCGGTGTTGATTATGACGTTGTGGGCCGAAACAGCGGCCATCCGGTTTTTGATGAACAGTACGACGTGAGGCAGCTGCTACGTAGCCAACTGAGTACCGAATGGGTGATTGTCTCGACTGGCATGTTCACGAGTTTCCTGTTTGAGCCAGCCTTCGACGTGGTGGATCTGGAACGTGGAACCGTTCATGGCTTGGGAAGTTGGGATACCAAAGTGACAGTGACGATCCCCGAGGACATTGGCTGGCTGACGACTGAAATATTGCTGGCTGAACCACGATTGGCTAATGAGGTTGTTTACGTGGCAGGTGACACGATCTCATACGGGCAACTTGCCGATGTCGTCGAACGGGTCACGGGGAAGGCATTTAAGAAGACCGTATGGACTCTGGATAAATTGCGGGCGGATTTGAAAGCTGCTCCGGATGACGTAATGGCCCGCTATCGTGCAGCATTTGCCTTGGGTGAGGGAATGTGGTGGGACAAATCCGGCACCTTCAACGAACGTAATGGTTACGAGACGGTCGACGTCGAGCATTTCTTACGAATGCATGTGCAAAAATAGACAGAAGAGTGCGGCGCGATTCACTTTGTCCCGCACTTTTTCAGATACAGTCAGCGTTCCGGCGGTGCAAACCAGGCGGATTTAAAATCAAACCAGCCCAGCATATTCATCCTGACGCCGCGCATACTGCGCTGACCCTGAAGCTGTAGCCAGTGATGTAGAAGAGGGTGCACCTGGCCGCTACCGATCAACTTTTCACACCATTCCGCCATCGGCAGCGAGTGATTGCGCCACTGCTGTGCATCCGCATGCAGATCGTCATCCAGACAGTGCTGCACCAGCGGAAGTTCGTAGAGCATCGCGAATAGGGAGAATTCGAGCGGCAAATAGCAGTTCACGCTGCTAAACCAGATGTCACTTTCGGCATTGCCCTGATACCAGTCTTCGTAGCTGACCGTCTGGATATGCAGCGTGACGCCGTGTTCCGCCAGCAGCGCACGCATGATTTCGCTTAATATTCGGTACTCAGGGTGCTCATGATAAAAGGTCAGCGTCACCTGCGTCAGCCCTGCGGGAATAGGTTGGCGTTCGTCTGGATGGTGATGATGCCAGCGTGGCAACAGGCTGTAGGCGGGGGACCAGTCGCGCTGGTGGCTGGTGTCGGCATGGCTGAGTAGCGAAATCGGGTTAAAGACCTGCCAGAGCCAGCGGCGAACCTGCGGGCATTTAGCAAGCGGTGAACGTTTATCGAACAGCAGGAAATAGCAGCCTTCTTCCATCCGGCTTTCCAACTGTTCATGGCGAGAATCATCAGACTGGAATTGGACGGAGACCGGCATTTCCTCCGGTTCGTCCGGCAGTACCCAGATGTTGACTTCATCGATCAGCGCCCGATAGCCAAAATAATCATCGAAGGCGCGGATCTTTAACTGGTTGCTGTTATTGCGCACCACGGCGTAAGGGCCGGTACCAATCGGGTGTTGAGCGAAATCGGGTAGCGTTTGCCATTCCTGCGGCAAAATCATGGCGTGCACGCTGCCCAAAAGCCACGGCAGCCAGTTATCCGGGCTGTTCAGCCGGATATCAATCACGAACGGCATCGGTGATGTGATGGTTTCAAGGTGCGAAAACAGCGGCCATGCGGTGAGGCGCTTGAGGGAGGTGATGACATCATCCATCGTGAGCTCGCGACCGTGATGGAAGCGAATGGCCGGACGCAGATAAAAACGCCAGTGCAGCGGTGCCAGCATCTGCCAATGATGAGCAAGGTCGGGTTTTATTTCCCCATTTTCCTCATTTATATTGGTCAGCCCACTAAAAATTTGCCGCGCAATGTGCATTTCCGAACGCCGCAGCGCCGAACCGGGCTGTAAGTTGCGTAAGGGTCGGTAATAGAGGATGCGCAGAATATGCTTTCCCTGCCGGAAACTCCGTCCAAGGTGGGCAAGTAACATCTGGCGTACCGCTTCTTTGTCACCCACCAACTGCACTAGCTGCTCAATGCGATCCTGCTCCAGCAGATCCTCGGCACGCTGCTGCTGTAGCGCTAATCCGGTATACACAAACGATAGCTGCGAGCGCTTTCCTCTTCCAGCTTCGGCCTGCCAGACAAGCCAACCTTCCTGCTGCATCGCGTTCAGTAATGAGCGGATATGGCGGCGTGAGCAGTTCAACACCCCGGTCAACTCTTGCAGAGTGGTGTCGGTGGTTTGCCCCTGGAAGTGTTGCCACAGGCGGATGAACTGTTGTTGCAATCGAGGGGAAGACATAAAAGAGGAACTCCCTGCACTAAAGTCATCAATTTATCTTTCCCTATATTACGTCGATACTTTGCAACAAGGAAAGAGAGGAGGTGGCTTATGGCGATTTCCAGTTTGTACCAGTTCTATCGAACCTACTTATCGACCTGTAAAGCGAAGTGGTTTCGATGGATGTCTACCCAACAGCGCATTGCATTACTGCAGCAGGCGACGCAGTGGCACCTGAAAGACATGTCTGACGACGAGTACCGTCATTGGCTCTAGGTAGTACGAAACAATTTATTCTGAGTAAGACAATTTATTCTGAGTAAGACAATTTATTCTGAATAAAACAATGTATTCTGAGTAATGGTGATGTTTCACCAGCCAGCGAATTTTTCGCTGGCTTTTTTTATGGTGTTTACCTGCCGCTAGCTTTTGACTATCGGGAGTGGTTTGCAGGGCAAGGGGATACCTGTGGCACTGTTCACGTAATGATTTGTTCACGTAATGGTTTGCCTTCGCTGAGTAATGCACAATAACGTACCAATTCGTCCTGCTGGCGTGCATTGCGGATCTGTAAGGCCAGATTAATCGTGGCAAGCTCCCTGGCGTTATCGGCTAATTCCTGGGGTATTTTTTTTTGTTTGGCCAGCCAGTCGGCGACATCGCTCCACTCCCACAGCGGCGATGTACCGCGTAAGCGCTGGACCGGGGAGGGGAAATCCCCCGCACCACGTTTCCCATCTTTGAGAAGCGCAATCGCCTGACGCGATAGCGCAGATAAAGCGGCGATGTCACTGATCCCAACCCAGGCTGCATCCACGGAGTGGACTTTGGCTTTGATGCTCGCGGATTCAATATCATGAATAGCGCTAATGACAGCTTTAGAAAAGCTAGGGCTTTCTCGATCAAATTCGAGATAGACAGCGCTGCCATAGAAGCAGATCAAGGCATCGTCGCAGCCGCTGGTAAAAAGCGCATCCTCCAGTCCTGCGGTGTCTGCGGAAACGCCCGATAGCGTGAGAGAAAAGTGATACGTCGTCATAAATTCCTCGGTAAGCCGTGTGTCTTCTATTGTTTCAGTATTGCCGACAGCTATCGACGTTGCGGCGGATTTGCTTTGCGTGATTTTCTGGGACTGATGGCGTGGACCAAATACTCATCATATGGATACTGTGATCCGGCGTGCCGCAGATAAGCCTGCCAAATGCGTGTCCGCAGAGAAAGACACCGGGCATGCTTACGGCAGGTTACTCCACCGGTTTTAGACGGGCGACAAAGTGCCGCAGCACGGGGGGCTCATAGGTGAACGTTAACCCTTTAATATCGCTGGCACGGGATTTTAATGCGATAAGGGCATCTGCAATATAGTCCATGTGGTCGTTGGTGTAGACCCGGCGTGGGATAGTCAGACGCAGTAGCTCAAGCGGTGACGCTTTCTGTTGCCCGGTGTCTGGATCGCGCCCCAGCAGAAGCGAGCCGATTTCAACGCTGCGGATACCGGCTTCCAGATACAGCGCATTGTTAAGAGCTTGTGCAGGGAATTGCTCTGGCGGAATATGAGGCAATAGCCGTGCAGCATCGACAAAGACAGCGTGTCCTCCAACGGGATACTGAATCGGAATCCCACCGGCTTTCAGGCGTTCTCCGAGATAGGCGACCTGTCCAATACGGTAGGCCAGATAGTCTTCGTCCATCCCTTCTTCCAGCCCGATGGCGAGCGCCTCCATATCTCGTCCAGCCAGTCCGCCATAGGTGACGAAACCTTCCATCGGAACGCAGCGAATGCGCACCTCGTTAAACAGGTCCTCGTCGCTGCGGAAACAGCACAGCCCACCAATATTCACCATGGGATCTTTCTTCGCGGACATCGTCAGCATGTCGCCGTATTCATACATTTCATGCACGATGGCTTTAATGGATTTATCCGCGTAGCCCGCTTCGCGCTGCTTGATAAACCAGGCGTTTTCGCAGAAACGTGCCGAATCAATCACCACAGGGATCTGATGCTGCTGTGCAATACGGTAGACGTCGCGCATGTTGCTCATCGAGACGGGCTGTCCGCCTGAGCTGTTGCAGGTTACCGTGGTGATAATGGCGACGACATTCTCCGCGCCATGCTGTGAAATCACGCTTTGTAACTGGTCCAGATCGAAATCGCCTTTCCAGTCATAGGCCGTGTTCGTATCAAAAGCTTTTGGTGTGACGACGTTAATGGCCCGAGCGCCATTTAGCTCCACGTGCGCAGCGGTGGTATCGAAGTGAAAGTTGGAAATGAAGACCGGCTTTTTCGCGCCGCCAGCACGCTGTTTCTTGGCTATCAGACACGGAAATAAAATCTGTTCCGCGCCGCGACCCTGATGGGTAGGAATCGTAAACGGATAGCCTAGTAAGGTTTCGACTTTTTCGCACAAATGGTAGTAATTGCGTGACCCCGCGTAGGCTTCATCACCCATCATTAAACCAGCCCACTGGCGGTCGCTCATCGCGCCAGTGCCAGAATCAGTCAACAGGTCGATGTAGACATCTTCGCTACGCAGCAGGAAAGGGTTGTACCCCGCCTCTGTCAGCGCTTTTTCACGTTCCGCCTGCGTGGTCATGCGGATATTTTCTACCATCTTAATGCGGAATGGTTCAGGGATGCGTTTCATGCCATAGATCTCCAGAAAAAAGAATTCCGTCACGACACGTTATGTAACGCCGAAGTAAGGAATGCAGGAACAGGAAATAATCAGCGTGGCGCTGATTCAGGCATGAGGCGGACGAGGAAAATCATTGGTGAGGCGATGGTCGATGTTGAACCAGGCCCGGCAATCGCCAGAGATGCTTAAACGGTAACGCTGAATAATGCGCGCCATAGGCTCCTCTCACACATTGAGTTGAACGTTTTCAGCATAGTACCTCCGCGGGAAAATACCGTGATCGAAATGGCAACTCGGCTTACTGCTTTTTCTCGGTGTGTGACGCCTTGTGTGCTCGTCGTGCGGAGTAATGTGGGGGTTCTGTATTCAGGATGACGAAATAGTGAATCAGTCAGTAATGTTGAATGTTCAAGCGTGTTTATTCTCAATAAAAAAGAATGACTCCGTTAATCTATTTTTTCTCTTATAATTAATATTAGTGTAAGAATAATGACTAAAATAATTCACTAATTTAGTGTAATGGTTTTCATTATAAATTGTTTTTTTAGGAAACTATTTTCGTTGAAATTATAGGCGATTTTTTTGTGATGGCGGTCCTATGGATAAATTATTTTTTATAGCCCACTGTTTTTTATCTTGTGTTTAACGCACATTGTCACAGTCCTTAAATATTATGTAACATGTAGCGGCGTTTTATTTTTTCTTGCTTACCAGCAATTTACTTCACAGCAATTTTTTGAATAACTCGACGGATGTAAAAATGAGCGATGTTCCTTATCAGTCAATAGCGATTTACGAAAAACCAGAACCTTGGCACGCTGCCCCTGGCGTGCACAACATTAAACTGACGCCCCTTTTCGTCATTGTTTTTTCTGGTGTTTTACTTCTTTTTGCCTTGGCAGTTTCCACATCGTCCTATTTTCTTAAGCAGGCTGAACAGTCGTTAAATAGTTCGACACTGGAATTGAATGTTCGAATGGAACTTGTTGATAGTGCTAATCATATGCGTGCGGCGCGTATGAATTTGCTACATGCTGTGAATCACTTACGTAATGGTCTTACTGATAACTACAATGCAAGTATGAAAGCGGCAGAAGAACGCCTGTCGCTGTCTCAGCAAATGTTTAATGGGTATCAAAATAGGTCGGTTCGCTCTGATGTTGAACTCGCCCGCGATAACGAATTAAAAGCGCGCTATGGCGATTATGTTGAACGCGGTATTAAACCCATGTTTGATATAGCGAAGAAGGGCAATGTTGAAGAACTCAATGCGTTTGAATCGACAGTGATGTCTAAATTGGATGATGACTATGATGTGCCGTTGAAAGCGTCTTATCTTTATCGAGTTGAGATGGCAAAAAATATTAATGTGACGGCTGAAAGGAATTCCACTCTGGGCTATACGCTCATGATAGGTGCCTTTATTCTGGCTGTCGTATTAACGGGCATGACGTTCTTAGTCATTCGTCGGGTCATTATTAACCCAGTGCAGTATTGGGTGTCGCGTATACAGGCAATCGCGCACGGTGATTTAACGCGCACGAGTGTGGATGTCGGACGGAATGAAATCGGTATTTTGGGGAACAACATCCAGCAAATGCAGGATTCGCTCTCCGAAACGGTTGGCTCGGTACGCGATAGTGCAGAGTCGATTCACAGCAGTTCGACGAAAATTGCCGTCGGTAATACAGATTTGTCTGCACGAACCGAGCAGCAGGCTGCGGCGTTAGCGGAAACGGCGGCTAGCATGGAGCAGCTCACGGCTGCGGTGAAGCAGAATACCGATAACGCGCACCATGCCAGCGATGTGGCGACGGAGACCTCAGCCAAAGCGGTGAACGGCGGCAGCATTGTTGAACAGGTTGTGGGTTCTATGTCGGACATCGCCAGAAGTTCGGACAAGATTTCTGAGATTATCACGCTCATTAACGGGATTGCATTCCAGACCAATATTCTGGCGCTGAATGCGGCGGTTGAAGCAGCCAGAGCGGGCGAGCAGGGAAAAGGCTTCGCGGTAGTTGCAGGGGAAGTACGTAATCTGGCACAGCGCTCGGCTAACGCCGCAACGGAAATTGCTGCATTAATTAAAGAATCTGAAACCAGAGTGACGGAAGGAACGGCGCTGGCATCCGAAGCGGGTAAAGCGATGGCCGAAATTGTGGCTGAAATTAATAACGTCACCCGCATTATCAATGAGATTGCGCTGGCGTCTGATGAACAGAGCAGTGGTATCAATCAGGTGTCGTTAGCGATATCAGAAATGGATCGCGTCACGCAACAGAACGCGACGCTGGTGCTTGAAGCGTCCTCGTCTGCTGCATCGCTTGAGCAGCAGGCCGAACGGTTGAATCTTGGCGTGTCCCGATTTCATCTGATGTAACCCGGTTGGTAAAAGACAGGAATCATCATCAGTGGCCAGCGGCTTTGTCGCTGGCTTTTTTCGTTGTTTTTTCGAGCATGGGGATGTGAATCCGCTTCTGATAGAATCAGTGAACAGGTACGCTGTTTCTGGCGATAAAGAAGGATGCGCATGTCGCTTCCGCTAGAGCAATTTTGTACAAACGATAAGAGGATTAACGCGTGCATAAAAAGCCGGTAGTGCAAGAGCAAACACACTTCAGACACCTGGAGGCATTAGGTGGTCTGGATATGTTGCAGGCGCAGTACTATCAGCAGCGTTTTCCTCGTCATGTGCATGATACATATTGCATCAGCGTAATTGAGCAGGGGGCTCAGCGTTTTTATCGCTCTGGCGCAGAGCACGTTGCGCCCAAAGGCGACATCATTCTGGTGAACGCAGACGATGTACACACGGGGAGTTCGGAGGTCGAAACTGGCTGGGCCTATCGCGCCATTTATCCGCACCCCGATCTTTTTCGTTCGATCAATCAGGATCTGCAACGCTCAAAGGATTCCATCCCGTGGTTTCCCGACGCCGTTGTTCACGACCCAGGGCTGTCGGATCAGTTGCTCATGACGTTCAATATGCTCGCTCAGCCGGGCAATATGCTCTTGAAAGAAACGCTGCTGTTGTCGTCATTAACCTGGCTGACGATGCGCTACAGCAAGACGCGCCTGACGCCACAGATGTTGCCCGTTGCGACCCAAAATATACTGAACGTTAAAGCGTTTATGGACAGCTACCCCGAGAGAGAACTGGCTCTCGTTGAATTGGCCGCGCTGGCCGAACTCAGTGTGTGGCACTTCTTACGACAGTTTAAAGCGGTGGTGGGGATTACGCCTCACGCCTACTTGATTCAGGCTCGTCTGCGCAAAGCTAAGGCATTGCTGCGTAAAGGCGATGCTATCCTTGATGTCTCCGTACGGTGCGGTTTTACCGATCAGAGCCACTTCCACCGTCATTTCAAAAATTCTTTGGGGCTGACGCCAGGGGAGTTTGCTAAAGGCAATCTGTAGTTATACTCGGCCCCTATTCTGGGGCGCAGCAAATTCATCCAATACTCTTAAAAAACGTTTTGTTAGTTTTCCGCTATCGATATTTTTATGGTAGTGCAATGTTATATGGAAAACACCGTAGCCCGTTCATCGTCTGAATCAAAAGAGACTGTTAGTCCGTGGAAGCATTTTATGACCGGCGTGGTTGAAATGCTTCCGCTCTGTTTGTCCGTGGTGCCCTGGGGAATTCTGGCTGGCTCTATGGCTATCCAGTCGGGATTGTCCGTTGGGCAAAGTATCGGGATGTCCGCGATTATTTTCGCGGGGGCGGCGCAGCTCGTGTCACTAGGCTTACTTATGTCTGGGGCGAATGTCGCGACGCTATTAATCTCTGTTTTTTTTATTACCGCTCAGCACCTGATATATGGCCTGACGCTACGCGAATATGTTTCAACGTTGAAATTGAGAAAGCGCCTTCCTATCGGCTTTTTATTATCAGACGAGCTTTTTGCACTCAGCGAAAAGAAAGACCGGAAGAACAACGTTAGCACCAGCTATTTAATTGGTGCCGGTTTCACCTTTTATATTTTTTGGAATATCTTCAGCATTCTTGGCGTGGTCATGGCGTCATCTGTGCCCGATTTGGATAAGTATCATCTTGATTATTCTATCGTTGCCACGTTCATCACCATTGTTGTACCGATGATAAAGAAAATCAGTACCTTTTCTGGCGTTCTGTTTTCTCTGCTGTTGTCGATGCTATTAACCTATTTCAAGATAGAAGGTGCCATTGCTATCGCCGGCGTCGGCGGCATGTTTTTCTCTGTGTTCATTGCGTCTGTGTTTAAGGAAGAAAAATGAGCTGGTTATTGATATTCGTTCTGGCAGGGATCGTGTTTTTTAATCGCTACATTTTTCTTGAGCCTGCCGTACCGGTAAAAATTCCGGTTTTACTCCATCGTGCATTAAAGTATTCAGCACCTTGTTTACTCACTGCGATTTGCGGACCGATTATTTTAATGGACCACGGCGTGATTCGCGCATTTCCTGATAACCCGTATTTTCTCGGCGCGATAGTGAGTGTCGTGATTTCATTCTTTATCAGAAATATTGTGGGCGCAGTGCTTTTGAGTATGTTGGCTTTCTATCTGATTGCAGCGCTGTTGTAATCCGCCCATTCTTCCAAAAGAAAAAGCCCGCAATAAAGTGCGGGCTTCGGGCTATTTGTAGTCTTGAATCAGTTCAGAAAGGCAGGCTGATTCTTTTCATACTCGGTAATAGACGCTTCGTGTTGCAGCGTCAGGCCGATGCTGTCTAATCCGTTGATCATGCAGTGACGGCGGAAGCTGTCGATTTCGAACGGATAGCTTTTGCTGCCCGCCTGAACGACCTGATTTTCCAGATCGACCGTGAAGTTAATGCCTTCCTGCCCGTCAACCAGCTTGAACAGCTCGTCCACTTCCTCGTCGCTCAACTTCACCGGCAGCAGCTGGTTGTTAAACGAGTTGCCGTAGAAGATATCGGCGAAACTTGGAGCGATAACGACTTTGAAGCCGTAATCGGTCAGCGCCCACGGTGCGTGCTCACGGGAAGAGCCACAGCCGAAGTTTTCTCGAGCCAGCAGGATACTCGCCCCTTTGTAATGCGGCTGGTTCAGCACAAACTCAGGGTTAGGCTGTTGGCCCGCATCATCCAGAAAGCGCCAGTCGTGGAACAGGTGTTGGCCGAAACCGGTACGCGTTACCTTTTGCAGAAACTGCTTGGGAATGATGGCGTCAGTATCGACGTTAGCGGCATCCAGAGGAACCACCAGACCAGTGTGTTGAGTAAATTTAGCCATGTCGGTTTCTCTCTTAATTCAACTCGCGGACGTCGGCAAAGCGACCCGTCACTGCGGCAGCCGCAGCCATTGCCGGGCTAACCAGATGGGTGCGGCCAGCGCGACCCTGACGGCCTTCAAAGTTACGGTTGCTGGTTGATGCACAACGCTCGCCGGGGTTCAGACGGTCATTGTTCATTGCCAGACACATGGAGCAGCCCGGTAAGCGCCACTCAAAGCCCGCCTCAATGAACACTTTATCCAGCCCTTCCAGTTCCGCCATGGTTTTTACCGGGCCGGAACCGGGTACGACGATAGCTTGAACGCCAGCGGCGACTTTACGCCCTTTGGCGATTTCTGCCGCGGCGCGCAAATCTTCGATACGCGAGTTGGTGCAGGAGCCGATGAAGACTTTATCGATCTTCACGTCAGTCAGTTTAATGCCGGGTTGCAAATCCATATAGGCCAGTGCTTTGGCCGCGGAGGCGCGTTCTACCGGATCGCTGAAAGAGTCAGGGCTAGGGATTTCCTGATTGACGGCGATAACCTGACCGGGGTTGGTACCCCAGGTGACCTGCGGCGCGATCTGAGCGGCGTCCAGCGTGACAACCGTATCGAATTGCGCGTCATCATCGGATTTCAGCGTGCTCCAGTACGCAACGGCGGCGTCCCAGTTGGCATCTTTCGGTGCAAACTGACGGCCTTTCAGGTAGTTGAAAGTGGTGTCATCCGGTGCAACCAGACCCGCTTTCGCGCCCATTTCAATCGCCATGTTGCACAGCGTCATACGGCCTTCCATGCTCAGCGCACGAATAGCGGTACCGCAGAATTCAACCACGTGACCGGTGCCGCCTGCGCTACCGGTTTTACCGATGATCGCCAGCACGATGTCTTTCGCGGTGATGCCGTTTGGGGCATCGCCGGTGACTTCGATCTTCATGGTTTTGGCGCGACCCTGTTTCAGGGTTTGCGTCGCCAGCACATGTTCCACTTCCGACGTACCGATACCGAAAGCCAGTGAGCCAAACGCGCCGTGCGTTGCTGTGTGTGAGTCACCGCAGACGATGGTCATACCCGGCAGCGTCATCCCTTGTTCAGGCCCGATAACGTGAACGATACCCTGATACGGGTGGTTCAGGTCATACAGCTGAACGCCGAATTCTGCACAGTTTTTGATTAACTCCTGCATCTGAATGCGGGCCATCTCACCGCTGGCGTTGATGTCTTTGGTCTGCGTGGACACGTTGTGGTCCATGGTCGCAAAGGTTTTCCCCGGTTGACGAACCTTACGGCTCATCGCGCGCAGGCCGTCGAAGGCCTGTGGTGAAGTCACTTCGTGTACCAGATGTCTGTCGATGTACAGCAGCGGCGTTTCGTTCGGCGCTTCATGAACCACGTGCGCGTCGAACAATTTTTGATATAACGTCTTACCCATGGTTATGCCCCTTGCGCGACAAAACGCGCAATCACGTCGCCCATTTCATTGGTGCCGATCGCGCTACCGGTGCTTGCCAGATCGGCAGTGCGGTAGCCTTCAGCCAGTGCGGTATTGACGGCTTTTTCGATCGCTTCTGCGGCATCATCCGCACCCAGGCTGTAGCGCAGCAGCAGCGCCAGCGACAGAATCTGTGCAATCGGGTTGGCAATATCTTTACCAGCGATATCCGGTGCCGAACCGCCAGCCGGTTCGTACAGGCCAAAGCCTTGCTCGTTCAGGCTTGCGGAAGGCAGCATGCCCATTGAACCGGTAATCATGGCGCACTCGTCGGACAGAATGTCACCGAACAGGTTAGAACACAGCATCACGTCAAACTGAGACGGATCTTTAATTAACTGCATCGTCGCGTTATCGATATACAGATGGGACAGCTTCACATCGGGATAGGCTTTGGCGACTTCGTTGACGATCTCGCGCCACAGAATCGAGCTTTGCAGCACGTTGGCTTTATCGATGGAGGTCACGATGCTGCGACGTTTGCGAGCGGATTCAAACGCGATATGGGCGATGCGCTCAATCTCAAAACGATGATACACCTCGGTATCGAAAGCGCGCTCATACTGACCGCTACCTTCACGACCTTTTGGCTGGCCGAAGTAGATCCCACCCGTCAGTTCGCGGACGCACAGGATATCAAAGCCTTTCGCGGCGATGTCGCTACGCAGCGGACAAAACGCTTCCAGCCCCTGATACAGACGAGCAGGACGCAGGTTGCTGAACAGTTTGAAGTGCTTACGCAGAGGCAATAACGCACCGCGCTCTGGCTGTTCTGCCGGCGGCAGGTGTTCCCATTTCGGGCCACCCACGGAACCAAACAGAATCGCATCGGCCTGCTCACAGCCTGCGACGGTCGCCTGTGGCAGCGGCGTGCCCTGACGGTCAATGGCGATACCGCCAACGTCATATTCGCTGGTGGTAATGCGGATGCCAAAACGCTGACGTACCGCATCCAGTACTTTATGGGCCTGCGCCATTACTTCTGGGCCAATGCCGTCTCCGGGTAAAACGGCGATATGGTAGCTCTTTGTCATCACACTGTTTCCTGACTGTTTTGTTGTTTGCTATCGTTTTGTTGTTGGTTACTGTGCTGCTGCAGACGTTGAATTTCTTTTTCTACCTGCTGAGCACGTTTGATGTTGTTTAATACATTTACCATTGCCTGCGCGGAAGATTCAACGATATCCGTTGCCAGACCGACGCCGTGGAAGCGACGCCCTTGATAATCCGCGACAATATCAACCTGACCCAGCGCATCACGACCCTGACCTTTGGCGGTCAGTTGGTATTTGACCAGTGAAACCTGATAACCCGTAATGCGGTTGATCGCCTGATAAACGGCATCCACCGGGCCATTCCCCGTCGCGGCTTCTGACTGGGTTTCTTCGCCGCAGATCAGTTTGACAGAGGCGGTTGCCATCACGCTGGAACCAGACTGAACGCTGAAATAATCCAGATGATAGAACTCAGGCTCTTCCTGCTGACGGCTGATAAAGGCCAGCGCTTCCAGATCGTAATCAAAGACCTGACCTTTCTTGTCCGCCAGTTTCAGGAAGGCAGAGTACAAATCGTCCAGATTGTAATCGCTGTCCTGATAGCCCATCTCTTCCATGCGGTGTTTCACCGCCGCGCGACCGGAACGGGAAGTCAGGTTCAGCTGTACTTCTTTCAGGCCGATGGATTCCGGCGTCATGATTTCGTAGTTTTCACGGTTCTTCAGCACGCCATCCTGGTGAATACCAGAGGAGTGAGCGAAGGCGTTAGCACCCACAACCGCTTTGTTAGCAGGGATAGGCATGTTGCAAATCTGGCTGACCAGTTGGCTGGTACGGTAGATTTCCTGATGATTGATGTTGGTGTGTACATTCAGAATGTTATGGCGAGTTTTGATCGCCATGATGACTTCTTCCAGTGAACAGTTACCCGCGCGTTCGCCGATACCGTTCAGTGTGCCTTCGACCTGACGAGCGCCTGCATGCACCGCTGCCATGGCGTTGCCGACGGCCAGACCCAGATCGTCATGAGTGTGAACGGAAATGATAGCTTTATCGATATTGGGAACACGTTGGTACAACGAGGCGATGATATTGCCGAACTCATGCGGCATGGTGTAGCCGACGGTGTCAGGAATATTGATGGTTCGAGCACCGGCATTGATGGCGGCTTCAACCACGCGACACAGGTCTGGGATTGGCGTACGTCCCGCATCTTCGCAGGAAAATTCAACGTCATCTGTGTAGTTACGCGCGCGTTTGATCATGTAAATAGCGCGTTCGATCACTTCATCCAGCGTGCTGCGCAGCTTCGTGGCGATGTGCATCGGTGAGGTTGCGATAAAGGTGTGGATACGGAACGCTTCTGCGACACGCAGCGCCTCTGCAGCGACATCGATGTCCTTCTCGACGCAGCGGGTCAGGCCACACACACGACTGTTTTTGATATTACGGGCGATCGTCTGAACAGATTCAAAGTCGCCGGGAGAGGACACAGGAAAGCCGACTTCCATGACATCAACGCCCATACGCTCCAGGGCGAAGGCAATTTGCAGCTTTTCTTTTACACTCAGACTCGCCTGTAATGCCTGTTCACCATCGCGTAATGTGGTATCGAAAATAATGACTTGCTCGCTCATCGGTTTAGTTCCTTGTCGTGTCTACTTGTACTTGGCGCTCGGCGAGTAAAAAAAAACCCGCGCATCAGCGCGGGTTTTTGTATCGTGTGGCGAGAAACTTAGTTCTGAACTCTGCCCACAAACCTACCGCGCAAGAAGGATGCGTTTAGTAGTAGGCTTAGTAGGACAGTAAAGTTGAACATGGTGTCTCGTCATCTAAAATTCGGTGTTCCTTTATTGGTACGCGATTATCAGGGTTATGTCAACTTTTGATTGGTGTGACATGCATCAAGTAAACCAGCGATAGCCTGCGCCGAATGAACGAAAGATCGTTGCGGTTTTGAACAATGACGGTAGACTGCACGCCAAATAATGTACAGCTGTACGCTGAAACGCTGTCAAATTCTTCCCCCTTAGAAATTCTTTTACAGATGAATAATCATTTACAGCCATACCATGTGGTGCACCGGGTCCAAGATCGAATCAATCACTGCGCAGGCCGTATCACGTTGCGCGAGTGGACGCCTGCGGGCGAACAGCAGCTCACCTGGACACAGGCCGGGCAGCGCATTCAGCGCATTGCCAGCGCGCTTTTAGCGCTGGGGCTGGATGTTCAGGAACGGGTTGCGATTTTCTCTCACAACTCAATGAACTGGTCGCTGGCCGATCTGGCGCTGCTGCACCTGCGTGCGATCAGCGTGCCAATCTATGCCACGAATACGGCGGCACAGGCGGCATTCATCATCAACGATGCGGATATCCGTACGATATTCGTCGGCGGCCAGGAGCAGTTGGATGCGCTGCTGGCGCTGCGGGATACGTGCCCGCAACTGCGAAACATCATCGTGATGGATGAAGGCGTTAACCTGCGTGGTAGCGACATCGTACAATCCCTGCATGAATTTGAAGCGCAGGCCGTAGACGATTTCTGGCGTGATGAATGGCAAGCGCGTATCGACAGCCGCGATCTCAACGATCTGTTTACGCTGATTTATACCTCTGGTACTACCGGCGAGCCGAAAGGCGTCATGCTGGATTACACCAACATGGCGATGCAGCTTAAGCTACATGACGATCGTCTGGATATGTCAGAAAATGACGTATCGCTCTGTTTCTTGCCGCTTTCCCACGTATTTGAACGTGCGTGGAGCTTTGTCATCATGCATCGTGGTGCCCAGAACGTGTATCTCAACAACACGAATCTGGTTCGTGATGCGATGCAGGCGGTGAAGCCGACGGTGATGTGCGCCGTACCGCGTTTTTATGAGAAAGTGTATAGCGCCATCCATGAAAAAGTGGCGCAGGCACCGTGGTATCGCCAGCGGCTATTTAACTGGGCTATCGCGCAGGGGCAACATGCTTTTCTGACGAGCCAGACCGCGAAGAAGGGCGGCCTTTTCCGCCGCGTGATGCACCACTATGCAGACCGTCTGGTGTTAGGGAAACTGCGCCAACTGCTGGGGGGCGAGATTCGTTTTATGCCAGCCGCAGGCGCGCGACTGGATGACAACATCATTCTGTTTTTCCGGTCGATTGGGATTCGCATTATCTATGGTTACGGCATGACCGAAACCTGTGCGACGGTTTCCTGTTGGGAGGAAGGCCGCTTCCGTCTGGGCTCTATTGGTACGCCGCTGCCGGGCATTGAGGTCCGCATTGGCGAGGAAAAAGAGATTCAGGTACGCGGTGCGACCATCATGCGGGGTTATTTCCACCGTCCGCAGGAAACCGCAGAAACGTTTACCGAAGATGGCTGGCTGAAAACCGGCGATGCGGGAGAGCTGGATGCCAACGGTAACTTGTTTATTACCGAACGGTTGAAAGATCTGATGAAAACCTCCGGCGGTAAATATATTGCACCGCAGCATCTGGAAGGTACGCTGGGACAGGATCGCTTCATCGAGCAGGTTGCGATTATTGCGGACACGCGTAAGTACGTGTCTGCGCTGATTGTTCCCTGCTTCGAAGCATTGGAAGAATATGCTCACTCCATCAACCTGAAGTACCACGATCGTCTGGAGCTGCTGCGCCACAGCCATATTATTGAGCTGTTCGAACAGCGTTTGCGGGAGATGCAGAAGGAGCTCTCCCGCGTGGAGCAGGTGAAGAAATTCACGCTGCTGCCCGTGCCGTTTTCGATGGCAGAAGGGGAACTGACGCCAACGCTCAAGCTGCGCAGGAAGATCATCAACCAGCGTTACCAGTTGGAAATTGATGCGATGTACGCAGAGTCTTGATGATGTCGTAGGCCGAGAAGCGCGTTTCCTGAAAAGAAATGTGGTTTTCGGCCTCAATATTTCACTCTGTAATTTATGTCCTTCATGGACGATCTCTCAGGTCGGAAGGTTCCCAGTTAGTATTTTATCTCAGTTCCTTTTTCCCTCACGTTCGATTTCCCCTAGGCACGATTAAGGGCGGTGGTTTTTTGCCGTTTGTCTGCGTCATAATCTGGCGTTATGTTAATGGGTTATCAGTAATCCCTATAATATTTCGTATTCTTGTACTAAAAGTTAACAGTATTAATACAATGTGAGCTCGGGGATTTCTCCCGATCAATACAGAAGCGGATTCCGCTTTCTGAACAAAAGAGGCAGACCCATGGAGATGTTGTCAGGCGCCGAAATGGTGGTCCGATCGTTGATCGATCAGGGCGTAAAACATGTGTTCGGTTATCCGGGCGGTGCGGTGTTGGATATTTACGACGCCCTGCATACGGTTGGCGGTATCGATCATATTTTGGTGCGGCATGAGCAAGGTGCGGTACATATGGCGGATGGCTATACGCGCGCGACGGGTGAGGTCGGCGTTGTGCTGGTCACGTCCGGTCCCGGTGCGACCAATGCCATTACCGGTATCGCTACTGCCTATATGGACTCCATTCCTATGGTGGTGTTGTCCGGTCAGGTTGCGACTTCGTTGATTGGCTACGATTCCTTCCAGGAATGCGACATGGTGGGGATCTCTCGTCCGATCGTGAAGCACAGTTTTCTGGTCAAGAAAGCGGAAGATGTCCCGACTGTCCTGAAAAAAGCGTTTTATCTGGCATCAACCGGACGTCCGGGGCCTGTGGTGGTCGATCTGCCGAAAGACGTTATGAATCCGGCGAATAAGCTGCCGTACGTTTATCCCGAAAGCATCAGCATGCGTTCCTATAGCCCGACGGTTCAAGGGCACAAAGGGCAGATTCGTCGTGCGCTGCAAACGCTGCTGGCGGCAGAAAAACCGATTATCTACGGCGGTGGCGGCGTGATTAACGCGGAGTGCCACGAAGAACTGCTGACGCTGGCCGAAAAACTTAACCTGCCAGTGACAACTTCGCTGATGGGGCTGGGCGGTTTTCCCGGCACGCATCGTCAATGCCTCGGTATGCTGGGGATGCACGGGACGTATGAAGCCAACATGGCTATGCATAACGCCGATGTCATTTTCGCCGTAGGGGTGCGCTTCGACGACCGTACGACGAACAATCTGGCGAAGTACTGTCCGAATGCGACGGTATTGCATATTGATATCGATCCCGCGTCGATTTCCAAAACGGTCAATGCCGATGTTCCTATCGTTGGCGATGCCAAACAGGTATTAAGCCTGATGCTGGAGTTGCTGGCGCAAGATGGCGCACAGCAGCAGTTTGATGCGCTGCGCGACTGGTGGCAGGTTATCGAACAGTGGCGTGGGCGTCACTGTCTGAAATACAGCACCGACAGCGACAAGATTAAACCGCAGGCGGTGATTGAAACGCTGCACCGGCTGACCGAAGGCAAAGCCTATGTGGCATCGGACGTCGGCCAGCACCAGATGTTCGCCGCGCTGTATTATCCTTTCGATTTACCGCGCCGCTGGGTGAACTCCGGTGGACTGGGCACGATGGGCTTTGGCCTGCCTGCGGCATTGGGTATCAAACTTGCTCTGCCGGAAGAGACTGTAATTTGCGTAACGGGCGACGGCAGTATTCAGATGAATATTCAGGAGCTTTCTACGGCGCTGCAATATGATCTGCCTGTGGTGGTCATTAACCTGAACAACCGTTTCCTCGGCATGGTGAAACAGTGGCAGGACATGATTTACTCTGGCCGCCATTCCAGTTCTTACATGGAATCATTACCGGATTTCGTCAAGTTGGCTGAAGCGTACGGTCACGTCGGGATTTCTATCGATACGCCGGACGAACTGGAAAGCAAGCTGTTGCAAGCGCTGGCGCAGAAAGACCGTCTGGTGTTTGTTGATATCAACATCGACAGCAGCGAGCATGTTTACCCCATGCAGATTCGCGGCGGTGCGATGGATGAAATGTGGTTGAGCAAAACGGAGAGGACCTGATCATGCGGCGGATTTTATCAGTATTACTTGAGAATGAATCAGGCGCCTTGTCACGTGTCGTCGGCCTGTTTTCCCAACGCGGCTACAACATCGAAAGTCTGACGGTGGCACCAACCGAAGACCCAACGCTATCTCGTATGACTATCCAGACGGTAGGCGATGAGAAAGTGCTGGAGCAGATCGAAAAGCAGCTGCACAAGCTGGTGGATGTCCTGCGCGTTAGCGAACTGGGACAGGGCGCGCACGTTGAGCGTGAGATCATGCTGGTGAAGCTACAGGCGACAGGCTATGGTCGTGAAGAAGTGAAACGCTGCGCCGATATTTTCCGCGGCCAGATCGTGGATGTCACCGCTTCGCTTTATACCGTACAGCTTGCTGGCACCAGCGATAAGCTGGATGCGTTCCTCAGTGCCGTGCGTGAAGTCTCCGAAATTGTTGAAGTGGCGCGCTCTGGTATCGTCGGTGTATCGCGCGGCGATAAAATCATGCGTTAATCGACTTTTCGCTGCTTTTTCTTTTAAGAGGCCCGATAATAGTATCGGGCCTTTTTATTTCCCTTATCTTATATAGACACAATATATTCGGCTTAAAAGACATCCATTATTGATATGGCAGCTTGAAATATGTGGGTAACGTGATAAAAGCAGTTGCCGTACAAAAGCTTCTGCTGTTAGATCTACGCCATATCCATGATGATTTTATGGTCATCACACTATTTATTGAGCCGGCCTACTTATTTTCCGGCCTACTAAGGGGTTACCGTGAAACTGGATGAAATCGCGCGTCTTGCGGGTGTTTCACGCACGACAGCCAGCTATGTCATTAACGGGAAAGCAAAACAATATCGCGTTAGCGATAAGACCGTTGAGAAAGTCATGGCTGTCGTCAGGGAGCACAATTATCATCCCAACGCCGTCGCGGCTGGATTACGTGCCGGGCGTACGCGTTCAATTGGTTTGGTTATTCCCGATTTGGAAAATACCAGCTATACACGCATCGCTAATTATCTGGAGCGTCAGGCCAGACAGCGCGGATATCAGCTATTAATTGCGTGTTCAGAAGATCAGCCAGACAACGAGATGCGGTGTATTGAGCATCTGTTGCAGCGTCAGGTTGACGCGATTATTGTTTCTACCGCATTACCGCCGGAGCACCCGTTTTATCAACGTTGGATAAACGGCAGCTTGCCGATTATTGCGTTAGACAGGGCGTTAGATCGTGAGCACTTCACCAGCGTGGTGGGGGCCGATCTTGAAGATGCTGAAATGCTGGCGCAGGAATTAAGGAAAGTGCCTGCGAAATCGGTACTTTATCTTGGTGCCTTGCCCGAGCTTTCCGTCAGCTTCCTGCGTGAGCAGGGGTTCCGTCAGGCATGGGCGGGCGATCCGCGCGAAGTGAATTACCTTTATTCTAATAGCTATGAACGCGTGGCTGCTGCTGCTGCGTTTATGGATTATTTGAAAAATAATCCTATGCCTGAAGCGTTATTCACCACGTCATTCCCGCTATTGCAGGGCGTGATGGACGTCAACCTGAAGATTAACGGGCGTTTGCCGAATAATCTGGCTATCGCGACCTTTGGGGACAATGAACTGTTGGATTATCTGGAATGTCCAGTATTGTCTGTCGCTCAGCGCCATCGTGAAGTCGCGGAGCGCGTACTGGAACTGGTGTTGGCCAGTCTGGATGAGCCGAAAAGGCCGAAACCGGGTTTGAATCGTATCCGGCGTAATCTGTATCGTCGTGGTTCTTTGAGCCGCGCGTAATCTCTACCTGCTTTTTGCGCCATAGATTGCTATGGCGCTTCTTCCTTATCCAGTCCCAATTCATTTTTACGGCAAGGCGACCCGGAATAGCCGACGGCAATATTCCAGAAAGTAGCCATATATCACGCCCGTCACCATCGACACCACCAAATTACTGGTAACCGCGGTTAGGATTTGTGCGGGGTTCGCCCCGATAGACCAGAGAATGATGGCGTAAACCGGAGATTGGAAACTGACATAGGCAAACAGATCGGCAACGCTGCGCACCAGGAAATGCTCACCGCCGTGACGTCTGGCCATGTTCAACACGCGATCGCGGTAAAGCCCATACGGCCAGGCAATGGCAATATTGACGGGGATAGATAACAAGCGTGAAGACAGCGATTGCTCGAAGCTCATACCGGAAAGCATGATTTCTATCGCCATGCCAGTGACGAAACAATAGACAACGAGCGCAAAGGTATCTGCGGTGGCACTTCGCAATCGTGACGTCGGGGAAAACATTCCTGGTTGCTCCATTCTTAGGGCGGATAAACTGGTGTAATGGTTTGGTGTGGTTTTTTGTCATGCCTTATTTTATTCGCGTAGTTTACATCACTGCATGATTGGCTTTGTACTAGGTAAAAATATTTATTTGTGAGCGTTTTTTATACTTTCCCGCTACTTTATGTCTGTCCGGTAATTTTCCCGTTTTTTTATCGCGACAAGAGATTTAAAATTATTTAAAAACAAAGCGTTATGGTTTTTTGGTGAAAGGCCTTTCTGCGCGGGAAGGAATTGCGTTAAAGCATTAAAGGAAGTGAGTAGATGACCGATAAAACAGGGTTGCTCGTGGTGCCTCATTTTTAATGCGTCTTTGAGGATGAGGGGTGCTTAATTTATTCGGCACATTTCCTGAGCCTGCTTTTCTTTTCAGGAAACCGCATTCGTCGGTAGGGGCATCAATGAACGTAAATTGGCTGATTAATGAAGAATCGGTGATGTTGATGTTAAAAATGTGACATTGAGCAGATGTTAACAGCTACGGTATGATGCTGCGGGCTTGTGTAGGCCTTGGTATTCAAGGTGTTCGGCTTGGTAAGACTATTCTGAAAACCGCTGTCTTTGGTATCAGCTTGTGACAATAAAAATAATCGATATGCCGGAGTTGGTGGCTATATGTTTGCAATGTTCCCGTTCCGCGATAAATTTTCCTCAAATTATCATGATGTTAATCTTTGTTAATTCTGACTCCTTATTCCTTTTACCTCTATGACGGCCCGAATTCATTCAGGAATAATCCCAAAGCGCGCCAGCTCTGGCTTGACAAGGTTTTCATACCCTCCGTACACTCTTAAAGGTGGGATTTTGTGGGGTAAAGTGGTGAAAAAGGTTATGGAGGGGTAACTCAGGTATGTTTCGTGGGGCTACGCTGGTTAACCTCGACAGTAAAGGGCGCCTTGCTGTGCCTACCCGATATCGGGAAATGCTGAACGGGGAATCGCAAGGTCAAATGGTGTGCACCATTGACCTGCATCAGCCATGCCTGCTGCTTTATCCCTTACCTGAATGGGAAATTATTGAACAAAAATTGTCGCGCTTGTCGAGTATGAACCCTGCTGAACGTCGTGTTCAGCGTTTGTTATTGGGGCATGCCAGCGAGTGCCAAATGGATAGTGCAGGGCGTTTGTTGATTGCGAATACGTTAAGGCAGCATGCGGACCTCAAAAAAGAAGTGATGCTAGTCGGGCAGTTCAACAAGTTTGAACTGTGGGATGAACAGACTTGGTATCAACAGGTCAGGGATGATATTGACGCTGAACAATCGACTCAGGAACCTCTGTCTGAGCGGTTGCAGGACCTATCGCTATAGTCATGCTGGAAAATTATAAACATACCACCGTCCTGCTGGATGAGGCAGTAAATGGCCTGAACATTCGCAGCGGCGGCATATACATCGACGGCACATTTGGCCGTGGTGGTCATTCTCGTCTGATTCTTTCCCAACTGGGGCCGGAAGGACGTCTGTTAGCTATCGATCGTGATCCTCAGGCAATTGAAGCCGCCAAGGCGATTGACGATCCTCGTTTCTCTATTATTCATGGGCCGTTTTCCGCGATGGCGGAGTATGTTGCGGAACTCGGACTCACTGGGCAGATCGATGGCGTTCTGCTCGATCTTGGCGTTTCTTCCCCTCAGCTTGATGACCCGGAGCGCGGGTTCTCATTTATGCGTGATGGCCCGCTGGATATGCGTATGGATCCGACGCGTGGCTTGTCCGCCGCGGAATGGCTGATGAAAGCGGAAGCTGACGATATTGTCTGGGTCTTGAAAACGTTCGGCGAAGAGCGTTTTGCCAAACGTATTGCCCGCGCCATTGTGGAGCGTAATCGTCTCGACCCGATGACGCGGACAAAAGAACTCGCTGAATTGATCGCTGCCGCCAGCCCAATTAGAGAAAAGCATAAGCATCCGGCAACGCGCAGTTTTCAGGCGATCCGCATTTACATCAATAGCGAATTGGAAGAGATCGAACGTGCGCTAGAAGGTGCACTGAGCGTACTGGCTCCGCAAGGACGTCTGTCGGTGATTAGCTTCCACTCGTTAGAAGATCGGATTGTGAAACGGTTTATTCGCCATCAGAGCCGTGGGCCACAGGTGCCGGCGGGCCTGCCGTTAACTGAAGAGCAGTTGCGCAGCCAGGGCGGACAGACGTTAAAAGCTGTCGGCAAGAAAATGATGCCTTCGGAAGCAGAAGTTGCGGAAAACCCACGCGCGCGCAGTTCTGTTCTGCGCTTCGCTGAGAGACTGCCAGCGTGATCGGTAACGAGCGGCATACTCTGGTCGGCGTCATCGGTGAGGATTTGCTGCGTAATGCAAAGCTCCCGGTGCTGCTGCTGATTGCCGTGCTGGTTTCTGCGGTCTTTGTGGTCACCACGGCGCATAAGACACGCCTGCTGACAGCAGAACGCGAACAGCTTCTGCTAGAGCGTGATGCGTTGGATATCGAATGGAGAAACCTGATCCTGGAGGAAAACTCACTAGGGGATCATAGCCGCGTGGAGCGGATCGCGACGGAAAAACTGCAAATGGGGCACGTTGATCCGTCACAGGAAAACATTGTGGTTAAGCAATGAACTAAATAGGCAACCAGCTAAGCATGAAAGCAGCCCGTACAGGAAAGTTAAAGCGCCAGGAAGATCAAGCCAGCTTTGTTAGCTGGCGTTTTGCGTTGCTTTGCGGCTGTATCCTGCTTGCGATGGTTGGCTTGATGGCACGTGCAGCTTATCTTCAGGTCATCAACCCAGACAAACTGGTGCGCGAAGGGGATATGCGTTCCCTGCGTGTACAGGAAGTGCCAACCGCACGCGGTATGATAAGCGATCGTGCTGGCCGTCCTTTGGCCGTCAGCGTGCCGGTGAATGCCGTCTGGGCCGATCCGAAAGAAGTGAACGATCGTGGCGGGATTACGTTGGATACGCGCTGGAAAGCCCTGTCTGATGCGCTCGATATTCCGTTGGATCAGTTGGCGACCAAGATCAACGCTAACCCTAAAGGTCGCTTCGTTTATCTGGCTCGTCAGGTGAACCCAGCTATTGGTGAATATATCCATAAGCTGAAGCTGCCGGGCATCAATCTGCGGCAGGAGTCTCGCCGATACTATCCTTCTGGACAAGTGACCTCTCACCTCATTGGCTTCACCAATATCGATGGACAGGGCATTGAAGGCGTTGAGAAAAGTTTTGACCGCTGGCTGACCGGGCAACCCGGTGAACGAACCGTGCGTAAAGACCGGTTTGGCCGCGTGATTGAAGATATCTCCTCCGTTGACAGCCAGGCTGCACACAATCTGGCGCTCAGTATTGATGAGCGTTTGCAGGCGCTGGTTTACCGTGAACTCAATAACGCAGTTGCCTTTAACAAAGCTGAGTCAGGCACGGCCGTACTGGTCGATGTGAATACGGGCGAAGTGCTGGCAATGGCGAATAGCCCGTCTTATAACCCGAACAATTTGGCGGGTACGCCGCAAGACATTATGCGTAACCGCGCGATTACCGACATCTTCGAGCCCGGCTCTACCGTTAAACCGATGGTGGTGATGACGGCGCTACAGCGCGGTGTCGTGAAAGAAAACAGTGTACTCAGCACCCTGCCGTACTACGTCAATGGTCATGAGATCAAAGACGTGGCGCGCTATAGCGAATTGACGCTGACGGGCGTGCTTCAGAAGTCGAGTAACGTTGGCGTGTCTAAGCTGGCGTTAGCGATGCCTTCCTCTGCGCTAGTAGATACTTACGCGCGCTTTGGATTAGGAAAAGCGACCAATTTGGGGTTGGTCGGAGAAAGCAGTGGCTTATACCCTCAAAAACAACGGTGGTCTGACATAGAGAGGGCCACCTTCTCTTTCGGCTACGGGCTGATGGTAACACCGTTACAGTTAGCGCGAGTCTACGCCACGATCGGCAGTTTCGGTATTTACCGTCCGTTGTCGATTACCAAAGTTGATCCACCGGTTCCAGGAGAGCGTGTTTTCCCTGAAGCGCTGGTGCGTTCCGTGGTGCACATGATGGAAAGCGTAGCGCTGCCAGGCGGCGGCGGTACCAAGGCGGCCATCAAAGGTTACCGTATCGCGATTAAAACCGGTACGGCCAAGAAAGTTGGCCCGGATGGCAAGTACATCAATAAATATATTGCCTATACGGCGGGTGTGGCACCAGCCAGTAACCCACGTTTTGCTCTGGTTGTCGTGATTAACGATCCGCAGGCAGGGAAGTACTACGGCGGCGCGGTTTCTGCGCCAATCTTTGGCGCCATCATGGGCGGCGTTCTGCGTACGATGAATATCGAACCGGATGCGTTGCCGACAGGTGACAAAAACGAGTTTGTAATTAATAGAGAAGAGGGATCAGGTGGCAGATCGTAATTTGCGCGATTTACTTGCGCCGTGGGTGCAAGACACTCCGGCGCGCGCGCTGCGGGAAATGACATTAGACAGCCGCGTTGCGGCTGCCGGGGATCTGTTTGTCGCGATTGTCGGGCACAAAGCAGATGGACGGCGCTATATCCCGCAGGCAATTGCGCAAGGCGTAGCAGCGATTGTTGCCGAAGCTGAAGGTGAGGCCGCTGATGGCACCGTTCGCGAAATGCACGGTGTGCCAGTGGTGTATCTCAGCAATCTGAACCAGCGACTGTCCGCGCTGGCAGGCCGTTTTTATCAGCAGCCTGCGGAAAAGTTACAGCTGATTGGCGTAACGGGAACCAACGGAAAAACGACGACGACTCAGCTTCTGGCACAGTGGAGTCAGGCATTAGGCGAAACGAGTGCCGTGATGGGCACCGTAGGCAACGGCCTATTAGGTCGGGCGATTCCGACAGAGAATACGACAGGATCTGCTGTCGATGTTCAGCAGGTGCTGAGTCAACTGGTCGAGCAAGGTGCGACGTTCGTCGCCATGGAAGTATCTTCCCACGGCCTGGTGCAGCATCGTGTGGCTGCATTGCCGTTCGCGGCTGCGGTGTTCACTAACCTGAGCCGCGATCATCTTGATTACCATGGCGATATGGAAAGCTACGAAGCGGCCAAATGGGCACTGTTCGCCGAGCATCGTGTTGGGCAGATGATTATCAACGCTGATGACGAGGTCGGGCTGCGCTGGTTGGCGAAGTTGCCGGACGCGGTTGCTGTAACCATGGAAAACAATTTGGTCCCCGGCTGTCGTGGGCGCTGGCTGAAAGCGACACAGATTGATTATCACGACAATGGTGCCACGATCGTGTTTGATTCAAGCTGGGGACATGGCGAAATTGAAAGCCGCCTGATGGGCGCGTTTAACGTCAGCAATATGCTGCTGGCGCTGGCAACCCTACTGTCTCTGGGCTATCCGCTTGATAAATTGGTTATCGCGGGTTCTCAGTTGCAACCAGTATGTGGCCGCATGGAAGTTTTCCATGCTGAAGCAAAACCAACGGTCGTTGTGGATTACGCCCACACACCAGATGCGCTGGAAAAAGCGCTTGAAGCGGCTCGCCTACACTGTCAGGGGAAACTCTGGTGTGTGTTTGGCTGTGGTGGCGATCGTGATAAAGGTAAGCGCCCACTTATGGGCGGTATCGCAGAACAACTGGCCGACCGCGTTGTGGTTACCGATGATAACCCGCGTAGCGAAGAGCCTCAGGCCATTGTTGCCGATATTCTCTCCGGGCTGCTGGATGCCGGACGGGTTCAGGTGATTCACGGGCGTGCTGAAGCGGTTACCAGCGCGATCATGCAGGCGCAGGAAAATGACGTGGTGCTGGTTGCGGGTAAAGGGCATGAAGACTACCAACTGGTGGGCAATCAGCGTCTCGATTATTCCGATCGCATCACCGTTGCCCGCCTGCTGGGGGTGATTGCATGATTCGCGTCTCCTTGCAGCAGCTTGCCACGGTGCTGAATGCGCAGCTGATTGGCAATGATATTGATATTGAGGATGTTTCAACCGATACCCGTAAGCTGGCGTCTGGCTGTCTGTTTGTCGCGCTGAAAGGCGAGAAATTCGATGCACATGATTACGCTGCTGATGCGGTAAAAGGCGGCGCGGCGGCTCTTTTAGTCAGTAAGCACTTACCTATCGATGTGCCGCAACTGCTGGTGAGCGATACGCGTTTGGCGCTGGGCCAATTAGGTGCCTGGGTTCGTCAGCAGTCAACGGCGCGTGTTGTCGCCCTGACAGGCTCTTCCGGAAAAACCTCAGTTAAAGAAATGACGGCGGCAATTCTGCGCCAGTGTGGCTCCGTGTTGTATACCGCCGGTAACTTCAACAACGATATCGGTGTGCCGCTAACGCTGTTGCGTCTGACGGCGGAACACCAGTTCGCAGTGATTGAGCTGGGGGCAAATCACATTGGTGAGATTGCCTATACCACCGATCTGGTGCGGCCGGAAAGCGCGCTGGTCAACAATCTGGCCGCCGCGCATCTGGAAGGTTTTGGTTCACTGGCCGGCGTGGCGCAGGCGAAAGGTGAGATATTTTCTGGTTTGCCAGCAGACGGCGTAGCGATCGTGAATGCAGATAGCAACGATTTCCCGCACTGGCAGGTCATGCTGAATCATAAAACCGTCTGGCGTTTCTCACCGCAGGCTGCTTGCGATATCGATTTTTTTGCCAGCGACGTAGATGTTTTGGCGCAAGGCACGCGTTTCACGCTCCATACGCCGTTTGGTGAAACGCAGGTTCTGCTGCCTTTACCGGGTCGTCATAACATTTCGAACGCATTGGCTGCGGCTTCGCTAGCGATGTCCATCGGAGCGACGCTGGAAGCCGTTAAAGCTGGATTATCTCAGCTTCAGGCGGTGCCTGGGCGGCTGTTCCCGATTGCCTTGTCTGAAGGCAAGCTGTTGCTGGATGACAGCTACAACGCAAATGTCGGTTCAATGACGGCAGCGGCACAGGTGCTGGCAGAGATGCCGGGCTACCGTGTGATGGTCGTTGGTGATATGGGCGAGCTGGGGGATGAAGCCCCTGAGTGCCATCGTCAAGTGGGCGAAGCGGCGCGTGCTGCGGGCATTGATCGCGTATTGAGTGTGGGAACGTTGAGTGAATTGATCGGCACTGCCAGTGGCAATGGTGAGCATTTTCAGGATAAAGCCGCGCTGGTTTCACGTTTGAAGGTGCTGATGTCAGAACATAACGTCATCAGCGTATTGGTCAAAGGCTCACGCAGTGCTGCGATGGAGCAGGTTGTACATGCATTACAGGAGAATGCTCAATGTTAGTATGGCTGGCCGAACATTTGGCCAAACTTTATACCGGCTTTAACGTCTTTTCTTATTTGACGTTCCGCGCCATTGTCAGCCTGCTGACCGCATTGGTTATTTCCTTATGGATGGGGCCGCACATGATTGCCTGGCTGCAGCGTTTGCAGATTGGGCAGGTTGTGCGTAACGAAGGGCCAGAATCACATTTCAGTAAGCGCGGAACCCCGACGATGGGTGGCGTGATGATTCTGGTGGCGATTATCGTTTCCGTTTTGATGTGGGCGAATCTGTCTAACCCGTATGTCTGGTGCGTACTGCTGGTGTTAGCAGGCTATGGCGCAGTCGGTTTTGTCGATGATTATCGCAAAGTGGTTCGTAAGGATACCAAAGGGCTGATTGCCCGCTGGAAATATTTCTGGCAGTCGGTGATTGCGCTCGTGGTGGCTTTCACCATGTATTCCATCGGAAAAGATACGCCAGCCACGCAGCTGGTTGTGCCGTTTTTCAAAGACGTGATGCCGCAACTGGGCCTGCTCTATGTTGCGCTGGCCTACTTTGTGATTGTCGGCACCAGTAATGCGGTAAACCTGACCGATGGTCTGGATGGTTTGGCAATCATGCCGACCGTGTTTGTTGCGGCGGGTTTTGCGCTGGTGGCATGGGCAACGGGGAACATGAATTTTGCCGGTTACCTGCACATTCCGTATATCCGTCATGCCAGTGAACTGGTGATCGTCTGTACCGCTATTGTGGGCGCAGGGCTTGGGTTCCTGTGGTTTAACACCTATCCAGCCCAGGTCTTCATGGGGGACGTAGGTTCTCTGGCGCTGGGCGGCGCGCTGGGGACTATTGCGGTCCTGCTGCGCCAAGAGTTTTTGTTAGTGATTATGGGCGGTGTCTTCGTGGTCGAAACGCTGTCGGTGATTTTGCAAGTCGGGTCCTTTAAGTTGCGCGGGCAGCGGATTTTCCGCATGGCGCCGATTCATCATCATTATGAACTTAAGGGCTGGCCGGAACCGCGCGTGATTGTGCGCTTCTGGATTATTTCGTTGATGCTGGTGCTGATTGGCCTGGCAACGCTGAAGGTACGGTAAGACATGGTGGACTATCAGGGTAAAAAAGTCGTCATTATCGGGTTGGGCCTGACCGGGCTCTCCTGTGTTGATTTCTTTCTCGCGCGCGATGTCGTACCACGCGTGGTGGATACCCGTATCAGTCCGCCGGGTCTGGATAAGCTGCCGGAGCAGGTAGAACGACACCTCGGTAGCCTGAATGAAGACTGGCTGATGAACGCAGATTTGATCGTCGCCAGTCCTGGTGTTGCGTTGGCGACGCCGATTCTGTGTGACGCTGCTGACGCTGGCATTGAGATCGTTGGCGATATCGAACTGTTCTGCCGTGAAGCGCAGGCACCGATTGTGGCGATTACCGGTTCTAACGGTAAAAGCACGGTGACGACGCTGGTCGGTGAAATGGCGCGTGCTGCAGGCTGGCAGGTGGGCGTGGGGGGCAACATCGGCCTACCTGCGCTGCAACTGCTCGAACAGCCCGCTCAGCTTTATGTGCTGGAACTGTCGAGTTTCCAGTTGGAAACGACGAGTAGTCTGCACGCCGCTGCGGCAACCATTCTGAACGTGACAGAAGATCACACCAACCGTTATCCGTTTGGTCTACAGCAGTATCGGGCGGCGAAATTGCGTATTTATGAACACGCGGATTTGTGTGTTGTGAATGCTGACGATGCGCTGACCATGCCGGTTCGCGGTGCGGATGCACGCTGCCGCAGTTTTGGTGTCGATGTCGGCGATTACCATCTTAACCGTCAGCAGGGAGAAACCTGGCTGCGGGTGGACGGTGAACGTGTGCTCAATACCCGTGAAATCAAGCTGGTCGGGCAGCACAATTATACCAATGCATTGGCAGCGCTGGCGCTGGCTGATGCAGTGAAGATTCCGCGTGCGTCTGCGCTGACGGCGTTGACGTCATTTACCGGACTGCCTCATCGCTTTCAAATGGCCTTTGAGCGCAACGGTGTGCGGTGGATCAATGACTCTAAAGCCACCAATGTGGGCAGCACCGAGGCCGCATTGAGCGGTTTGGCGGTAGAAGGCACACTGCACCTGCTGTTAGGCGGTGACGGTAAATCTGCCGATTTCTCGCCGCTGGTGCCGTATTTGCAGGGCGAGCGCATTCATTTGTACTGCTTCGGCCAGGATGGGCAACAGCTGGCTGCGCTGCGCCCGGACATTGCCGAGCAGACAGAAACGATGGAACAGGCGATGCGTATCATCGCTGAACGCGTTAAGCCGGGCGATATGGTGCTGCTGTCGCCAGCCTGCGCCAGCCTGGATCAGTTCCGCAGTTTTGAACAGCGAGGCGATGAATTCGCTCGTCTGGCGGAGGAGTTAGGCTGATGCGGTTCTTCGGGCTGGCGTTTATCGAGCGCATCAAGAGCTGGGTGATGGGAACGCGCGAAAGCGATACGCTCAGCGTGGTTCTGTACGACAGAACGCTGGTGTGGTTGACGCTTGGGCTGGCTGTGATTGGTTTTGTGATGGTGACGTCGGCTTCTATGCCTGTTGGGCAGCGCCTTGCCAGCGACCCGTTCTTGTTCGCGAAGCGTGATGCGATTTATCTGGGGTTGGCATTTGGCTTGTCGTTAATCACGCTGCGTGTCCCGATGGAGATATGGCAGCGCTACAGCCCGGTGCTGTTATTGCTCGCGATGGTCATGCTGTTGGTGGTGCTGGCGGTGGGAAGCTCGGTCAACGGTGCATCCCGCTGGATTTCGCTGGGGCCATTGCGTATTCAGCCTGCGGAATTATCCAAGCTGGCGCTGTTTTGTTACCTGTCCAGCTACATGGTGCGCAAAGTTGAAGAAGTGCGAAATAACTTCTGGGGCTTTTGCAAACCAATGGGCGTGATGGTGGTGCTGGCGGTGCTGCTGCTGGCACAGCCTGACCTCGGTACCGTGGTTGTACTGTTTATTACGACGCTGGCGATGCTGTTTCTGGCTGGCGCCAAGATGTGGCAGTTTCTGGCGATCATCGGCTGTGGCGTGTTTGCCGTTGGCCTGCTGATTGTCGCTGAGCCTTACCGTATGCGCCGTGTGACGTCTTTCTGGAATCCATGGGACGATCCGTTTGGCAGCGGCTACCAGTTAACGCAGTCCCTGATGGCATTTGGGCGCGGTGAATTCTGGGGGCAAGGGCTCGGGAATTCAGTACAGAAACTGGAATATTTGCCGGAAGCACATACCGATTTCATTTTCTCTATTTTAGGTGAGGAACTCGGCTATATCGGTGTGGTTTTAGCGTTGTTAATGATATTCTTCGTCGCTTTTCGCGCGATGTCTATCGGGAAGCGGGCGCTGGAGATCGATCAGCGTTTTTCGGGCTTTCTGGCGTGTTCGATTGGTGTCTGGTTCAGCTTTCAGACGCTGGTGAACGTAGGCGCGGCGGCGGGGATGCTACCGACAAAAGGGCTGACGTTGCCGCTGATCAGTTACGGCGGTTCCAGCTTGCTGATTATGTCGACGGCGATCGTGTTGCTGTTACGCATTGATTTTGAAACGCGTCTGACGAAAGCGCAGGCGTTTACGAGAGGTGCCCGATGAGTGGCGAAGGCAAGCGTTTGATGGTGATGGCTGGCGGTACGGGCGGGCATGTCTTCCCCGGGCTGGCGGTTGCGCACCACCTGATGGCGCAGGGCTGGCAGGTTCGCTGGTTAGGTACAGCGGATCGTATGGAAGCCGATTTGGTGCCTAAGCATGGTATCGAAATTGATTTTATCCGCATTTCTGGCTTGCGTGGTAAAGGCATTCGGGCGCAGTTAAGCGCGCCGATTCGTATTTTTCAGGCAGTGCGTCAGGCTCGCGCGATTATGCGCCGTTACCAGCCTGATGTGGTGCTGGGTATGGGCGGTTACGTTTCCGGCCCCGGTGGCTTGGCTGCCTGGCTGTGCGGCATTCCGGTCGTCCTGCATGAGCAGAACGGTATTGCAGGGCTAACCAATCGCTGGTTATCCCATATCGCCAAAAAGGTATTGCAGGCATTTCCGGGCGCGTTTCCTAAAGCAGATGTTGTGGGGAACCCGGTCAGAACTGATGTGTTGGCATTGCCTGCGCCGGAAACACGATTAGCCGATCGCTCAGGCCCTGTGAGGGTGCTGGTTGTCGGAGGTAGTCAGGGCGCAAGAGTGTTGAATCAAACGCTACCCGGCGTGGCAGCACAGCTGGGCAATCGCGTGACGATTTGGCATCAGGTTGGTAAAGGGGCGTTATCAACCGTTCAACAGGCCTATCAGGATGTTGGGCAGACGCAGCACAAGATTACCGAATTTATTGATGACATGGCGGCCGCTTACGCCTGGGCGGATGTGGTGGTATGCCGTTCTGGCGCATTGACCGTCAGTGAAATTGCGGCGGCTGGGTTACCGGCCCTGTTTGTTCCGTTTCAGCATAAAGATCGGCAGCAGTACTGGAATGCGCTGCCGCTGGAAAAAGCAGGCGCGGCAAAAATTATTGAGCAGCCACAGTTCAGCGTGGCGGCTGTTAGTGAGGTGCTATCCGGTTGGGATCGCGCAACCTTGCTGACAATGGCACAAAAAGCCCGCGCAGTGGCCATTCCAGATGCAACCGACCGGGTTGCGGCGGAAGTCAGTGCAGCGGCAGGCAGTCGGGCCACACATGTGGCTCATGGTTAATTAATACAACGTTGTCGGACATAAGGCTGTGCGACGACGCTACAAGGTAGCGATAGAATAAAGTGAATACTCAACAACTGGCGAAACTACGTTCAATCGTGCCCGAGATGCATCGCGTCCGGCACATACACTTTGTCGGCATCGGCGGTGCTGGCATGGGTGGTATCGCCGAAGTGTTGGCCAACGAAGGTTATGAAATTAGCGGTTCCGATCTGGCACCGAATGCGGTGACGCAGCAGTTGACTGAACTTGGCGCGCAGATTTACTTCCACCACCGTGCGGAGAACGTTCTGAACGCCAGTGTGGTGGTGGTGTCGAGTGCGATTACTGCGGATAACCCTGAGATTGTCGCCGCGCATGATGCACGTATTCCGGTGATCCGTCGTGCCGAGATGTTGGCGGAACTGATGCGTTTTCGTCACGGTATTGCGATCGCAGGTACGCACGGTAAGACGACGACAACGGCTATGGTCTCCAGTATTTACGCGGAAGCGGGACTGGATCCGACGTTTGTGAACGGTGGATTGGTGAAGGCGGCGGGAACGCATGCGCGTTTGGGCTCAAGCCGCTACTTGATTGCGGAAGCAGATGAAAGCGATGCGTCTTTCCTGCATTTGCAGCCGATGGTGGCGATTGTGACCAATATCGAAGCTGACCATATGGACACTTATCAGGGGGATTTTGAAAACCTGAAGCAGACGTTCATCAATTTCCTGCACAACCTGCCGTTTTACGGGCAAGCGGTGATGTGTATTGATGATGCGGTAATCCGTGAGCTGCTGCCACGCGTGGGTCGTCATATCACCACGTATGGTTTTAGCGACGATGCTGATGTGCGTATTTCAGGGTATCACCAGACTGGCGCGCAAGGGCATTTCACGCTGGAGCGGAAAGATAAACCGCTGCTCACTGTCACGCTGAATGCGCCGGGGCGTCACAATGCGCTCAACGCGGCGGCAGCGGTTGCAGTAGCGACCGATGAAGGCATTGATGACGAGGCGATTCTGCGCGCGCTTGAGCGTTTTCAGGGCACCGGTCGTCGCTTTGATTTTCTCGGTGAATATCCGCTTGAGCTGGTGAATGGTCAAAGCGGTACGGCGATGTTGGTGGATGATTACGGCCACCATCCGACGGAAGTCGATGCCACGATTAAAGCTGCCCGCGCCGGGTGGCCAGATAAGCGGTTGGTCATGATTTTTCAGCCGCATCGCTATACGCGAACCCGCGATTTGTATGACGATTTCGCGCACGTGTTATCGCAGGTTGACGTGCTGCTGATGCTGGATGTGTATTCCGCTGGAGAGTCGCCGATTCCAGGCGCGGACAGCCGTTCGCTGTGCCGTACGATTCGCGGAAGAGGTAAGATTGATCCGATTCTGGTGACGGATGTGGATACTTTACCGGAACTGTTGTCACAGGCGCTGCGAGGTGAAGACCTGATTTTGGTTCAGGGCGCCGGCAACATCGGTAAACTGGCGCGTAAACTGGCTGATTCCAGATTACAGCCACAGATGAGTGAATGAGGAACATCATGACTGAGAAAGTTGCTGTATTGCTTGGTGGAACCTCTGCCGAACGTGAAGTGTCGTTACTTTCCGGTCAGGCGGTTTTGGCTGGCCTGAAAGAAGCGGGCATCAACGCGCATGCGGTTGATACCCGTGACGTCTCTGTGACGACGTTAAAAGAAGAAGGTTTCACCAAAATTTTCATCGCCTTACATGGTCGTGGTGGCGAAGACGGTACATTGCAGGGCGTTCTGGAATTCCTGGGGCTGCCTTATACCGGTAGCGGCGTCATGGCATCGGCACTGACGATGGACAAACTCCGCACCAAACAAGTATGGCAAGCTGTGGGATTACCCGTATCGCCATACGTGGCGCTGGATCGTCGCCAATATTCAGAAACGGCGGCAAACGCGCTGTTGGCGAAATTTACCCATCTCGGGTTGCCGCTGATCGTCAAGCCAAGCCGTGAAGGTTCCAGCGTGGGGATGAGCAAAGTGAATACGCTGAGCGAACTGCCTGCGGCACTGGAAGAAGCATTCCGTCACGATGACGATATTCTGATCGAGAAGTGGCTGAGCGGCCCAGAGTATACGGTGGCTATCCTGGGCGATGAAGTATTGCCTTCTATTCGTATTCAGCCTGCGGGTACGTTTTACGATTATGAAGCGAAGTATTTATCGGATGATACGCAGTATTTTTGTCCGAGTGGTTTGCCGGACGAGCAAGAGCAGGCGTTAGCAGGACTGGCGATGGCGGCTTATCGTGCGGTGGGCTGTAGCGGATGGGGACGCGTCGATTTTATGCTGGATAGCGACGGTGCCTTCTATCTGCTTGAAGTGAATACGTCTCCGGGGATGACGAGCCACAGCCTGGTTCCTATGGCAGCGCGCCAACGTGGGCTGACTTTCTCGCAACTGGTCGTGAAAATTTTAGAGCTCGCTGGCTGATATGTCGCAGGCAGCGCTGAATACACGCGGACGAGAGCCTGAAACGAAGGGAACACGTCGCAGTAATGGAGGCCAATTGGCAGGGATGATTTTCCTGCTGATGGTGATAGGGACGATCGTCTGGGGAAGCTGGATGGTCGTGGGGTGGATGAAAGATGCCAGCCGCTTACCGCTCTCCCGCATGGCAGTGACAGGGGAAAGGCAGTACACCACCAACGACGATATCCGTCAGGCTATTTTGTCGTTGGGGTCGCCGGGCACGTTCATGACACAGGATGTGAACGTGATCCAGCAGCAGATCGAGCGTCTGTCGTGGATAAAACAGGCTAGCGTGCGCAAGCAGTGGCCGGACGAATTAAAGATTCATCTGGTTGAATATGTTCCGGTAGCGCGTTGGAATGACCAGCTAATGGTTGATGCAGAAGGAAATTCGTTCAGTGTACCCGCCGAACGTATTGGCAATCGCAAGATGCCGCTGCTGTATGGCCCAGAAGGCAGTGAAGCAGAAGTGTTGGAAGGCTATCGCACAATGAATCAGACGCTGGCCGCCGGGAAGTTTACGTTAAAAATGGTGGCGATGAGTGCGCGGCATTCGTGGCAACTAGGATTAGACGATGATACTCGCCTTGAATTGGGGCGGGATGATAGGGCCAAACGTCTGCAACGCTTTATCGAGCTGTATCCGCTGTTGCAGCGGCAGGCTCAGAGCGAAAACAAACGTATCAGCCATGTGGATTTGCGGTATGACAGCGGGGCTGCGATAGGTTGGGCTCCAGCTTTGCTTGATCAACAACAGGGTGATCAACAACAACACGGTGATCGGCAACGAGTTGGTCAGCACTAAGACATTGATCAGCAACAGAACAGTAACCAGAAACAGGCACAGGCTAAACAACAATGATCAAGTCGACGGACAGAAAACTGGTAGTTGGGCTGGAAATCGGTACAGCAAAAGTGGCTGCGCTGGTAGGGGAAGTTCTGCCCGATGGCATGGTCAACATTATTGGCGTAGGCAGTTGCCCGTCACGCGGTATGGATAAAGGCGGCGTAAACGATCTGGAATCGGTCGTTAAATGTGTTCAGCGCGCTATTGATCAGGCTGAGTTGATGGCAGACTGCCAGATCTCTTCCGTGTATCTGGCGCTCTCGGGAAAACACATCAGTTGCCAGAATGAAATAGGGATGGTGCCTATTTCAGAAGAAGAGGTTACGCAGGACGACGTGGAAAGCGTGGTGCATACCGCTAAATCCGTGCGCGTGCGTGATGAACATCGTGTTCTCCATGTGATCCCACAGGAGTACGCGATCGATTATCAGGAAGGGATTAAAAACCCGGTTGGCTTATCCGGCGTGCGCATGCAGGCGAAAGTCCACCTGATAACCTGCCATAACGATATGGCGAAGAATATTGTTAAAGCCGTTGAGCGTTGCGGTTTAAAAGTCGACCAGCTGATTTTTGCGGGACTGGCTTCCAGTTATGCGGTTCTGACAGAAGACGAACGTGAGCTGGGCGTGTGCGTAGTGGATATCGGTGGCGGTACAATGGATATCGCGGTCTACACTGGCGGCGCATTGCGACACACTAAAGTGATTCCGTATGCGGGCAATGTGGTTACCAGCGATATTGCCTACGCATTTGGTACGCCGCCGACGGATGCCGAAGCGATCAAGGTACGTCACGGTTGTGCATTAGGCGCGATCGTCGGCAAGGATGAGAATGTGGAAGTCCCGAGTGTTGGAGGACGTCCACCCCGCAGTCTGCAAAGACAGACTCTGGCGGAAGTGATTGAACCACGTTACACCGAGCTGTTGAACTTGGTGAACGATGAACTTTTACAGTTGCAGGAGCAGTTACGTCAACAAGGCGTGAAACACCATCTGGCAGCAGGGATTGTGCTGACGGGCGGTGCCGCGCAAATAGACGGTCTGGCGGCCTGTGCGCAGCGTGTGTTCCATACACAGGTGCGTATTGGACAACCAATGAATATAACAGGGCTGACGGATTATGCCCAAGAGCCTTATTACTCAACGGCGGTTGGGTTGCTGCATTACGGAAAAGAATCTCATCTGGGTGGTGAGCATGAAGTCGAAAAACGAGCCTCAGTGAGCAACTGGTTCAAACGAATCAACAGCTGGTTGAGGAAAGAATTTTAATTTTATCAAAGAGATCACCTGGCACAGTTTTATGATCTCGCAGTTACAGGCACAAACGGAGAGAAATTATGTTTGAACCAATGGAATTAACCAACGACGCGGTGATTAAAGTCATCGGCGTCGGTGGCGGCGGCGGTAACGCCGTTGAACACATGGTGCGTGAGCGCATCGAAGGCGTCGAATTCTTCGCGGTTAACACGGATGCGCAGGCATTACGTAAAACGGCTGTCGGCCAGACGATTCAGATCGGTAGTGGCATCACAAAAGGTCTGGGCGCAGGCGCTAACCCGGAAGTCGGCCGTAACTCGGCTGAAGAAGATCGCGAAGCGCTGCGTTCAGCACTGGAAGGTGCGGACATGGTGTTTATCGCCGCAGGTATGGGCGGTGGTACGGGTACAGGTGCTGCACCGGTTGTGGCTGAAGTCGCAAAAGACCTGGGCATTCTGACTGTCGCTGTGGTGACCAAGCCTTTCAACTTTGAAGGCAAAAAGCGTATGGCGTTTGCGGAGCAGGGTATCGCCGAGCTGTCTAAGCACGTCGACTCGCTGATCACCATTCCAAACGACAAACTGCTGAAAGTGCTCGGGCGCGGTATTTCCCTGCTGGACGCATTTGGCGCGGCAAACGATGTGCTGAAAGGCGCGGTGCAAGGTATCGCCGAGCTGATCACACGTCCGGGTCTGATGAACGTCGACTTTGCTGACGTGCGTACCGTGATGTCCGAAATGGGTTATGCCATGATGGGTTCTGGCGTTGCGCGTGGTGAAGACCGTGCAGAAGAAGCTGCTGAAATGGCGATCTCCAGCCCACTGCTGGAAGATATCGATCTGTCCGGCGCGCGCGGCGTGTTGGTCAACATCACGGCGGGCTTTGACCTGCGTCTGGATGAGTTCGAGACGGTCGGTAATACCATCCGTGCATTCGCGTCCGACAATGCGACAGTGGTAATCGGTACGTCGCTTGACCCAGAAATGAATGACGAACTGCGTGTAACGGTCGTTGCAACGGGTATCGGTATGGACAAACGTCCTGAGATTACGTTGGTGACGAACAAGCAGGCCAGCCAGCCTGTGATGGATCATCGTTATCAGCAGCACGGTATGACGCCTCTGGCGCAAGAAAAACCAGCTGCCAAAGTGGTTAACGACCAGAATCCGCAGACGAATAAAGAGCCAGACTATCTGGATATCCCGGCGTTTCTGCGTAAGCAGGCAGACTAATTTGCTGCCAGATAACGTTGGAATCTCCGCTCTTTGTGCTAAACTGTGCCACCGAGCCTGGTGTATACTAGGTCGGTAGGTTCAGTAACATGCGAGATAAAATGATGATCAAACAACGTACACTAAAACGTATTGTTCAGGCGACTGGTGTCGGGTTACATACCGGCAAGAAAGTCACGCTGACCATGCGTCCTGCACCGGCAAATACCGGGGTCATCTATCGCCGCACAGACTTGAATCCCCCGGTTGATTTTCCGGCTGATGCAAAATCCGTGCGTGATACCATGCTCTGTACTTGCCTGGTTAATGAGCATGACGTGCGTATTTCTACGGTGGAGCATCTTAACGCTGCGCTTGCAGGGTTGGGCATTGACAATATTGTCATTGATGTTGACGCACCGGAAATTCCAATCATGGATGGCAGCGCCAGCCCGTTCGTTTACCTGCTGTTAGATGCGGGTATTGAAGAGTTGAACTGCGCCAAGAAATTCGTGCGTATCAAACAGCCAGTTCGTGTTGAAGATGGCGACAAGTGGGCCGAAATGAAACCGTTCAACGGCTTCAGCCTGGATTTCACTATCGACTTCAACCACCCGGCGATTGATGCGGGTAACCAGCGCTATCGTTTGGATTTCTCTGCTGATGCGTTTGTTCGCCAGATCAGCCGTGCGCGTACATTCGGCTTCATGCGCGATATCGAATACTTGCAGTCTCGTGGGTTGTGCCTGGGCGGCAGTATGGATTGTGCCATCGTCGTTGACGATTACCGCGTATTGAACGAAGACGGTCTGCGTTTTGAAGATGAGTTTGTCCGCCATAAAATGCTGGATGCCATCGGTGACCTGTTTATGTGTGGTCACAACATCATCGGTGCGTTCTCTGCGTTTAAATCCGGCCATGCTCTGAACAACAAACTGTTGCAGGCTGTGTTGGCCAATCAGGAAGCGTGGGAATACGTGACCTTTGAAGACGAAGCTGAAATGCCGCTGGCGTTTAAAGCACCGTCTATCGTGCTGGCGTAACGCTTAAAGCCGTTACTTCTTATTACGACTGGTTTTACTGGTACTCTCTCCGGCCAGTGAAGCCAGTCGTTCTAATATCTTTCTGAGTTTTTCCGGGCTATTGCCTGCTAACGTCCTCAATGTCTCCGCACTTTGTTCACTCAACTGACGCAACGGTTTGTCATCGGGATTTTCCGTCGGCGTAATGTCACTATTTTTCACGATTTCATGCCCTTTTGCGGCAAGCGTTGGATTAATCCTGATGTCGATTGAAGCCAATGATGGTAGTATTTGTGCGCGCAATGCAGAGAGCAGCGCAGGTTGTTCGTAACGTAACCGCATCAGCCAACTGGCGTTGGCGGTTTCCAGTATCAGTAAACCTTGCCGGTAATTAGCGACGCGGCACCATGGGTGCAACGGTGCAGGCAGTAACCCGCGTACGGCACGGTTGAGTTTTAATAAGGCGATAGCGCGCTGTTGCACATCTTGCAGCGGGCCTTTACCCGACATGGATGCGCTATCAAACAGAAATTCCAGTGATTGTGGGCGGCTATCACGCATAGACCTGGCTCCGGTGGATGTTACTCGTGATTGGTATTCTAAATCGTTGGCGACAATTTGGCAGACGTTATTTCTGGCCGCATCTCTTATTAGGGATGGTCGCGGCGAGTCTTGGCCTGCCAACAAGCCTGAACGACTCACAGGATATCGCCTCACTTCCTAATTCAAGCTCCAGCGTGAGTCGCCAGAATCACGTATCGCTGAACCTTACCGATCTGGTCGCGCTGAAGGAAGCGCATCGGCGCTCGTCCTACAGCGTTGATTATTGGCATCAGCATGCGATTCGCACGGTAATCCGTCATCTTTCTTTTGCGTTGACGACGCCACAGACGGCCAGTGCCCAGCAGGTTGACGATCTTCAACCTCACTCTCTGGTTTTACTGGATACGCTAAATGCGTTGTTGACGCAGGATTCCCAGTATCCCTTTGTGATCTCCCCCCATGCTGGGCATGTCACTTTTTATCCTCAGGCACACCATCAAATCGGCGTCTGGCTTGCCCAAATCCGCGGCATCCGTGCAGGACCCTCTCTTTTCAGCTGAACGTGTAGTGGATAATTAGCTGAAGAAATTTCTCTCGTTTTTTGCTGAGTTTCTCAGTTTTTCGATGTTGTGTTGCCACTGGATACGTGGCACTTGTGAGATTAAAACTATTATGGTCATGAATATCCTAACCAAAATTTTTGGTAGCCGTAACGATCGTACGCTGCGTCGTATGCGTAAAAATGTTGATGTCATCGGTCGTTTAGAACCAGAAATGGAAAAACTTTCAGATGAAGAACTGCAAGCAAAAACGCTAGAGTTCCGGGTTCGTCTGGAAAAAGGTGAGACGCTGGAGAACCTGTTGCCAGAAGCCTTCGCGGTAGTCCGTGAATCCAGTAAGCGTGTCTTTGGCATGCGTCACTTCGATGTGCAGCTTATCGGCGGTATGGTACTGAACGAACGTTGCATCGCGGAGATGCGTACCGGTGAAGGTAAAACACTGACGGCAACGCTGCCTGCGTACCTGAATGCGCTGACTGGTCGTGGCGTACACGTGGTTACCGTGAACGATTATCTGGCACAGCGTGATGCCGAGAATAACCGTCCGTTGTTTGAATTCCTTGGCCTGAGCGTCGGTATCAACCTGCCGGGAATGCCGGCTCCAGCGAAGCGTGAAGCCTATGCCGCAGATATCACCTACGGTACCAATAACGAATACGGTTTTGACTACCTGCGTGACAACATGGCGTTCAGCCCGGAAGAGCGCGTGCAGCGTAAATTATACTACGCGCTGGTGGATGAGGTTGACTCCATCCTGATCGATGAAGCGCGTACGCCGCTGATCATTTCCGGCCCGGCTGAAGACAGCTCTGAGCTGTATATCAGCGTCAATAAAATCATCCCTAACCTGATCCGTCAGGAGAAAGAAGATTCGGATACCTTCCACGGTGAAGGCCACTTCTCTGTTGATGAGAAAGCACGTCAGGTTAACCTCACCGAGCGTGGTCTGGTTCTGGTGGAAGAACTGCTGGTGAAAGAAGGCATTATGGAAGAGGGCGAGTCGCTGTACTCTCCGACCAACATTATGCTGATGCACCATGTGACTGCTGCACTGCGTGCGCACGTGTTGTTTACCCGCGATGTTGATTACATTGTGAAAGACGGTGAAGTCATCATCGTCGATGAACACACCGGCCGTACCATGCAAGGGCGTCGCTGGTCTGATGGTCTGCATCAGGCTGTGGAAGCGAAAGAGAAGGTGGCCATTCAGAATGAAAACCAGACGCTGGCTTCCATTACCTTCCAGAATTACTTCCGCCTGTATGAAAAACTGGCGGGTATGACTGGTACGGCAGATACCGAAGCGTTCGAATTCAGCTCCATCTATAAGCTGGATACGATTGTGGTGCCGACTAACCGTCCGATGATTCGTAAAGACTTGCCTGACCTGGTCTACATGACCGAGCAGGAAAAAATTGATGCCATCATTGAGGATATCAAAGACCGCTCTGTAAAAGGCCAGCCTATTCTGGTCGGTACGATCTCCATTGAGAAATCAGAAGTGGTTTCTCAGGCGCTGGAAAAAGCGGGCATTAAACACAATGTGTTGAATGCGAAATTCCACGCCATGGAAGCGGACATCGTTGCACAGGCGGGTCAGTCTGGTGCAGTCACCATCGCGACCAATATGGCCGGTCGTGGTACGGACATCGTATTGGGTGGTAGCTGGCAGGCCGAAGTCGCACATCTGGAAAACCCAGATGACGCGCAAATTGCAGAAATCAAAGCGGCTTGGAAAGAGCGCCATGATGCGGTGTTGGCTGCGGGTGGCTTGCACATTATCGGTACAGAGCGCCATGAATCTCGCCGTATCGATAACCAGCTGCGTGGTCGTTCCGGTCGTCAGGGGGATGCGGGTTCATCACGCTTCTATCTGTCGATGGAAGATGCGCTGATGCGTATTTTTGCCTCCGATCGCGTTTCTAATATGATGCGTAAGCTGGGGATGAAACCGGGCGAAGCGATTGAGCACCCGTGGGTCACCAAGGCGATTGCTAACGCACAGCGTAAAGTAGAAAGCCGTAACTTTGATATTCGTAAACAGCTGCTGGAATACGATGATGTGGCGAACGACCAACGTCGTGCGATCTACACACAGCGTAACGAACTGCTGGATGTGTCCGATATCAGCGAAACCATCACCAGTATTCGTGAGGATGTGTTTAAAGCGACTATCGACAGCTATATTCCACCGGAATCTCTGGAAGAAATGTGGGATACGGAAGGTCTGGAACAGCGCCTGAAGAACGACTTCGATCTGGATATGCCGATCAAGGCGTGGCTGGATAAAGAGCCTGAGCTGCATGAAGAAACGCTACGTGAGCGTATTTTCCAGCAGGCGCTTGAGGTTTATCATCGCAAAGAAGAAGTGGTTGGCGTTGAAGTTATGCGCAACTTCGAGAAAGGCGTGATGTTGCAGACGCTGGATTCCTTGTGGAAAGAACATCTGGCGGCAATGGATTACCTGCGTCAGGGTATTCATCTGCGTGGCTATGCACAGAAAGATCCGAAGCAAGAATATAAGCGTGAGTCGTTCTCTATGTTTGCCGCGATGCTGGAATCATTGAAATATGAAGTGATCAGTACGCTGAGCAAGGTCCAGGTGAGAATGCCGGAAGAAATTGAAGCGCTGGAGCAGCAACGCCGCGAAGAAGCTGAGCGTTTGGCACAGCAGCAACAGTTTAGCCATCAGGAAGAAGATAGCCTGAACACCGGTTCACCAGCGCAGGCAGATCGTAAAATTGGACGTAATGACCCTTGCCCATGTGGTTCAGGCAAGAAATATAAGCAGTGCCACGGTCGCTTACAGAAATAATTGGCTGCTGAGTCCAGTGATTAAAATGTGATAAGTATAAGGGCGGTCATTGACCGCCTTTTACTTGATAAGAATCTGATAGGAAGTGTCATGACGCAAAAACAGTTATCCGTCGCGGTCGGCATCATCCGCAATTCGGAGCAGCAATATTTCATTGCTCGCCGCCCTGATGGCGTTCATATGGCAGGGATGTGGGAATTTCCCGGCGGTAAAGTTGAAGAAGGCGAAACGCCAGAGCAGGCGCTGATTCGTGAACTGCGTGAAGAAACGGGCATCGAAGCCAGCGCACCACAGCCGCTGAACGACAAGACGTTTTCTACGCCGGAGAGAATCATCACGCTTCATTTCTTCCTGGTTGAAACGTGGCTGGGGGAACCCTATGGTCGGGAAGGTCAGGAATCACGCTGGGTGAGCGTAGAAGAACTACGTGAGGACGAATTTCCGCCAGCGAATGCGGAGATGATCCGCTGGCTGAAATCGCTTTAATCTAGCTTTACCTGTGTGAAAGTCGTTATCGCGAAACGTGGCCGTTAGCGCGTTTCGCTCCAGTCTTCACTATCAGAAACCATATCATCACTTGGAATGCGCTTTTCTTCATCTGCCCATTCACCCAAATCGATGAGCTGACAACGTTTACTGCAAAATGGGCGATAGAGGCTGGTTTCATCCCAGATAACCGCCTGCTTGCAGGTTGGGCACTTCACCGTCGTAATTTCTGCTGTCATAAGATTCTTTTCACTCTATTTGGTACTTAACACATATTGGTACGTAACACATTTTTGTCTGTCAGGGGGCTTAGTCTAGCAGCAGGCCAGTTCAAAGGTTAAACGCGGAGGAATGTGGCCGTTTTCGCTATCTAATGGCAGAAAACGGATGGCATAGCGTGTCTTATGGCCAGATATTTGCGGATAGAGCTGATGTACTTGCTCAAGGCGCAAACGTAGCAGATCAGCATCGGAGGCATTGTCCTGGAAAAAACCGTTCAGGCTGGTCTGCGGGCGGAACGTGCCAGAATGGCGGATCAGTTCCAGGATCATATCCAGCGCTTGTTTGAGCGGTGACAAGGAGTTAAGCCAGCCGGAAACCAATTTCTCACGCAACTCCTGAGGCTGATGCAGCCAGCTATGCAGAGTGGGAAGATCGAAACTACAGCATCCGCCGGGAATGCCAAGACGCTGGCGTACCATGCCAATCAGGCGATCTTCCCGTAGGAACTGCCCCATTCGTGGTGCGGCCATCAACGTACTGGCCAGATCTTTCAACTGGCGTCTCAACGTATGGATGCGTTCCATGTCAACGCCCGGAACATCACTCCATTGTAGCAGTTTTTGCTGTTGCCGCTCCAGTTCTTTCAGCAGCTCGGTACGGACATCTCCACGCTCCAGCACATCAAGCAGTTCGGCGATAGCACGAAAAAATGTTAGAGCGCCTCCCATATCGGTCAGGGAGTGGTTTTGATGTAGCTGCTGCAATAATGATTCGATACGCAACCAGGTACGTGTTTTTTCGTTCAGCGGGTATTCGAATAAAATCGTTGAGGGGGCGTCACTCATTCTTAGTCATCCTGTCGGCTGCGGAGGCGGCGAGCTCCAGGTACTGGCGGTGTAATTCCGCAACCTGTGGAGCCAGCTCGTTTGGGCAGCGACTGTTATCAATAATATCATCGGCATAAGCCAGGCGCTGTTCTCGAGTAGCCTGTGCTGCCAGTATGTTTTCTGCTTGCTGCCGGCTGATGCCATCGCGGGCCAGCGTACGTGCAAGCTGAGTTTCTTTGTCTACATCAACGACCAGAACACGCTGTGCTCGCTGTTGTAAACCGTTCTCCACCAATAAAGGGACGACCCACAGAATGTACGGTGCGGATGCAGCCTGAAACTGGGTCTGTGTTTCCTGTTGGATTAACGGATGGAGTAAATTATTCAGCCACTGTTTCTCCTCTGGTGAGGAAAAAATCTGTTGGCGTAGTGCGGCACGGTTCAATGAACCATCGGTATTGAGCATAGCGTCGCCAAACCGGAGCCTGATGGCATCCAGTGCGGGTTCCCCAGGCTCGACTACCTGACGCGCGATGATATCCGCATCAACGATAGTGGCTCCTAATTTGGCAAATTCATCGGCTACGGTGCTTTTTCCGCTGCCGATACCGCCCGTTAAGGCTACGATGTATGTCATTGCACCCGTATTGAAAAGTTAACATTTCTACTATTTTCAAGGGTGAGGAATCTCTTCCCGTCCCCCTGAAGTCAATCAGGTATCAACCGCAGTGTGCTTCACGTTATCACTTTGCTGGGTGATAGGTAAATTTCTCTGATTTTATCCCAAATAAAGTGAAAATCGCAGTCTTGCCGCAGGATTATTCCTGCGTATGATAACGTCACTGGTAAAGGGCTATTATTTTTTCAGAAATGATTATGCTCAGTAACGATACTGAGTATTCCGCCGTCACTAACCAGGAACTCGAACCTCATGCGTATTGAAGAAGATTTAAAGTTAGGCTTTAAAGACGTTCTCATCCGGCCAAAGCGTTCGACGCTGAAAAGCCGCTCCGACGTTGAACTGGAACGTCAATTCACTTTCCTCCATGCCGGCGGCAACTGGTCCGGCGTACCGATTATCGCCGCCAATATGGATACCGTGGGTACGTTTAGTATGGCGGAAGTCCTGGCCTCTTTTGATGTTCTGACGGCTGTCCATAAACACTACTCTGTCGAACAATGGTCTCAGTTTGTGCAACGCACTCCGGCATCGGTATTGCGCCACGTAATGGTCTCGACCGGGACATCTGAGGCTGATTTTATCAAGCTAAAGCAAATCTTGGCGCTGTCGCCTGAGCTGAAATTTATCTGTATCGATGTCGCCAATGGCTATTCTGAGCACTTTGTGACGTTCCTGCAAAAAGCGCGTGAGGCCTGCCCAGACAAAGTTATCTGCGCTGGAAACGTCGTGACCGGTGAAATGGTGGAAGAACTTATCCTCTCCGGCGCGGACATCGTGAAAGTTGGCATTGGCCCCGGTTCTGTCTGCACGACGCGCGTTAAAACGGGTGTAGGCTACCCTCAGCTTTCTGCCGTGATCGAATGCGCCGATGCAGCACATGGCCTCGGTGGGCAAATCGTGAGCGACGGCGGGTGCGCCATGCCGGGCGATGTCGCGAAAGCATTTGGCGGCGGAGCCGATTTCGTCATGCTGGGCGGTATGTTGGCAGGGCATGATGAATGTGAAGGCACCATTGTGGAAGAAAACGGTGAGAAAATGATGCTGTTCTACGGTATGAGCTCTGCATCTGCGATGGAGCGTCATGTTGGCGGCGTGGCAGAGTACCGTGCTGCGGAAGGAAAAACCGTGAAATTGCCTCTGCGTGGTCCGGTAGACAATACCGTGCGTGATATTCTCGGCGGCCTGCGCTCGGCCTGTACCTATGTTGGTGCATCCCGTTTGAAAGAGCTGACGAAGCGTACAACGTTTATCCGCGTGGCCGAGCAGGAAAACCGTATTTTCAACGGGTAGTTGCCGCCGTTACGCGCCGTCTTTCCGCTGGTAGCGGAGGTGCGTACGACGTAGCTTGTCGCTGTTTGTATGCTGTATTGGTCGGTTCAGGCACCGGCCAATACATTCCCCAACTGGAAGATAGGCAAATACATGCCAATCACCAGCGCCCCGACCATTCCCCCGACGACCATCATCAGCACCGGTTCCAGCGTTTGTGTCAGCATGTCTGCCTGCTGTTGTACCCGACCTTCATGCCATTCTGCCAGCTGTGTAAAGATCGCATCCAACGCCCCGGTTTCTTCCCCCACGCGGATCAGCTGCGGGCAGGGCGCAGGGAACAGCATGGTGTGATGCTGTGTGGCATGGTATAGCGACGTCCCCTGATGCAGTTGCACTTGTATCTGTTGAATTGCGGCCTGATAAAGCGTGTGACGGATCGTCGCGGCGGCATCCAGCCCTTCCGGGAGCGTCAAACCGGCATGTTGCGTCATGGCGAGAATATGGAATATCTGGTTCAGCGATTTACCGCGTAACAGGCTGGATACGATAGGAAGCTTCAGCAGCCATTCTTGCTCTCGGGTTTTCCACAATGGCTGTTTCTGCCTCAAGCGGGCGTACCCCACCACCAAGCAACTAAGTATCAGCAACCCAATCAGTCCATAGTCAGATATGATTTCTGCCAGATAAAGCAACTGACGGGTAAACCACGGCAACGGCGTATCGAACGAGGAATAGAGCGACGCAAACTCGGGCAGAACCAGCGTTAACATCATCATGCTGACCAGTAGGGCAATTGCCAAAACAAAGCAGGGATAGCGTAGCGCTTTGATGACTTTCTGTTGCAGCCTGGACTGTTTTTCTTGCTGTTGTGCCAACTGTAGGCAGCATGCGTCTAGCTTCCCGGTCAATTCGCCGACGGCAATGAGGGAACGATACAGAACGGGAAAGATATGCGGGTATTCCTGTAGTGCCTCAGAGAACGAATTTCCCTGAGCAACATGGGTACGCACATCCCGTAATACGCAGCGCCAGCCGGGGCGCTCGTGCTGTTCCGAGACCAATTTTAATGCTTCCAGCAGCGGTAATCCGGCTTGTAGCAGGGCAGCAAGCTGTTTGATTGACTCGCCTAGCTGTTCACGTTTCCAGTAGCGTAGCGATAGGTAATGGCCGGCTTTGACGAGAAGCGGCTGGTAACCCTGTGCAATCAGGCTGGCATAGGCGTGCTGGCGATGTGTGCTAATGAGTTCTCCAGCGATAAATTCGCCCTCGGACGTGATGGCCTGCCAGTGATATAAGCGCTGTAGCCTCATTGCGCCTCCTGATTTATTGACCGCTCATCGCCCACCACACGGTAGACTTCAGCAAGTGAGGTCAGGCCCTCGTTGACCAACTCAAGCCCTGCGGCCAGCAACGTTGGAAAACCTGAATGGCGAGACAACGCAGATAATTCCCCCGTGCTGGCGTTGCTCGCTAGCGCTGCCTGAAAATCTGGCGTGATAGGCAACAATTCATAGAGCGCGACGCGGCCATAGTAGCCAGAAAAACAGTGGCTACAGCCGCGGGCTTGCCAATGTTGCAGTGCCCCTTGCCATACGTCGTTTGGCAGTGAAAGTAGCGGTTCTCCCGGCGTTTTACAGTGCGGACATAACCGACGTACAAGGCGTTGGGCAATAATGAGTTTTAGCGCTGCGGCTAACAGGTAGCCGGGGATGCCCAGATGACTGAGGCGAGTTAACGTTTCTACGGCAGAATTGGTATGCAGCGTGGACATGACCAGATGGCCAGTTTGTGCGGCTTTTACCGCAATTTCTGCGGTTTCAGCGTCACGGATTTCACCGATCATAATGACGTCTGGATCCTGTCGTAGCAGCGCTCGTAAAATTCGGCCAAAGCCCAGTTCGGCTTTGGGATTGATTGCCGTTTGGTTGATGCCCTGCAAGGGAATTTCGACCGGATCTTCTACGCTACAGATATTGCGGCTGCACTCGTTCAGCCAGCGTATCGCGCTGTAAAGCGTGACGGTTTTGCCACTACCTGTCGGGCCCGTGACTAACAGCATTCCCTGTGAGGCGCTCAGCACGCTAATCAACTGCTGTAACGCCTTTGCGGTTAGCCCAAGTTTATCCAGTGCCAGCTCCTGCTGATGCGTTTGCAAAATACGCAGTACGACTTTTTCGCCTTGTTGTACGGGCAGCGTAGCAATGCGCAACGAATAGGCTTGTTGATCCAGCGTCAGGCTGAACTGGCCATCCTGCGGCAAACGCCGTTCGGCGATGTTCAACTTACCCATGATTTTCAGCCGTGCGGTAATACGGTTTGTCAGTTCGGGCGGCGGTGCGGATATGGCCTGTAGCACGCCGTCAATACGTAATCGGACGCGATAGCTGTCCAGTAACGGCTCAAAGTGGATATCAGAGGCGCGACGCTGAACGGCGAGACGTAGCGTTTGATGGATAAACTGTGCAACGGGGGAGTCATCGTCATGATCCTGTTGCCCAGCGCTGTTGCGATAAGTGTTAGCTGATGTGCTGGCATGGTAGGTTTCTGCGGGTTCGGCAACGGCGTTCACCGGGTTAAGCTGCTGTTCCATTCTGGCCTGTGGCCATTGTTCTACCATAATGCGGCGATTGCTGGCGAAACGCAGCGCGGCAATCATCTCCGCAGAAGGGGAAGCCGTGACGGCGACCGACAGCGTTTGTTCATCAAGACTAAGCAACAATGCCTGATAGCGTCGGCACAGCGTCTGTAGCTCGCTGAGCGTATGCTCAGAGGAGAAGGATGAGTCCGTCATGATTAACCCGCCGTGTTATCGAAACGGAAAACGTCCTGACAGGCAGATTGCAGGCTTTCTGTGCTGTCGTCCGTGGCACAGTTTTTCGTCCAGCGTGAAGCGCCAGTTTCGGTATCCCACGTTGGCGTCAGAATAACGCGCAGCCCTTGCAGTGTGGATTGGCCAGTCAGCGTAATCACTCCTTGAGCGACGCTAACGGCGCTGACATAGCGTGAAGATTTGCTGCCCGGAATTCCCTGATTACCTGCATTGCAGGCGGTAAACGCGGCATTTTCCAGACCACAGAGATCGACGGGCGTTTTATAAGACACCATCGTCTGCAGCATGTCCGTTAGCGCAGCTTTTTGCAGATAGCCTTGATAAGCCGGTACGCCAATAGCGCTGAGGATAGCGACGATCGCAATAACAATCATTAGCTCAATCAGCGTAAATCCTTGCTGTTTTATCATGTTGATTTCCCTGTTGTTGCATATAAATTTTGTGGCACATAAATGAAAGGCTTCGGTGCAGAAATCCATACGGATGCGGCAGCATAGAAAAGGGAGCGAAGGCTGACGAGCGGGGAAATGTGAAACAGGAAAGCGCTACGACAGGTTTTTAGCGGACTTGCAGAGGATTGAAAATTTTTTGCGAGCAGAGACGCAATTTTCACGCTGTCGGACAGGAAGTCCGCGCGGGATTTGCAGTGTGTGTTGTTACGATGGTGTGCGAGAGGATGGGGTGTCGAGAGGTGAACGAGATGCGAAATAGCACCTCGCCGATAGAAATAGAAGAGCGGTTAGATGAAGCGCATGGATAAGTCCAGCGCCTGTACGTGCTTGGTTAGCGCCCCCACGGAGATATAGTCCACACCCGTTTCAGCGTAGCCACGCAGCGTGTCGAGGGTGACATTGCCGGATATTTCCAGCAGCGCGCGGCCTTGTGTGGTGCTAACAGCTTCCCGGATGTTATCCAGACTAAAATTATCCAGCATGATGATATCGGCGCCCGCTTCCAGCGCTTGCTGTAATTCATCCAGCGATTCGACTTCAACTTCTACCGGAACATCGCTGCGTAAAGACTGCGCTTTTTCTACCGCATTTTTGATTGAGCCCGCGGCGATGATGTGGTTTTCCTTGATCAGGAAGGCGTCGGATAAACCGAGTCGATGGTTGTCTCCGCCACCGCATGATACGGCGTATTTCAGTGCGGTTCTCAGACCCGGCAGCGTCTTGCGCGTATCCAGCAGTCGAGTGCGTGTTCCCTGCAATACGGCAACATAGCGGCTGACTTCAGTGGCGACGCCGGATAGCGTTTGCAGGAAGTTCAGCGCGGTACGTTCGCCTGTCAGGAGCTGTTTAGCTGGCCCTGTGATGTCACACAGCGTTTGGTTGGGCGTGATAGCGTCGCCATCGGCAACGTGCCAGACGATCGTTGTCGTGTCGCCTAATTGAGAAAAGACTTCCTCAAGCCAGCGCGTACCGCAGAATATGCCCGCTTCACGCGTGATAATGCGTGCGCTGACGGTCTCGTTGTCGGGGAGCAGAAGCGCGGTAATGTCTTGATTAGCATCGACGATGCCACCTAAATCTTCACGCAAGGCCAGTTGCACGCTGGCGGGGATATCTTGTGCAATACGAGCGAGCAAGGCTTGTTGGCGTTGTTCCTGACTGTAGCGACGCGTTGACATGACAAAACTCCGAAGGGGGGATTCGGAGGTCTATGCTACCTTGTTTACATCAGGACATCCAGAATGAATAGTTATTACAATTCAGTTGGTTACTGTTATTAATCTTCCGGCGAACATCCGTGGTCGCCGGAAAGAGGAGGCGATTTTAGAAGTTGTAACCGACGACCAGGTAGTAGCCCCAGCCGGTAGATTTCACTTCAAACGGGCCTTTGCCGAAATTAAGTTCTGCGCCATCAGCCCATTGGCCGCCGTTGTGGAAGTAACGAGCGACGAAAGAGTAGTGCCAGTGGTCGTAGCCCAGCGCCAGAATATGGCTGGAGGCAATGGAATTGTTGGTGCGGCTGGAATTCGATTTATCACGCAGTTCTGAGCCAAAATCGAAATTGGTGAAGCTGATATACGAGACGTTGCCGCCCAGCATTGAGCCCAGTGGGTAAGAGTATTTCACTTTTACCCGGTAGCCGTCCCACTCGTTTTCGTTAGCGGCGCCGTAGTTCTGCCATTGGTATTTGGCATAACCGTTCACTGACAGAGACAGGTCGGTGCCGGTATCAATATCGGTACCTAAGCCCATGTACCAGGTGCTCTGGCGTGAACCGCTGTTGCGACCCTGATCGTAAATAACGTTATTGGCGATGTACCACTCTTTAAACGGACCAAAGCTCAGATCAGCGCCCGTCAGTTTATCAATGGAGAAGCGTGGTTCGATCTCGACAAACAGCGGAGAGCCTTTGTCCCAAATGCCACGGCTGTCGGGATCGCCACCAAAAAACTTAGGCGCATCGGCGTAGCCGTAGAAATCGAACCAGTCTTTACGCGCAAATGCTTCGTATTCCAGGTAAGTCGTGCTGTTCAGTTGCGGCCCGAAACGCGTGTGGGCGCTACCGACGACGTTAATGCTCTGGTGCCACCAGTCGGACAGGTATTCGGCTTTATTGCTGTCGGCAAGAGCAGGCATTGAGCATGACAGTGCGAGCAACGCGCCTGCGGCGAAAGTTTTTTTCATGTTAAGTACCATAGTGTTAGACGTTATTTACGTCGTACGTAAGACCGCAAAATAAGTTTTGGTAATATCTAAAAAAATCAGAAGATAATTTTGTCATGCATTTTAAGTAAAAATAGACGCAATGCACGAAAACGATTGCCTTTTGTTATGCCATTACATTTGTAATGTGATTTTAATCACATAATGGTGTTAGGGATTTCACCTTACTAAAAAAGGTATCGGTATTGCGTTTGGGCAGGAAAGCGACGGGAATATCACAAAACAAACGGTAAAACCTATTGATATCCAGTTGAATAGATAGCGTGGCGCGAAACATGGTATCTTGGAGACAAGCACCTTTTGGCTACAATTGTTTTTACACCTGACATTATTTTTATATCTGACATTGTTTTTATTCCGGAAATTGATTTTTCGCCTGATTCAGCCGGCAAACGATACGATGCGAGGTTATCGCCGATGCTTTTGGAAAATGGCTGGTTATCCGACATTACACACACGCCTTCACCGCATTATGATGGTCGCCCGAATGATGAGGTGCCTTCCCTACTGGTGATCCACAATATCAGTCTGCCGCCCGGCGAGTTTGGCGGGCCGTATATCGATCAACTGTTTACGGCGACGTTGGATCCCACTGCGCATCCTTATTTCGCCGACATTTCCCATTTACGCGTCGCGGCACACTGCCTGATTCGCCGCGATGGGCAAATCACACAGTATGTGCCTTTCGAGCAGCGCGCCTGGCATGCTGGTGTGTCGGTGTTTGAAGGTCGGGAACGCTGTAATGATTTCTCTATTGGCATTGAGCTGGAAGGGACGGATACGCTGCCTTTTACCGCGCAGCAGTATCACTCGCTGGTGGCGGTTACACGCCTATTAATGCGGGCCTATCCTATTACGCTATCGCGCATTACCGGACACAGCGACATCGCGCCGGGCCGTAAAACCGACCCCGGACCGGCATTTGACTGGGACGGCTATCACCGCCTGCTACAAGAAAACTGGACAGAGAATAAAGGGAGTCTGGATTAATGACGCTGTTTACACTTTTGCTTACGCTGGCATGGGAACGCTTGTTCAAACAGGGCGAGCACTGGCAGATCGATCATCGGCTTGAGGTTGTATTCCGGCACGTACCGTCTCCGTCTTTATTGCAAACGCTGTTCCTGACGCTCTGCAGCATGGGCATCGTGGCGGGCTTGCTGTGGCTCACGAGCGGCATTCTGTTCGGCCTGATTTCTCTTTTGCTGTGGATTGTTATCAGCCTGATGTGCATTGGCGCGGGTGAAATCCGTCAGCACTATCGGCGCTATTTGCAGGCGGCACAGCGCGGCGAGGCGGATGCCCGCCGGGAAATGGCGGCTGAACTGGCGCTGATTCACGGTCTGCCCGTTGGCACGGGAGAAGAAGAGCAACTGAAAGAGCTGCAAAATGCGCTGCTGTGGATAAATTTCCGGTTTTATTTAGCGCCGCTGTTCTGGTTTATCGCTGCTGGACCCTACGGGCCGATTGCGCTGACGGGGTATGCATTTTTACGCGCCAGACAGACCTGGCTTGCCCGCCACCACACCCCGCTGGAGCGCGCGCAGTCTGGCGTCGATAGTTTACTGCATTGGCTTGATTGGATTCCCGCCCGCTTGGTCGGTGCCGCTTATGCATTGCTGGGGCACGGAGAGAAAGCGCTGCCTGCGTGGTTCGCCTCGTTGGGGGATTCCCGCAGTTCACAGTATTGGGTGTTGACTCAACTGGCCCAATTTTCTCTCGCGCGTGAATCCCACGTTGAGCCTGTGGAGACGCCCAAAGCCGCCGTGACGCTAGCGAAAAAGGTGACGCTGGCATTAGTGGTCGTCGTCGCGCTTCTGACGATATACGGTGCGCTGGTTTAATTTCTAAATGTACGTCCCAACCGACGTCCCAGCACACCCGTTTCTCGCTTATTGCCTGTCTGCGGGCGGTTCGCCGAACACCGGCATACCGTCACGATCCCAGATGAAGGTTTTAATCCGCGTATGGCGATTTGGGTCATACAGCGGATCGCCTTCGATCTCCGTGTAGTTGCGGGCGTGGTAAACCAGAACGTCTTCACCCGTTTCTGTTTGGGTAAAGCTGTTATGGCCTGGTCCAAACTGCCGGTTTGCTCGGCTGGTGGTAAAGACCGGCTGCTGCGATTTATGCCAGCTTGTCGGGTTCAACAGATCGCTGCCTGCATTCGCCCACAGTAAGCCGATACAGTAATTTTCATCGGTAGCGCTGGCGGAATAGGTGATGAAGAGACGCTCGCCGTGCTTAATGACGGCGGGCCCTTCGTTGACTTTAAAACCAATCACTTCCCACGGTAATTCTGGCTTGCTTAACATGACCGGCGTGCCTTTCAGCGTCCACGGATTTTCCATTTCCGCCAGATACAGATTCGAATTACCTGCAATCGCGGGATCTTTTTGCGCCCACAGATAGTAGCGTTTTCCTTTATGTTCAAAGTGGGTGGCATCCAGCGAGAAGGTATCGAATTGCGTATAAATCCGGCCTCTTTCGACCCAGTTGCCTTTTAGCGGGTCGCTGTCTGCACATTCCAGCGCAAACATGCGGTGCTGGAATAAGCCGTCTTTGATGTCTTCCGTCGGCGCGGCGGCGAAATAGACATACCATTTGCCGTTAATCACGTGCAGCTCCGGTGCCCAAATCAGCGCACTTAACGGGCCGCGTTCATGCTTGCGCCAGATCGTTACCGGTGTCGCGTGGGCAAGAGCCTCCAGCGAACTGGCTCGGCGAATTTCGAGCCGATTGTATTCAGGTACCGAGGCAATAAAATAATATTGTCCATCCGTGTGGCGAAGAATGAAAGGGTCAGCCCGTTGTTCAATCAGTGGGTTAGGCCATTGATGTGGGTTCATCATTCTCTCCTCCTCTTTTGACGTTGAGTGACTGACTGTCACGGCTCTCGCTCAGTTCCCGATAGTTATTACGGCGTTTTTCCAGATCGATTTGTATTTGCTGCATAAGCTCGCGATCAACCTTCAGCAAACGCACAACGCCTGCGGTAATCAAATAGCCTACGCCGGGAATAAGGGTGAACAACATAATGATGCCGTTCATGGCTTCTGCATTTTGCTGTGGAGCGTTGGCATCATAACCATAGTAGGACAGCAGGAAGCCGACCATCGCCCCTGCAATCGCCAGCCCGACTTTTAGGAAGAACAGATTGCCTGAGAAGCTGATCCCGGTGATTCGCTTGCCGGTTTTCCACTCGCCGTAGTCATCCACATCGGCCATCAGCGACCAGTGGAGCGGGGACGGGATCTGGTGCAGAACGTTCAGCAGGAAGTACATCACCAGAATAAAGCTGGTCAGGTGAGGGTTGAAGAAATAGAAGGCGCTGGAGAAGATCGCTAGCGCGATGTTGACCCAGAAAAACACTTTCAGCTTGCAGAAACGGTCAGTCAGGGGCTTCGCCAATGCGCTGCCGAACATCATGCCGACCACGCCGAGACTGATAAACAGGCTGGCGAATGAGGCGGATTTTCCCATCACCCAGGTGACGTAGTACATCGTGGCTGCCATGCGGATAAATCCGGGACAGACGTTGCACAGGGTTAACAGCAGAATGCGCGGCCATTGGTCGTTTTTCCAGACGTCTCGCAAGTCTGCTTTCAGCGCATCGTTGGTGGGGATGGCGGGCTTAATTCGCTCCTGAACGGTGGCAAAGCAAAACAGAAACATGAATAGGGCAATGATCGCCATCACGCCCATCGACATTTGGTAGCCGCGCGCTTTGTCCTCGCCGCCGAACCACTCTGCCATAGGCAGCAGCGTCGAAGAGAGAATGAGTGTGGCGATACCGACCATGATGAAGCGGTATGACTGGCAGGACACGCGCTCATGCGGGTCAGCGGTGATCACGCCGCCAAGCGAGCAGTAAGGAATGTTGATGGCGGTGTACGTCAGCGACATCAGAAAATAGGTGACGAACGCGTAGATGACTTTGCCGTTGTAGCTCCAGTCCGGTGTGGTAAACATGAGGACGCTGAACAGAACGTAGGGCACGCAGACCCAAAGCAGATAAGGCCGAAAGCGACCCCAGCGGCTTTGGGTGCGATCGGCGATCGCGCCCATAATCGGATCCGTGACGGCATCGATAACGCGAATGGAGAGGAGCAGGGTGCCGACCAAGGCTGGCGAGAGGCCATAGATATCGGTGTAGAAGTAGCTCAGAAATAGCATGATGGCTCCGCCAATCATGTTGCATCCTGCGTCACCCATTCCGTAGCCGATCTTTTCTTTAACGGACAGTGCGTTGTTCTTCATGAATACGACTCCTGTGCTTAACGTGTAAGCACGATTATTCCCCTCGATAGGGATAAAAGAGCGTATGAAATCGGTTGCAAAAATGGACAAACGGGTCGGGTGGAGCAAAGTGTGATGGACGTGGCAAATATGAAAATGGCCGACAGAGTCGGCCATGAAAAGGATGGGGTGAACGCTGAGGCTTAGGCTTACGTCGGCTGATTTTTCTTTTTGATAAAATAGCCTACGCCCAGAATAACCAGCCAGACCGGAATCAGCATGACGGAAATCTGAATACCCGGCGTCAGGAACATGATGACCAATATACCCGCAAGGAACAGCAGACAGATATAGTTACCCAGCGGATAAAGCAGCGCTTTAAACTTGGTCACCGTACCTTCTTTGTCCTTTTGCGCCCGGAACTTCAGGTGCGCCAGACTGATCATCGCCCAGTTAATCACAAGAGCAGATACAACCAGCGCCATCAATAGTTCGAACGCTTTGCCAGGAATTAGGTAGTTGATCAGTACGCACAGCGCCGTTGCCAGCGCGGAGATACCGATAGCAACAACCGGGACGCCACGAGCATCGACGGTTTTCAGTACTTTTGGTCCGTTACCCTGTTTCGCCAGACCGAACAGCATGCGGCTGTTGCAATACACGCAGCTGTTGTAAACGGACAGCGCCGCGGTCAGCACCACGATGTTCAGCACCGTTGCTACGACGTTGCTGTTCAGTTCATGGAAGATCATGACGAACGGACTACCACCTTCCACAACCTTGCCCCACGGGTACAGTGACAGCAGGATAGCGAGTGAACCGATGTAGAAAATCAGGATGCGGTAGATAACCTGATTGGTCGCGCGTGGAATGCTTTTCTCTGGGTCATCCGCTTCTGCTGCGGTAATCCCCACCAGTTCCAGCCCGCCAAATGAGAACATGATCACCGCCATTGCCATCACCAGACCGAGCACGCCGTTCGGGAAGAACCCGCCCTGCGCCCACAGGTTGGTTACGGTCGCTTCCGGCCCGCCCGTACCGCTGAGCAGCAGCCAGCCACCGAAGACGATCATGCCAATAATCGCGGCAACTTTGATGATGGCAAACCAGAACTCCATCTCACCGTAGACTTTGACGTTCGCCAGATTGATGGCGTTAATCAGCAGGAAGAAGACGGCGGCGGACACCCAGGTCGGAATGTCTGGCCACCAGTACTGGACGTAAATCCCCACGGCGCTGAGCTCGGCCATGGCGACCAGCACATACAGCACCCAGTAGTTCCATCCCGATGCGAAGCCCGCGAAATCGCCCCAGTATTTATAAGCAAAGTGGCTGAACGATCCGGCTACCGGCTCTTCAACCACCATCTCGCCCAGTTGGCGCATAATGAGAAACGCGATCAGCCCGCCAATCGCATAGCCTAACAGGACCGATGGCCCGGCCATTTTGATTGTCTGCGCAATACCAAGAAAGAGGCCAGTACCTACCGCGCCACCCAAGGCAATCAACTGAATATGACGGTTTTTCAAACCACGTTTTAGCGTGCCGTCCGCTTGTTGATTATCCATCAAATTTAACCCTCTGCCAGTGCAAGTAAAAAACACGGTGTGAACGAACACGCGTATTAGTGACTGTACGTTTGTGTAATTTTATTTTTACGGTTTGGAATATCTTAAAATAAGAAAACACCTACCGTTTTCCAGAGAATAGTGGTAAGTGCTCAAGATTGCACTGATTTCTTATAGTCTGATAATTAAAAACTATCGCCACATCAAAATTTTTACTTCTCCCCGATTAAGAACGTGATGGCGGGAAAATCGAGAGATGACTTTTTAGGATGGGAGGAGGGTTTTTACTCCTTTAGGTTTACTCCCTTTTATTATCTCTTTATCCCTGCTGTAAAAATAGTGTTTACCCCAATAGGGCGCTACTGATGATCGTGCTATTTCATAAAGAATAAAAAATCTTAATTTTTGAATAAAAATTCACTATTTTTGTATTTAAACGGTTCAGCAATGCCTGCTTTACGTTTCAAAAAAGTTAAAATATAGACAGAGGGGATTAATGGTAATACCACAGGCGGGCTATCGCTTTGCTGCATGTTTCTCGTGCATTTGTTAAAAACTGGTGGGATTGGTGATTTAGCTCAAGGTCCTTATGGACAGAAGGTGAATACTTTGTTACTTTAGCGTCACGTTTTTGAAATTGGTATTACCAATTGACTCCGCGCCATTCGCAGAGAAGAATTCACTATGGCATACAGCAAGATCCGTCAGCCCAAACTGTCAGATGTGATTGAACAGCAGCTGGAGTTTCTGATCCTTGAGGGAACCTTGCGCCCCGGCGAGAAGCTCCCACCGGAGCGCGAACTGGCAAAACAGTTCGATGTTTCCCGCCCTTCTCTGAGAGAAGCCATTCAACGCCTGGAAGCCAAAGGTCTCCTTTTGCGCCGTCAGGGTGGTGGTACCTTCGTTCAAGCCAATCTATGGCAAAGTGTCAGCGATCCGCTGGCAGAATTACTGAGCACACATCCCGAATCACAGTTCGATCTTCTGGAAACGCGTCATGCGCTGGAAGGCATTGCTGCCTACTATGCTGCGTTGCGTGGCACAGAGTCGGATCTGCAACGTATCCGGGATTGTCATGCCGTGATTGAGAAGGCGAGGGAAGCGGGCGATCTGGACGCCGAGTCAGAAGCCGTTATGCAGTATCAGGTTGCTGTAACAGAAGCCACGCATAATGTGGTGTTGCTGCATTTGGTGCGCTGTATGGGGCCGATGCTCGAACAGAACGTGAGGCAGAATTTTGAATTGCTTTATTTGAGCCGTGAAGTGTTGGCTCAGGTTAGCATTCATCGCGCCAGCATTTTTGAGGCGATTGTTGCCCGTGAGCCGGAAAAGGCGCGCGAAGCATCACACCGTCATCTGGCGTTTATTGAGGAAGTATTGCTGGATCTTAACCGGGAACATAGTCGGCGCGAGAGATCGCTGCGTCGGCTCCAGCAACGCAGGGATTGAGCATCCGTAATTTGGGGCTCTGAATGCGGTAATGACGACGATGAGCCTGTCTTCATGCGTTTTGCTTAGGACGAAACCTGAGTCAGAGTGCAGGAAGACAGGCTCCATAAACTAACTGATTAGAGAAGATAAGGAATAACCATGTCAGATCGTTTAAATAATGACGTGGATCCGATCGAAACCCGCGACTGGCTGCAGGCGATCGAATCGGTCATCCGTGAAGAGGGTGTTGAACGCGCCCAGTTCCTGATTGATCAGGTTCTGAGTGAAGCACGTAAAGGCGGTGTCAGCGTTGCTGCTGGTACAGCTGCACGTCAATACATCAACACCATCGCAGTGGAAGACGAGCCGGAATACCCTGGTAATCTGGATCTGGAACGTCGTATTCGCTCAGCAATCCGCTGGAACGCGATCATGACAGTACTGCGTGCTTCTAAAAAGGATCTGGATCTGGGCGGCCACATGGCTTCTTTCCAGTCTTCCGCCACTTTCTATGAAGTGTGCTTTAACCACTTCTTCCGTGCTCGCACTGCGCAGGACGGCGGCGACCTGGTCTACTTCCAGGGCCACATTTCTCCGGGCGTTTACGCTCGTGCCTTCCTTGAAGGCCGTCTGACTGAAGACCAGATGAACAACTTCCGTCAGGAAGTTCACGGTAACGGTCTGTCTTCTTATCCGCACCCTAAACTGATGCCAGACTTCTGGCAGTTCCCGACCGTTTCTATGGGTCTAGGCCCGATCGGTGCTATCTACCAGGCTAAATTCCTGAAGTATCTGGAAAACCGTGGTCTGAAAGATACCTCTAAGCAAACCGTTTATGCCTTCCTGGGCGACGGTGAAATGGACGAACCAGAATCCAAAGGTGCGATCACTATCGCGACCCGTGAAAAACTGGACAACCTGGTGTTCGTCATCAACTGTAACCTGCAGCGTCTGGATGGTCCTGTTACCGGTAATGGTAAGATCATCAACGAGCTGGAAGGTATCTTCAGCGGCGCTGGCTGGGATGTGATCAAAGTCATGTGGGGCGACCGTTGGGACGAACTGCTGCGTAAAGACACCAGCGGTAAACTGATCCAACTGATGGAAGAAACCGTTGACGGTGACTACCAGACCTTCAAATCCAAAAACGGTGCCTATGTGCGTGAGCACTTCTTCGGTAAATATCCGGAGACGGCAGAACTGGTTAAAGACTGGACCGACGATCAAATTTGGTCACTGAACCGTGGTGGTCACGATCCGAAGAAAGTCTACGCTGCACTGAAAAAAGCGCAGGATACCAAAGGCAAACCAACCGTTATTCTGGCACATACCATTAAAGGTTATGGTATGGGCGACGCGGCTGAAGGTAAGAATATCGCTCACCAGGTTAAGAAAGTTAACATGGATGGCGTGCGTTACTTCCGTGACCGCTTCAACGTGCCAGTATCTGATGCCGATATCGAAAAACTGCCGTACATCACTTTCGATAAAGAGTCTGAAGAGTACAAATACCTGCACGAACGTCGTCAGGCACTGGGTGGCTACCTGCCGTCTCGTCAGCCGAACTTCGATGAGAAGCTGGAACTACCAACGCTGGAAGATTTCAGCACCCTGTTGGAAGAGCAGAACAAAGAAATCTCTACCACTATCGCATTTGTTCGTGCCCTGAACGTGATGTTGAAGAACCAATCTATCAAAGATCGTCTGGTTCCAATCATCGCTGACGAAGCGCGTACCTTCGGTATGGAAGGTCTGTTCCGCCAGATCGGTATTTATAGCCCGAAAGGCCAGCAGTACACTCCGCAGGACCGTGAGCAGGTTGCTTACTACAAAGAAGACCAGAAAGGTCAGATTCTGCAGGAAGGTATCAACGAGCTGGGCGCAGGTTCTTCCTGGCTGGCGGCGGCAACGTCTTACAGCACCAACAACCTGCCGATGATCCCGTTCTACATCTACTACTCCATGTTCGGTTTCCAACGTATCGGCGACCTGTGCTGGGCAGCGGGTGACCAACAGGCTCGTGGCTTCCTGATCGGTGGTACTTCAGGTCGTACGACGCTGAACGGCGAAGGTCTGCAGCACGAAGATGGTCACAGCCATATTCAGTCTCTGACTATCCCGAATTGTATTTCCTACGATCCAGCATTCGCCTACGAAGTTGCGGTCATCATGCATGACGGTCTGCACCGCATGTACGGCGAAGCACAGGAAAACATTTACTACTACATCACCACGCTGAACGAAAACTACCACATGCCTGCGATGCCGCAGGGTGCGGAAGAAGGTATCCGTAAAGGTATCTACAAGCTGGAAACGGTTGACGGTAGCAAAGGTAAAGTGCAGCTGCTGGGTTCAGGTTCTATCCTGCGTCACGTACGTGAAGCGGCTCAGATTCTGGCGACAGACTACGGCATCGGTTCTGATGTATTCAGCGTGACTTCCTTCACTGAACTGGCACGCGAAGGCCAGGATTGTGAGCGTTGGAACATGCTGCATCCAACCGAAACGCCACGCGTACCTTACGTGGCTCAGGTACTGAGCGATGCGCCAGCGGTGGCATCTACTGACTACATGAAGCTGTTTGCTGAGCAAATCCGTAACTTCATCCCAGCTAGCGATTACCGCGTACTGGGTACTGACGGTTTCGGTCGTTCTGACAGCCGTGAGAACCTGCGTCACCACTTCGAAGTGGATGCGTCTTACGTCGTGGTTGCGGCTCTGGGTGAACTGGCTAAACGCGGTGAAATCGATAAAAAAGTGGTTGCAGATGCCATCACTAAATTCAACATCGATGCAGATAAAGTTAACCCGCGTCTGGCATAAGAGGTAAAGATTACATGGCTATCGAAATCAACGTACCGGATATCGGTGCAGATGAAGTTGAAGTCACCGAAGTGCTGGTGAAGGTTGGCGATAAAGTTGAAGCTGAACAATCGCTGATCACGGTTGAAGGTGATAAGGCTTCTATGGAAGTCCCTTCTCCGCAGGCTGGTGTCGTGAAAGAGATTAAAGTCTCTGTCGGTGACAAAGTTGAAACTGGCAAACTGATCATGATTTTCGATTCCGCCGACGGTGCAGCTGATGCTGCACCTGCCAAGGCAGAAGAGAAGAAAGAAGCGGCTCCGGCTGCTGCCCCAGCGGCGGCAGCAGCGAAAGACGTCAACGTACCGGATATCGGCGGTGACGAAGTCGAAGTGACTGAAGTGCTGGTTAAAGTGGGCGACACCGTTGCTGCTGAACAGTCTCTGATCACCGTAGAAGGCGACAAAGCGTCTATGGAAGTCCCGGCACCTTTCGCAGGTACGGTTAAAGAGATCAAAATCAGCACCGGCGATAAAGTCTCTACCGGTTCTCTGATCATGGTATTCGAAGTGGCGGGTGCAGCATCTGCTGCCGCTCCGGCACAAGCCGCTGCTCCTGCAGCAGCTGCGCCAGCGGCCTCTGCGGCGAAAGAAGTCAACGTACCGGATATCGGCGGTGACGAAGTCGAAGTGACTGAAGTGATGGTTAAAGTTGGCGATAAAATCGCGGCTGAGCAATCACTGATCACCGTTGAAGGCGATAAGGCTTCAATGGAAGTCCCTGCGCCGTTCGCGGGTACGGTTAAAGAAATCAAAATCAGCACCGGCGACAAAGTGAAAACCGGTTCACTGATCATGGTCTTCGAAGTGGAAGGCGCTGCACCTGCGGCGGCTCCAGCTGCCAAGCAAGAAGCGGCGGCTGCACCAGCTCCAGCGGCAAAACCTGCTGCTGCACCGGCTGCGAAAGCAGAAGGCAAGAGCGAGTTCGCTGAGAATGATGCTTACGTTCACGCAACGCCGGTTATCCGTCGTCTGGCACGTGAATTCGGTGTGAATCTGGCAAAAGTGAAGGGTTCTGGTCGTAAAGGCCGTATCCTGCGCGAAGACGTTCAGGCTTACGTGAAAGATGCAGTGAAACGCGCTGAGTCTGCGCCAGCTGCTGCCGCTGGCGGCGGTCTGCCAGGCATGCTGCCATGGCCGAAAGTCGACTTCAGCAAGTTTGGTGAAGTGGAAGAAGTGGAACTGGGCCGTATCCAGAAAATCTCTGGTGCTAACCTGAGCCGTAACTGGGTGATGATCCCACACGTTACGCACTTCGACAAAACTGACATCACCGATCTGGAAGCGTTCCGTAAACAGCAGAACGCCGAAGCTGAGAAGCGTAGACTGGATGTGAAATTCACCCCAGTTGTCTTCATCATGAAAGCCGTTGCCGCTGCGCTTGAGCAGATGCCACGCTTCAACAGTTCACTGTCTGAAGATGCGCAACGTCTGACGCTGAAGAAATACATCAACATCGGTGTTGCGGTTGATACCCCGAACGGTCTGGTGGTTCCGGTCTTTAAAGACGTGAACAAGAAGAGCATCACTGAGCTGTCTCGCGAACTGATGGCGATCTCCAAGAAAGCCCGTGACGGTAAGCTGACCGCTGGCGAAATGCAGGGCGGATGCTTCACGATCTCCAGCCTGGGTGGCATCGGGACTACGCACTTTGCGCCGATCGTCAACGCGCCGGAAGTCGCTATTCTTGGTGTGTCTAAGTCCGCGATGGAACCGGTCTGGAATGGTAAAGAGTTCACTCCGCGTCTGATGATGCCGATGTCTCTGTCCTTCGACCACCGTGTCATTGACGGTGCTGATGGTGCTCGCTTCATTACCATCATTAACAACACGTTGTCTGACATCCGCCGTCTGGTGATGTAATCGAAAAGCCGGCCTGACGGCCGGCTTTTTTCTGATAAGCTGTTATTTGTTACAGCTGTCAGTGATCAAGGACAAATCGTTAGTCGCTTGTTGTTTCAAAATTGTTAACGATTTTGTAAACTACTGCGGCAAAGACACGTCCCGGTGGAAGAGGGCGTTAAGACTCAATAACAATGACGTCACAGACCCGCCGGAAATCAATTAAGAGGTCATGATGAGTACTGAAATTAAAGCTCAGGTAGTGGTACTTGGTGCCGGCCCCGCGGGTTACTCTGCTGCATTCCGCGCGGCGGATTTGGGTCTGGAAACCGTACTGGTAGAGCGCTACTCCACGTTGGGTGGGGTGTGTCTGAATGTTGGTTGTATCCCTTCCAAAGCCCTGCTGCACGTTGCTAAAGTCATTGAAGAAGCCAAAGCACTGGCAGAACACGGTATCGTGTTCGGTGAACCTAAAACCGACATTGATAAAATCCGTCTGTGGAAAGAAAAAGTCATCACCCAACTGACCGGTGGTCTGGCTGGCATGGCGAAAGGCCGTAAAGTTAAAGTTGTTAACGGTCTGGGCAAATTCACGGGTGCCAACACGCTGGAAGTTGACGGTGAAAACGGCAAAACGACGATCAACTTCGATAACGCGATTATCGCGGCGGGTTCACGTCCAATCCAACTGCCTTTCATTCCTCATGATGACCCGCGCGTATGGGATTCTACCGATGCGCTGGAGCTGAAAAACGTCCCAGGACGTCTGCTGGTTATGGGCGGCGGTATCATCGGTCTGGAAATGGGTACCGTTTACCATGCTCTGGGTTCACAGATCGACGTCGTTGAAATGTTCGATCAGGTTATCCCGGCTGCTGACAAAGATGTCGTTAAGGTCTTCACCAAGCGTATCAGCAAGCAGTTCAACCTGATGCTGGAAACCAAAGTGACGGCAGTAGAAGCCAAAGAAGACGGCATCTATGTGACGATGGAAGGCAAAAAAGCGCCAGCCGAGCCACAGCGTTACGATGCGGTTCTGGTTGCTATCGGTCGTGTACCGAACGGCAAAAACCTGGATGCTGGCAAAGCGGGCGTGGAAGTTGACGATCGCGGCTTCATCCACGTTGATAAGCAAATGCGCACCAACGTGCCGCACATCTATGCTATCGGCGACATCGTCGGTCAGCCGATGCTGGCGCACAAAGGCGTGCATGAAGGCCACGTTGCTGCCGAAGTGATCTCCGGTAAGAAACACTACTTCGATCCGAAAGTGATTCCTTCTATCGCCTATACCGAACCGGAAGTGGCGTGGGTAGGTCTGACCGAGAAAGAAGCGAAAGAGAAAGGCATCAGCTACGAAACCGCGACCTTCCCATGGGCAGCGTCTGGCCGTGCTATCGCGTCTGACTGTGCTGACGGTATGACCAAACTGATTTTCGACAAAGAAACTCACCGTGTTATCGGTGGTGCGATTGTCGGCACTAACGGTGGTGAACTGTTAGGTGAAATCGGTCTGGCGATCGAGATGGGCTGTGATGCAGAAGATATCGCACTGACCATCCATGCGCACCCAACGCTGCATGAGTCTGTTGGTCTGGCGGCTGAAATCTTTGAAGGCAGCATCACCGACCTGCCGAACCCGAAAGCGAAGAAGAAGTAAGTTCGCTCAGGTTCGACTAGCGTGAATTCAATCCGGCACCTTTTATAGGTGCCGGATTTTTTTTTACGTATCAGAGGCGGGAAATACTCGCGCGCAGAGGAAATCCACGAGTGCCCGTACTTTTGGTGACGGGTGTTTGCTGGCAGGCCACAACACATAGAAGACGCCGCTGCGTTCCACATAGTCGGTCAGGATCGGCTGTAGATGGCCGCTGGCCAGCGGTTCACGGATGGAGAAGTCTGGCAGGTAGGCGATCCCCAGCCCTTGCAGAGCGAAACAGAGGCGCGTTTCGATGTTGTTGCAGACCATCGAGGTGGGTAATGGCAACTCTGGTTCGCCGGGGGGAAGTCGTAGCGCCCACGGCTCCAGTTTGCCGCTGTTGGGAAAGCGGTAGTGCAGACAAGCGTGCTGCATCAGATCGACAGGGAGCTGAGGGGTGCCACGCCGGGTAAGGTAATCTGGCGCAGCGACTAGCAGAGAACGGAAGGCACCCAGCCTCCGTGAGGTGAGGCGTGAGTCAACGGGGTCTCCTGTCCGTACCACAGCATCAAAACCTTCCTCAATGACGTCCACCATTCTGTCGGTGAAGTCCAAATCCAGTTCGATCTCGGGGTATTCGCGCATGAATTCGCCGAGTACGGGTAACACCAGTGAACTGACCAACGGCAAACTTACCCGCAGGCGTCCGCGCGGTACGGCGCTGGTCTGCGACAGCTCCAGTTCTGCTGCTTCGATCTCAGCCAGAATTCGCCGGCTACGCGCCAGAAATAGTGAGCCTTCGGCGGTCAATGTGATGCTGCGCGTACTGCGGTGAAATAGCCTCACGCCCAATTTTTCTTCAAGCCGAGCGATGCTTTTGCCTACCGCAGACGCTGACACGCCCAGTAGTCGGCCAGCGGCAATAAAACTACGCGTTTCGGCCACCTGCACAAATACCGCTAAGCCATTCAGGCTGTCCATATACCCTCTCTATTACGGACAATTTATTCCTTATATTAAGGAACAGTAGCCTACTTTTTCTTTAATTGTCGATTTTCTATCGTAACGGGAACGCTCATTGATAAAGGAACACCCCGTGATAACTCCCGTATTTCCTCTGGATACCGATGCCTCAACAGCCCCTCTCTCTGCCCGAATTCAGGCCGTCGTTCAACAGGCGCTGGAGGATGGGCGTTTGGTCGGTGCTGTTGTGCTGGCCGCGCGCAACGGAGAATTGATTCATCAGCAGGCCGCAGGATGGGCTGACCGGGAGAGTGCCTGTCCTATGGCGCTGGATGCCATCTTCCGGCTGGCTTCTGTCAGCAAACCCATCGTGTCAGTCGCGGCACTGGCACTGGTGGCGCAAGGTCGGCTCGATCTGGATGAGGACATCACTCGCTGGATGCCGACGTTCCAGCTCCGGCTGGCCGACGGCAGCCCTGCTCGCGTTACCGCGCGGCAGTTGCTTAGCCATACCGCGGGTTTAGGCTACCGCTTTTTCGAGCCCCATGCAGACGGCCCCTATGCACTGGCGGGTGTCTCGGACGGTATGGATGCTTCTGGCATCAGCCTGACTGAGAACCTGCGTCGTATTGCCAGCGTTTCCCTGCAATACGTGCCGGGAGAGGCCTGGGGTTATTCGCTGGCAACAGATGTCTTGGGAGCCTTGATCGAATGCATTCACGGTACGTCATTGAACGAGGCGGTTCGCCAACTGGTGACCGACCCACTGGGCATGCACGATACCGACTTCGTTATACGTGACCCATCGCGCCTGACTACTGCTTACGTGAACGACACCCCGCAGCCGCATCGCCTGACCGAAGGTGAAACGGTTTCTCCCTTTGAAGGAGCAATTGGTATTGCGTACAGCCCTGCGCGCATCTTTGATCCTCAGGCCTTTCCATCTGGTGGTGCTGGCATGGCGGGTACTGCCTGGGATCTGTTACGCCTGCTGGAAGCCCTGCGTAAAGGGGGCAGCGTTCCGCTGCCTGACGCGCTGATCGAGGAGATGGGACGCGATCAGACCCAGGGGCTGGAACTGCCCAATGCACCGGGATGCGGTTTTGGCCTCGGTTTCTCGGTCTTGCGCGATCCGCTGTTAGCCGAGTCGCCGGAATCATCAGGCACCTGGCGCTGGGGAGGTGCCTACGGTCATTCATGGTTTGTCGATCGAACACAAGGTTTGAGCGTCGTAGCTTTCACCAACACGATGTACGAAGGGATGTCGGGGCGTTTTGTCACCGAGCTGCGCGATGCCGTGTATGGCGAGTTGGAGGCGGCACGATGACTGCCTCACTGACCGATATACACCGTGACAGGTTGCCCATTGCCTCATTGCTGGCATTAGCCACGGCAGCTTTCATCACTATCCTGACCGAAGCGCTGCCAGCAGGCTTGCTGCCGCAAATGGCGCAAGGTCTGGCGGTGTCCGAAGCCTGGGTCGGGCAAACCGTCACTATCTACGCCGTAGGCTCTTTGGCGGCCGCGATCCCGTTAACTGCTGTGACGCAAGGTGTGCGTCGCCGCCCGCTGCTGCTGTCAGCCATTGCAGGTTTCGCTGTCGCCAATGCTATTACGGCATTTTCCGGTAGCTACGTGCTAACGATGGCGGCGCGTTTTCTGGCGGGTGTTTCAGCTGGGCTGCTGTGGGCGCTGCTGGCGGGCTATGCAGCCCGTATGGTGCCTGAACACCAGAAGGGACGGGCTATTGCGATAGCGATGGTCGGCACGCCATTAGCCTTGTCGCTCGGTGTACCCGCGGGAACCTTTCTTGGCAACGCGATCGGCTGGCGAATGTGTTTCGGTATGATGAGTGGTTTGGCCTTAATACTGATGTTGTGGGTACGTATTCAGGTGCCTGATTTCGCTGGGCAATCAACGGGCAGGAGGCTATCTCTGGGACAGGTGTTCACTATGGCAGGCGTGCGGCCCGTGCTATGTGCCGTGCTGGCCTTTGTGCTGGCGCATAACATTCTCTACACCTACATTGCGTCGTTTCTCGCGGTAGTGGGTATGGTTGCACAAACCGGTTTGGTGCTGCTGGTATTCGGCGTTACATCACTGCTGGGCATCTGGATCGTCGGTGTGCTGATTGACCGCTATTTGCGCGCCCTGACGCTCGCCTGCTCGGCATTGTTCTGTCTGTCCGTCCTGGCGCTTGGTGTGGCAGGTGATGTACTGGTTGTGGTCTATGCGGCAGTAGCCATCTGGGGGTTAGCCTTCGGCGGTGCGGCAACGCTATTCCAGACGGCGCTTGTCAGAACGGCGAAAGGGGGGACCGACGTGGCGCAGTCTATGTTGGTCACCGCCTGGAACATGGCTATTGCAGGGGGAGGTATCATCGGTGGTGTTCTGCTGGAGCGCCTTGGCGTTACCGCCTTCTCTCCGGTGCTGCTGGTGCTGTTATTGATTACGTTCGTTGTGGTGTGGTCTGCCAGACAACACGGCTTCCCCATGACGCGACGGTAGGGTGCCAGGTGCCGGATTTTTTGTCTGTGATTTTTCTAGCGCAATAAATTGTTTATTTATCATACATAGACGTCATGATTTCTTGCCTTATTTTCGTGATTGATAATTACGCTGCTGTACTAATCTGGCGTGGATATGCCTGTATGCAATTTGTACAACGGGAGTAAGGGCATTCTTCACGTAATCAAGGAGAGAAAATGAAACGCTATTTATCAACGCCGCGAGCAGGCGTCATTGCTGTTACATTGCTTGCTACACTGATGGGCGGTGGGCAGGATGGGCTGATGACGTCGGCTTATGCGGCAGGAAAAAGTAAGCAAATTGAATTGCTGGATCGCGGACTGTTTGCATTCAAATCATCGAAACATGTTTTTTTAAGCTGGCGGCTTTTCGCTACTGACCCTGAAAATATTGCTTTTAATCTCTATCGAGATGGTCAACTCATCAATCCTTCCCCTCTGAGTACAACGACTAACTTTATCGATCCAGATGGTAAAGCCGATTCTACTTATGCGATACGCCCGGTCATTAAGGGAGTCGAAGGAAAAGAGGACGTCGCTAAATCAGTACTGAACGGCCAACGTTATCAGTCTATTCCGTTAAAGAAACCTGCCGATGGGGTGACGCCAAAAGGTGACAGCTATTCCTATGGTGTGAATGATGGATCGGTTGGCGATCTGGATGGCGATCGCGAATATGAGTATGTGATCAAGTGGGCACCGAGTAACTCAAAAGATAATGCGCACTCTGGCTACACCGGCAACGTTTATATTGATGCCTATAAGCAGGATGGAACGCGGCTGTGGCGCATTGATTTAGGAAAGAACATCCGATCTGGAGCGCATTACAACGATTTCATCGTGTATGACCTGGACGGTGATGGCAAAGCGGAAGTGATGATGAAAACCGCCGATGGTACGGTGGATGGTACAGGAAAGGTTATCGGCAATAGTCAGGCGGATTACCGTAGCAACAACGGTTATATTCTCACTGGGCCTGAATACCTGACGGTATTTAATGGTCAAACCGGGAAAGCGATGGCGACAGTGGATTATCTCCCCGAACGTGGTGATGTGTGCGGCTGGGGTGATTGCTATGGTAATCGCGTTGATCGCTTTCTTGCGGGGGTTGCCTACCTTGATGGCGAAAGACCGAGCGCGGTTTTTTCACGCGGCTACTATCGGCGCGCGGTGATTGTCGCGTGGGACTGGCGTAATGGCAAGCTGACGAAGCGCTGGACTTATGACAGCGGAACGTCTGGCGATGTGCTGAACACCGCCTATGGGCAAGGTGCTCACCATTTTCGCACTGGCGATGCCGATGGGGATGGGAAAGACGACATTATCTTTGGCGCAGCAACGATTGGCAGCAATGGCAAGTTATTGAATTCCACAGGCCTGGGCCATGGTGATGCGCTGCATTTTGGTGTACTAGATCCTTCGCGGGAAGGCAAACAAGTCTTCATGGTGCATGAGGGCGCGAAACAATATGGCGATAATGCAATGGAAATGCATGATGCCGCCACGGGCGAGATCCTCTGGGGATACACAAACGGTTCAGGTGGTGATAACGGGCGTGGTGTCTGCATGGATATTGATCCTGCCCATTTGGGTGTGGAATGCTGGTCTTCACAGGGCGGGTTGTTCAATGTGAAAGGCGAGCAGATCTCTGATAAGAAGCCCACAGCAATCAATTTTGCTATCTGGTGGGATGGCGATCTGCTGCGTGAGACATGGGATCGCACGATGATTGATAAATGGATTCCGGAACAAGAGAAAACCGAGCGGGTGTTCAGCGCTTATACCTACAATTCGGGGACGTGGATAAATGGGACGAAAGCGACACCCGTCCTGAGTGCCGATCTTTTTGGTGACTGGCGCGAAGAGTTCATTATTCCCAAGTCTGATAATAGCGAGTTACAGATTTTCAGCACCACGACGGAAACGTCCTACCGTATGCCAACGTTGATGCACGACCCGGCCTATCGGACACAGGTTGCGGCTCAGAATGCAGGCTATAACCAACCACCACACACTAGCTTTTACCTTGGTGATGGGATGACGCTCCCTGTGAAATGGGAAAGTGTGTATACCGTACCTAAATGATGTTTTTTCGGCACGATGACGATCGTGCCGATTTTTCTTCCAACGTATCGCAGTATTTTTTAGGGACGCTTCGCAGAATGCGCGTTCCGTCCGTTTATTTTTAGCGGCGTCAATTACAATCAAACCTCAAAAAGAAACGACGTTTTATTTTTGAGGTTATGATGAATCTTAATACCTTACGCTCCTCTGTCTGGCTACTGGCGGCTTTGCTGACCAGCCCTTCACTGATGGCGAACGATATGAACCCTACGATTCAACCCGCGACAGATCAGGCGGTGACGGATGAAGGACTGCCTTCATTTTATCCGCAGCTTAAACAGCAGATGACCTACTCGGATTCCTGGCTATCGGGGAATTTTACGGATTTTAGCCAATGGCAAGCCCAGTCGAGAAAAACGCTGCGTTCGCTGCTCCTGACGCCGGATTCCACCAAAGACTTTGCCCCACAGACGATGGAAAAACAGGATCGCGGCAGCTACATGGCGGAGAAAGTCGCCTTTAACCTGACCGATGAAAGCCGCGTAGACGCGCTGATCCTGACGCCAAAAAGCGCGGGGCCGCATCCTGCGGTGATCCTGCTGCACGATCACGGCGCGAAGTTTGATATCGGCAAAGAGAAGATGATCAAGCCGTGGGGCAATGACGCACAGCTCGATTCCGCACAGGCGTGGGCCGATAAGTTCTTCACCGGCCGCTTTGTCGGGGATGAACTGGCGAAGCGGGGCTATGTGGTGCTGGCGGTCGATGCGCTAGGTTGGGGATCGCGCGGGCCAATTAAATATGAGCAGCAGCAGGCGCTGGCGAGCAATTTCTTTAATCTGGGGCGCTCACTCGCGGGGCTGATGGCCTACGAAGACATGCGGGCGACGGACTTTCTGGCATCGCTTGAACAGGTTGATAAGCAACGTATTGGCGTCGTGGGTTTCTCGATGGGCGCCTATCGTGCCTGGCAGCTCGCCGCGCTATCCGACAAGGTAGCAGCAACGGCGGCGGTGTCCTGGATTGGCACGTATGATGGCCTGATGACGCCGGGCAACAATGTGCTGAGAGGGCAGTCGGCATTCTACATGCTGCATCCGGGGCAACCGACGCGCTTTGATTTCCCTGATGTGGCGAGCGTCGCCGCGCCAAAACCGATGCTGCTATTTAACGGTGGTCAAGACAAACTGTTCCCGACACAATCCGTTGAAGATGCTTACGCCAAAATGCACAAGGTGTGGCAATCCCAGCGGGCGGACAGCAAGCTGCAAACCAAAATCTGGCCTGAGCTGGGGCACGTGTTCTATCAGGAACAGCAGGAAGAAGTCTTTAGCTTTTTAGACCAATGGCTAAAGCCCTAGCCCACAGTGCCTGAATTATCTACTCTAAATAATTCGAGTTTCATGAAGGCGGCAAGGGAAGGAATCCCGATGAGCTTACTCAGGTAAGTGATTCGGGTGACTGAGCGAAGCCAACGCACATGCAACTTGAAGTATGACGAATGTAATAAGTTTTTTGATAACATCAGCTTACTGATGCATGACTCGCCTCTGCGTGCCGCGGCATTCAGAGGCTTTTTAATTTTACAGGGATGAAGTGATGAAGAAATACCTGGGTATTATCATGATGGCCTTATGGCTGTCGGGCTGTAATGGAGAACAAACACTGAGCGAGGGGAAATATCTGGTTGAGGATATTCGCGTGGTGTTTGATAACAGTAAACATCCTGAAGCCAATGAAAACAGAGATAACCTTCAGAAACATATCGCAAAAAACCTCAAAGGCATTAAAAACGACCTCTATTTTAATCTGACGCCGACGCAGGTGAGTTACTACAGTGAGGATGGCGAATATACCGAGGAGATAAAAGACAACCGTATACGGGTAAACGGTATGTGGCACACGCTAAACATCACCGGGAGAAACACAGTTACGTTCGTATCCGATAAAAGCGCTGCCTGTGCGTTTTATTATTGTGAAATCACCATGGTCTTGAAAAAGACGGAAGAACAGTCACCCGGTTTACTCAAAATCCAGCAGCGTTTTGAAGAATATAAAAAAGCCTATCAGGCGTGGCTTCTTGAAGAGAAAGCGGTATTTAATCGCGCGCCGATGGATGATTTCCCCGGTATCCCCTTTTACCCCGAAGAGTATTTCACGATTAAGCTACCGTTTAGCATGCACGACAAGCTGAGCCTAGAAGAGCACGGGATGTATATTCGCAAGATGGGGCGTCTACTCATCGACCGGGAAAATAAAGACACGCAGATCTACACCTATCGGGATAAGCAGAATAATACCGATTTTGACCTGCTTACCGTTAGCGCAGCAAAAGAGGATTTTAATCTGGCATTGTGGCTGGAAGGACAAAAGGGTGTGTTATTCCAGTCGGAAAACGGCGCAGCATATGATAATAAACAGGGAAAATTAGAAGCCGTCTATTTTCAATATGATGAGGCTAATCAACGCTACTTTATCGGGTTAGCGAATGCTGAGTACACCGTCGCGTTAGCCAAAGCGTTTGCCGTACTGCGTACGATGGATGAACGTTACCGTGGCGAGCAGGCATTGTCGATGTACGATCTGGCATTATCTCAGCCGGAATTGGAAGCGAAGTATGGCGTAAAGATCGCTGATGAATTTAAGATCGCAGAAATGCATCAGACTATCTGGAAAGCACTCGAACAGCGCATGGAAAAGCCTGAGCGCTTTATTAAACGGAGCATGTCAAAAACGCGCATTAAAATAAAATTCCCGTCGGAAGTGTTTAAGTACGATGTTTATTTTAAGGTCGCTCCTCAGTCGATTCCTGAACTCATGGCTGAAACCAAAGAGATCGTCCCCGAAGGTAAAGAAGTGGATAACATCTTTATTTATGGCGACAGCGCGTTTGTCGGCTATGAATACGATGTGAATGTGGGAAGTGGACTCACATTACAATTTTTAGTCCCGAAAGATGCAGGAACGCCGCTGGAACGCCTGATGTTCCTGCATGTATTACGTCAGCTTGATGTGACGCGATTCCCTGCTATTGCCGCGCAAGAGAAAAAGAACCTGTTTACGTATGGCGAAGCGACGTCTTTTAAAAACAACCTTGATAATCGCTACTTCAAGGTAGAAGAAGGTCTCATCGACAGCACGGGCAAATTGATCGTCAAGAATCCTGATGATGGCTATTTCAATTTTGACTATCGCTCTCCCCACATACTGGCGACCCACTATAAATCAGAGGGGGAAGGGAGTTATTCCAGAGTTCCGGGCGTGACGGTATTTGATGAAAAAGGGAAATGGCTTTCCCATCAGAAAGACTAATTCGATCTGACAGCGTGGTGATTGTCGGTAATGGTATTGGCGGTCATGGTATTGCCAGTAATCGTATTGCCGGTAATCGTGCTGTCGATAATGATGATTATCGACAGCACCTCGCATCCTGCTAAAACAGCATCCCGTTAAACCAGCATTGTTAAAACAGTATTTTGTTAAAACAACAGCCCAAGCAAATAGCGTAGATCGCCTTCCTGTCGTAATGCGCAGCGGTCGGCGATCTGGCTGCTGTCGAGATGCGCCAGCGAACCGATCGTTTGCTGCAGCTTGGCACGGAGATCGGTAGGACGCGCCGAGGTTTCCTGACGTGTGGTGCGCTGGATTAGCGTGCTGCCGTTACGCAGGTGCAGCGTAACCTCATGAAAACGTGCTTCCGGGTCAAGCTCATCGGGTGGCGCGGTTTCATCGGCGCGGCGTATAACGCGATTCGCCAGCGCGGAGATCGTGGTTTCAACCGGGGCTTCCGAGAAATGTGCCAGCTTCAGTTCCCCTTCAATCAGCGCCGCCGCAATCACATATTCCAGACTGAACCGGGCTTCTACGCCGTTGGTCGCGTTACGGATAAAAGGAGCAACATCGCCGCCCGGCGGGAAGGTCACCGTGATCTGTTCGATAGCCGCGGCCAGATCGGCATCCGCACCATTCTGCTTATGCCATTGTTCCCGCAGTGCAAAAGCTGCCTCGGCAGCGCTGTGGGTGCCGCCACAGGTTGGGTAGCGCTTGAACTCCAGACCGGGAGACAGCATGCGCCACGGCGCACCCCAGTTTTCAACCAGCAGTTCCGGCTGCTGTTTTTGATCGCCGTGCGCCGCAAGAAAGTCGTCAATCACCTGCTGTTTGTTGCCTTCAAAGCCCGCTAAGCCCAGCTTGACGGCGGTTAGCCCTGCTCTGGCGGAAAGCCCGGCATGTAGCGGTTTGACCGCTGAACCAAACTGCGCTCGCAGTCCTGCGGCCTGTGTGGCAGCCAGACCAAGAATGATTTGTGTCTGTTCTACCGAAGCTCCAGCCAGACGTGCAGCAGCGGCAGCGGCGGCGATAGCGCCGAGTGTCGCCGTATTGTGGTAGCCGAGGCTGTAATGGCGCGGGCCGCATGCCAGCCCGATTCTGCCTGCCGCTTCCACGCCGATCACATACGCCGTCAAAAACGCCTCTTCCGTGATGGATGAGTCTTCTGCAGCCAGGGCAAATAGGGCAGGCAGAATGACGGTGCTGGGATGTCCACGAAACGCTGGGTGGTAATCGTCAAAATCCAATACGTGACCGGCATAACCCAGGATCAGACTGCGCGTCAGGCTGTCCGTACCGCTGAAGACCTGCTTTAACGGCGCGAGCCCGCTATCGGCTATCGCACCCTGTACGATGGGAAGTGCGGTGGAAACAAAGTCAGTCACCCCGTCGCGGGCGGCCTCTATCGCTTCCCGATTGGGTTCGCTATGGATGATGTGGTGGGCAAGCGTTGCGGTGATATCAGTCTGATTGGTCATGGATAGTCATGTGCTGGCAGAAAAATACTAATTTACTGTGCATCGCTGAATAGCGATTAATAACCAAACGGAATAACAAATTCCATTTGGTTATTAGTGGTTCAGAATCAGAAACGGTCTTTTAGCTGCCCCGGCGTAATACCGAATGCACGGCGCAGGGCGGTGGCAAAGTTGGCGGGGCTGTTGTAACCGGCGATGCTGGCTGCCTGCGCAATGCCGATGCCGTCTTTCTGCAAGGCCAGCATGGCGCGCTGCAAACGACAGTTACGCAGGTATTCAAACACGCTCATATTGAACGTCTGACGAAAATGGCGCTGTAGCGTGCTTTCGCTCATATTGACGCTTTTGGCGATCTCACTCATCGAAAGGTGGTCGGCGCTGCCGCTTTCCAGCATGTCTCTGACCTGTTGAATGCGATGGTAGCTGCGCAGGGTAACGCCGCTGCTTTTTTCCTGTGCTACGCTGGCGGTCAATGAGGTAAACGCCTCGATAATCAGGCTCATACACTGCATTTCCAGATAAAGGCGCTGGAGCGGCGTTTGACAAGGTTCGGCATCCAGCGTTTGTAAGGCAATCGCCAGCGCCTGTCGGGACGGTGTCCACAGGTGTGTTGCCAGATGCGTCTGCGTGAAATCGTGGATGGCTTGCCAGTCGCCAACGGTGTCCATCATATTGCCGTACAGCCATTCCCTGTCGAACGTCAGCGTAATCGTTCGCTCATATTCATCACGTTTGCCGATGCGGGTAAACATCGTCGGCTCCGTCAGCGCAATCAGCGAGGCGGGCTGCTTCTCTCCCAGATGCAGTTCCTGATGACCAAATGAGATGTGCGCATTGCCACTGACCACGATGGCCAGCTTGATTGCGCCATCCAGCAGGTTTTGGGTTTTCATGTTGTGGCGATTAATCACATCCGCGGTATGCAGGATCAGATGGGGATTGAGCTGGACGACAGTGAACGAGCCGAATAGCACTGGCGTATTATCGATCAACCGAGGGCCGATAAAACGGTAATTATTCGCGACCAGACTCGATTGCTGAACGATGTGATCTTTATAGATCGGCTTTGATGACTGAGTGAAGCTGCGCACGTGATTACCTACCTGATTAAACCCTTCGACCTGCGCCTTCCATTTTGATGCTTTGGCAAAACATTTTGCTGCTAGAGCAAACCCCGTCCTGAATGACAAATGTAACAATGACCGCGCCAAAATGGTAATGCAAATACTTCTCAATAGCATTTTTCGTTGAGAACGTCACACTGCACGATAAAGGCATTTTCCATTTCCGGCAATGCGGAGAAAAGGGCTGATTGATTACACACAGCATTTCATAACAACACGACGTGATGCCATTGGCATGACGCTTCTCCCCGATAACCGCCACGTTTGCGCGTTTTATCTCCGCCGTTATTCAGCGTTTTGCTGATTGTCGTTAGGTGTCGCTGTACCGGCTGCGATGTTGATCCTTTTTCAGGCTACTTATTCATTTCTTACAGGGCAGGATAATTTTGATGAAACTACCACAATCGCGTCGTTATCTGGCGACGCTCATTGGCGTTAGCTGCGGGATGACGTCGTTTCTGAGCGCTGCGCAGACCTCGCCTTCAACAGAACCTGCCCCTCAGGTGCAGAATCAGGCCGAAAGTAAAGCATCGGGCGACACGATGGTGGTGACGGCCGCTGAGCAAACCCGTCAGGCTCCTGGCGTGTCAGTAATTACGGCTGAAGATATCAGTAAGCGTCCGCCTGCTAACGATCTGTCCGATCTGATTCGCACCATGCCGGGCGTCAATTTGTCCGGTAACTCAACCAGTGGCCAGCGCGGTAACAATCGCCAGATTGATATCCGCGGCATGGGACCGGAAAACACACTGATTCTGGTGGATGGCAAGCCCGTGTCGAGCCGTACGGCCGTGCGTTACGGCTGGCGAGGCGAGCGCGATACCCGTGGTGACACCAACTGGGTGCCTGCCGATATGGTCGAGCGCATTGAAGTGCTGCGTGGCCCTGCGGCGGCGCGCTATGGTAACGGTGCAGCCGGCGGTGTGGTTAACATCATCACCAAACAGCCGACGCAAGAATGGCACGGCACCTGGAACACCTTCCTGAACGCGCCGGAGCATAGCTCAGAAGGCGCCACCAAGCGTACCGATTTCAGCCTGATGGGCGGCCTGACCGACAGCCTGAGCTTCCGTCTGTACGGCAATCTGAATAAAACCGAGGCTGATGCACGCGATATTAACCAAGGGCATCAGTCCGCACGCGCGGGCAATCAGTCAGCTTCACTGCCTTCCGGGCGTGAAGGCGTGCGTAATAAAGATATCAACGGCCTGTTGCGTTGGGATATGACCGAGCAGCAGTCGCTGGAGTTTGAAGCAGGTTCCAGCCGTCAGGGCAATATCTATGCGGGCGATACACAAAATACAAATACCGATGTCAATACAGGCTATGTTCGCGGTAATTATGGTAAGGAAACCAACCGCATGTACCGCCAGAATTTTGCGGTTACGCATCGTGGCTACTGGGACAGTGGCGTCAGCTCTACGTCGTATCTGCAATACGAACGTACGCACAATACCCGTATTCTGGAAGGATTGGCTGGTGGAACCGAAGGACTTTTTTCTGCGGCGGATACTTTCGGAACGATAAAGCTGGATAATTTTACTGCGCATAACGAAGTGAATATTCCACTGAATGTCTGGGTCGATCAGGTGCTCACGTTCGGGGTTGAATGGAACGAGCAGAAGATGAAGGATCCGGTGTCGAACATGCAAACGACAACCGAGGCGGGCAGTGTGGGTTCACTGACCAGCAGCGGTCGTAGTGAGAAATCCGCCGCTCGTCTGGCTTCTGCCTTCGTGGAAGATAACGTCCAACTGACGGACAGCACCATGCTGACGCCGGCACTGCGTGTCGATCATCACAGCACGGCAGGCACCAACTGGAGCCCGTCGCTTAACCTGTCGCAGGAACTGGGTGACGACTATACGCTGAAGTTAGGTATCGCTCGTGCTTATAAAGCGCCGAACCTATACCAGACTAACGAGAATTATCTCCTTTATAGCCGTGGACAGGGTTGTGCTGGCGGCACGTCCTGCTACCTGATCGGTAATGAAGACCTGAAGGCGGAAACCAGCCTGAATAAAGAGATTGGTCTGGAGTTTCACCGTGATGGGTTGATCGCGGGTATCACTTACTTCCATAACGATTACCGTAACAAGATTGAAGCAGGCAACAATGTCATCGGTAAAGCGGTGGGCGGAACCAATGCCCAATATGCCAACGCCAATATCTTCCAGTGGGGCAATGTACCAAAAGCCGTTATTCAGGGGCTGGAAGGTAACCTGACCGTTCCCGTCACGGAGACCATCAACTGGCGTAACAACCTGACCTGGATGCTGGAATCGAAAAATAAAACCACGGGTGATTATCTGTCGATTACGCCAGAATTTACCCTGAATTCATCGGTAGACTGGCAGGCAACGGAAAGCCTTTCCTTCCTGGCCGATGTGACCTGGTATGGTCGCCAGAAGCCGAAGAAATATAACTACAAAGGTGAGCGTGTAACGGGTAGCGCAACCAATGAGTTAAGCCCTTATGTGCTGTTCGGGTTAAGCAGTACCTATAAGTTTAATAAGAACCTGAGCGTGACCGGTGGGGTTGATAACCTGTTTGATAAACGCCTGTTCCGCGCGGGTAATGCGCAGGATGTGGTGAACAATAACGTGGTTACCATCGCGGGTGCCGGTGCGGCAACCTATAACGAACCGGGACGGACTTTCTTTGTCAGCGTGAATACGTCGTTCTAAGCTTTATATCCGTCATACTGAATCGCGAACGCCACGGTGCTATTGTGCCGTGGCGTTTTTTATGGCGTGCTGTCCCTGGCTGCCACCCTGCGGGTCGTTGCCGCTATCAGGGACAGAAAATACCTTTTAAGGCGGCGACGATTTTTTCCACGTCCTGATTTTCGATGCGGTAGTACAGCGTTTGCGATTCGCGCCGGTAGCTAATCAACCCTTCTTCACGCATTTTCGCCAGATGCTGCGAGAGGGCGGACTGGCTCAGCGGGATGTGTTCAAGCAGCGTGCCAACCGACATTTCACCGTGCTCGATAAGCAGGCAAAGCACCAGTAGCCTGTTCTCGTTGCCAATCGCGCGCAGCATCGTTGCGGCTTTTGCTGCACCGTCCTGCATAAATTCTCGATCCGAATTGCTCAACGCCATGTTCCTACCATCCTGCGTAACTGACTAATTTAGTGATACCTAATGTATTGAGCTTACCATACCCTCGGTCATGAGCGAGGATAATGACTGACATCGATAAAACAGCGCATAACTGAGCCAGCGCGATGCGACCTGCGGTTTACAATAGGGGCGTTCCTCCCTAAAATAGCCCGACATCCTTTCCTGAATCTGCTGCTGCAGGAAAAACAACCTTCTCTCCGAAACGGGAGGAGCGATTTTTTGTTTTTCTAGGTAGCACCATGTCTACATTTACTCGCTTACAAAAACGTTTATCCCGTTTGGGGATAGACACCGATTACCAACATTCTATTTATCATCTTCGCAGGCAGCACGCAGAAGCGCAGGTTCTGTTGCCGGACACGTTGCCGCTGGAAGAAAAGGCAGTTCAGCAACTGCTGGATTTCGCCTCGGTACACCTACCGGGCAGCGATGCACGCGTCTGTGCCGCACGCGCGACGCCGGATTTCCATCCCGGTACGCTTGCTCCTGTCGGCAGCATTGTCGCCACAACGGAGAACTTTGTTATCCCTGCGGCGATTGGGACGGATATCAATTGCGGCATGCGCTTGTTGACGACGGGCGTGCATCATACGGATGCCGATGAGCACAAACTCGCGCTGATTCAGGCGCTCAAAAACACGTTACTGATGGATCGGCGTGATGTTCCCGTTACGCCGGATTCGTTTTCCGCGCTCTTTGATGAGGGGTTGTCCGCGTGGCTGGCGGCACTGCCTCGGCAGGGGCTTTGGCAGGAGGTGGACTTCCGACGGCTGTCGGCGGAACTCGGCTCCATCGCTGGAACCGAGGCGGTTCGTGCCAATAGTCGACATGCGCCTGAGCCGTTTTTTGCATCTCGCGAGATACTTCGACCTTCCAGTTTGGGTACGGTCGGGTCGGGTAACCATTTCGTTGAGCTGCAAATTGTCGATACCGTGTTGGACAGGCACGCGGCGTATCAGGCTGGCGTGCAGGAAGGCGAAGTTGTGGTGATGATTCACACCGGTTCACGAGACGTGGGTTTTTATGTCGGCCAGCGTGGGATCGATAAAGCGCGAGCCTGTTGGCCTGCGGGAGAAAAATATCCGGCGTCCGGCCTGTTTGGTCTGGTTGATGAGCAGGCGACGGAGTATATGGAAGCCATGGGCGTCGCCGCACGCTATGCGTGGATCAACCGGATCGTGCTGACTGAACTGATTCGCTCTTCCTGGAAGCAGGTGTTTACGCATGACGCCAGCAAGCTGGTGGTCGATCTGTCGCATAACATTATTCTGCCGGAACATGGAATGAATCTGCATCGTAAAGGGGCGACGCCCGCCAAAGCTGGGGAATTTGCACTGATTCCCGGTTCAATGGGCGATTACTCTTATCTCGTTACAGGGAAGGGAAATCCCGATTGGCTGTGGTCGTGTTCACACGGTGCGGGGCGTGCCGAACGGCGGCAAAGTATGCGTAACAAGGTCGATACGGCGAAGCCGGCAGATACGTTGCCCTGGCAATGCATCACGCTGAAAGACGAACGCCTGCGGGAAGAAGCGCCAGCAGCCTATAAACCGGTTGCGCCTGTGATTGATATTCAGGCGCAGTCAGGGCTGATTCAACCTGTGGCACGGCTACGCCCGTGGCTGACGTTTAAGGCCTGATGTGACCCGCTCTAGCGGGAATTGATTCGATAGTCTTTGTACTAAAATAGTCTTTGTACTAAAAATAACGCCTCAATCGGCGAGCTGTCGATTGAGGCGTGTGTTCTTCGTTGCCCACGTCCATTTACCGGATGAGGGAATGCTACAAGTTATGGTTTTTGTTTGATGACGTTATTAGCACCGCTGGAAGAGAGTTTCGGTTCTGTTCCTCCCCATGAGAGGCGGTTGCTGATGCCATTAAAGGAAACAATCGCAGGGCCTTTAAAATCCAGATCGAGATGATGTTCCGTACCCGTCACATTCACCTTTGCTGGTTTATCCTCGGAAAGGATGTGCGTGCGGATGGTGTTTTTATACGCGGCGACGGTCAGGTCACCCGTCGATTGACCTGTGGCGGCAATCTCTGAACCGGTCACGGTAAGCGATGTTGCAGTATCGAACGTGATGTTGTGCTCAGAGCCCGCGACAGAAATATCGGCACATTTACCCGTCAGTACGATGTTATTGCCGTTGCCTGAAATATTGACATCATTGCCATTACAAGGAATATCGCGCGTTAAACCGATCCCCTCCAGCTCGATAGGGGCGGCATAGACGGATGCGGTGAACGCGAAAGCAGAGACGAAAACCATTGGCAGATACCGTGTTATCTTCATGGCGTTTTTTCCTGTTATCAAAGAGGTCATCCGGCATCATTGCCGTAAAGGCACCTATCATCTGTTAACACTTTTCCCGACTCTATTGCGAACATTCTGATTATCGCACGCCATCAAACGATGATTAATCGCGCTATGTTGTTAAAAACTTACCTATTATGTGGTTAACTCAGCATAGTTAGTGTGTGCCGTCAGGGACATGCTATTCTGCTGATGTCGGCATTTTTCAGCGATAGTGAAATTGGACACATAGCATAGTTGAATAAAAATTAATGTTGCTATTATGTGAACGAATTAACAATCAATTCAAATCCTGATATGCTGGCGAGGCTGGACCGGACACTCTACTACCTTACATCCACACGCTGGCACCCAGGCATGGACACCACAAGCGGGAACAAGAGCGCCGGGCATAATGAAGACAATGAGAGCGAGGAGAACGTCGTGCTAGAAGAATATCGTAAGCACGTAGCCGACCGGGCTGCGCAGGGGATTGTTCCTAAACCGTTAGATGCCACGCAGATGGCCGCGCTGGTTGAGTCACTCAAGAATCCCCCGGCGGGCGAAGAAGAAGTATTGCTTGACCTGCTGATTAACCGTGTCCCCCCCGGCGTTGATGAAGCCGCCTACGTGAAGGCTGGTTTTCTGGCTGCCGTCGCTAAAGGCGAAGCCACTTCCCCACTGGTCACCCAGGAAAAAGCAGTTGAGCTGCTGGGCACCATGCAAGGGGGCTACAACATTCATCCGCTGATTGATGCGTTAGACAACGACAAGCTGGCGCCGATTGCCGCCGAAGCGCTGTCTCACACGCTGCTGATGTTTGATAACTTCTACGATGTAGAAGAAAAGGCGAAAGCAGGCAATGCGCACGCCAAGAAAGTGATTCAATCCTGGGCCGATGCCGAGTGGTTCCTGTCCCGCCCGAAACTGGCGGAAAAAATTACCGTTACCGTTTTTAAAGTCACCGGTGAAACCAACACGGATGACTTGTCTCCGGCACCTGATGCCTGGTCACGCCCTGACATCCCGCTGCACGCGCTGGCGATGCTGAAAAACGCCCGTGAAGGTATCGATCCCGATCAACCTGGCGCCGTGGGCCCGATCAAACAGATCGAAGAACTGAACAAGAAAGGCTTCCCGCTGGCTTACGTCGGTGACGTTGTCGGTACTGGTTCGTCGCGTAAATCGGCAACCAACTCCGTGCTGTGGTTCATGGGCGAAGATATTCCTTACGTCCCGAACAAACGCGGCGGTGGTGTAGTGCTGGGCGGCAAGATCGCTCCGATCTTCTTCAACACGATGGAAGATGCCGGTGCGCTGCCGATCGAAGTTGATGTGAACGATCTGAATATGGGCGATGTGATTGATATCTACCCGTATGAAGGTGAAGTGCGCCGTCATGACACCAATGAAGTGCTGGCGACGTTCGCGCTGAAGACCGACGTACTGCTGGATGAAGTCCGCGCCGGTGGCCGTATTCCGCTGATTATCGGTCGTGGACTGACGTCTAAAGCGCGTGAGTCACTGGGCTTGCCGCACAGCGATGTGTTCCGTATTTCTAAAGCGGTTGAAGCCAGCAAAAAAGGCTTCTCGCTGGCGCAGAAAATGGTGGGACGCGCCTGTGGCGTTGCGGGTATTCGCCCTGACGAATACTGCGAACCGAAGATGACGTCTGTAGGTTCACAGGACACCACCGGGCCGATGACCCGTGATGAGCTGAAAGATCTGGCCTGTCTGGGCTTCTCCGCCGATCTGGTGATGCAGTCGTTCTGTCACACCGCGGCCTATCCGAAGCCGGTTGACGTGACCACGCACCATACGCTGCCTGATTTCATCATGAACCGTGGCGGTGTATCGCTGCGTCCGGGCGATGGGGTTATCCACTCCTGGCTGAACCGTATGCTGCTGCCGGATACCGTTGGTACAGGTGGTGACTCACATACTCGTTTCCCAATCGGTATCTCTTTCCCTGCGGGCTCCGGTCTGGTGGCGTTTGCTGCCGCGACGGGCGTGATGCCGCTGGATATGCCAGAATCCGTTCTGGTGCGCTTCAAAGGTAAAATGCAGCCGGGCATTACCCTACGCGATCTGGTTCACGCCATTCCGCTGTACGCCATCAAGCAAGGCCTGCTGACCGTTGAGAAGAAAGGCAAGAAGAACATCTTCTCTGGCCGTATTCTGGAAATCGAAGGTCTGCCAGATCTGAAAGTCGAGCAGGCGTTTGAATTGACCGATGCCTCGGCGGAACGTTCTGCGGCTGGCTGTACGATCAAGCTGGATAAAGAGCCGATCATCGAGTATCTGAACTCCAACATCGTACTGCTGAAATGGATGATCTCCGAAGGCTACGGCGATCGTCGTACGTTGGAGCGTCGTATTCAGGGCATGGAAAAATGGCTGGCCGATCCACAACTGCTGGAAGCGGATGCCGATGCCGAGTACGCGGCGGTGATCGACATCGATCTGGCCGACATCAAAGAGCCGATCCTGTGTGCGCCGAACGATCCAGACGATGCGCGCTGGTTGTCTGACGTGCAGGGCGAGAAGATTGATGAAGTCTTCATCGGTTCCTGTATGACCAACATCGGTCACTTCCGTGCAGCAGGTAAACTGCTGGATAGCCACAAAGGCCAGCTGCCGACCCGCCTGTGGGTTGCGCCGCCGACCAAGATGGATGCGGCACAGCTGACCGAAGAAGGCTACTACAGCGTGTTTGGTAAGAGCGGAGCGCGTATCGAGATCCCAGGCTGCTCGCTGTGCATGGGTAACCAGGCGCGCGTAGCGGATGGTGCGACGGTCGTTTCTACCTCGACGCGTAACTTCCCGAACCGTTTGGGAACTGGTGCTAACGTGTATCTGGCCTCTGCCGAACTGGCTGCGGTTGCTTCTCTGCTGGGTCGCTTGCCGACGTCAGAAGAGTACCAGACCTACATGTCGCAGGTGGATAAAACCGCGCAGGACACCTATCGCTATCTGAATTTTGACCAGTTAGGTCAATATACCGAGAAAGCGGATAGCGTGATCTTCCAGACGGCGGTCTAACTCGCTATAGTTCGCATCTCTACACCGAAGGAGGCCTTGTGCCTCCTTTTTTTCTGCCCGTTTTATACCCGTCATACCTCACGCTGCCTGTGCATTGGTGGTTGGCATCGTGCCTTTGCAGCATGAAAGGTGAAGGTGTATCACGACGATAGGGGGCAGAGGCGACTAAACTGAACAAAAGAAACATAACAGTGAGGATGGCATCATGGACTATGAATTTTTGCGGGATGTGACGGGCCAGGTCATCGTTCGTATGTCGATGGGACATGAAGCGATCGGACACTGGTTCAATGAAGAAGTGAAAGGCCAACTGACGATCTTGACTGACGTCGAAGATGGCGCGCGTTCCGTCGCAGGTAGCGAGCGGCAGTGGCGGCGCGTGGGCCATGAATACACGCTGTCGCTGGATGAAGAAGAAGTGATGGTGCAGGCAAATCAGCTGTCTTTCACCACGGATGAGCTGGAAGAGGGCATGAGTTATTACGACGAAGAGAGCCTGTCTTTATGCGGTCTGGATGATTTTCTGACGCTGGTGGAAAAGTACCGCGAATTCGTCCTGCATTGACAGAACGGTGAAGGAAAAGCGTGCTGGAATCAGTACGCGGGGAACCTTTGGCCGTTATCTGCATCAATCATCGCCCACTGTCAGGTTAGGCCTGAGTGAGGACAAGTAGCTTGCGTTCAATGATTCTGGACAGCAGCACAATAAAAGAAATCAGCACTAAGTAAACCAGCGCAGCGAACAGGTAGGCACTGAAAAACTCAAAGTTAGTTGCCGCGACTTCCTGGATGCGGGAAAAAAATTCAGTGTACTGGATGAGGAAAGCGATGGTGCTGTCCTTGATATTATTAATGACCTGATTAGTCAGTGCGGGCACTGAGGTGATTAACACCTGAGGCAATATCATCAAGCGGAATATTTGCCACTGGCTAAACCCTTGTACGACGGCCGCCTCTGTCTCGTACTTGTTCAGGGAATTGTAAGCGGTGGTCATATAGGCAGCGTTATAAGCCCCGATATTCAGGGTAAATCCCGTTACCGCGACAGCGAAAGGCGATAAGTTAATACCGGTTTGTGGCAAGCCGTAATACATGACAAATAAAATAAGAATTAATGGCGTGCCGATAAAAAAATCCATATATATTTCTGTTAGCTTTTTAACGGCAGGTCGATTGCTGATACTCAGAAAAAAAATAAATATGCCCCAGAAAAATCCCGTGAGAGAAACCACTATCGCCAGCTTTACTGTCTGGCTGATTCCATCAAGCACCAGTGGAAGCTGATCTATCAGCTCGTGATAAAAACTCATCCATCCGGCAAGCATATTACTTTTCTCCAAAAAAATAATGGATGTCCGGCTCGCCATTGAGGGCTGACAGCTCTGCGAAAGATCCTTCGGCCCGGATCCTGCCATAATTTAGGAAGGTCACTCTGTCACAAAGCTGTTTAGCCAGACGTATATCGTGGGTGACGCATAATACGGTGACTTTCCGCCGGTGAAGCTGCTTAATGAGCGAACCCACCTCGCGGGTCATGAGCGGATCGAGGGCGGATGTCGGCTCATCAAATACAATGATTTCAGGATCGGTAACCAGAGCGCGGATGAGAGCAACGCGCTGTTGCTGGCCGCCAGAGAGCTGTGAAGGGTATTTCATACCGTGCTCCTCCATCCCCAGCCTTTCCAGTTCATATAAGGCTTTAGTTCTGGCATCACGTTCGGAGACGTTAAAGACTTTACGCAGCGCCAGAGTAATATTGTCCATAACGTTCAGATGGCGATATAGCGCGTAGTTCTGAAAAACGAATCCAATTTTTTTCCTGAAATCGAGAATATTAAATTTTTTATCGGCAACGTTCTGACCATGAAAAAATATATTACCCGTATCCGGGCTTTCAAGCTGAGCCAGACAGCGCAGCAGCGTCGTTTTGCCACAGCCCGATGGGCCCATGACGATTTTTATTTCACCATGCTCAATCTGTAAATTGAGATTATCCAGTACCTTTTTGCTACCGAGTGTTTTACTGACCTCGCGTAATTCTATTAACGTCATCTATTGTCACCCTGATTTTTCAAGCTATCGCCCGTTACCTGAAATCTCATTTCAAGCCGCCTTACGGCAATAATAGATAATTTGTAAATGAGAAAATAAAGGATTGCCGCCAGCGTATAAATGACCAGACCGTTCATCGTGACCGCTGTCAGGGACATGGCCTGCTTGGTGATTTCCGGTATGCCAACGGTGTAGGCAAAAGGTGTGGCTTTTAATACCGATGAGAATTCGTTGGCTACCCCAGGAACAGAAAAGCGGAGCATTTGCGGTAGCTCGATGTATCTTATAATTTGTAATTTCCCTAAACCTGCGGTCTTGGCGGCGGTAATCTCTGATGGATCGACCAATTGAAGCGCACCACGGAACACTTCCGCAAGATAACTCCCGCTGATTAATCCAATGCTAATGTTCATGGCAAGCAGGGGGGGAATGCTCAGGCCTATTGCCGGAAGGCCGAAATAAACGAGGAAAACGGCGATTAAAACGGGAATACCACGAAAAATGAAGACCAGAATATCCAGTATGTTCTTCACCGAGGGAAAAACCAGTCGCCGTAACACGGCGACGGTTAATCCAATAACCAAGGCTGATGCAAAACACGTCAATGTAACGATGAGCGTGTACTTGACACCTTCAAACAAGAAATAATAGATGTTTATCATGTCTTGCGATGACATCGTTTTTTATTTCATCCACTTATCTACGATGCCCGATATTTTTGCTTCACCCTGTTCATTCAGCCAGGTATTAAAGTCATCGCGCACTGGGGAACCTTTCTTAAAGGCAAACCCAAGGTGGTCAACGCCTTTGAAAACATAGCGGCTTTCAATCGGGGCTTTTTGCTTGTTCTTGTAGTTAAAGTAAACCGGGTCTTCTATGAAGGCGAGATCTAAGTTGCCATTTTTCAAGTCGGCAATGGTTTCATTATAAGAGGGGTAAAGTTTTACTGTGCTGAGCGAGTAATATCCTTTGGGTTCCAGATCGGTTTTTATCAAATCGGCGTAAGCCATACCTCTGGGAAACCCTACGGTGTATTTTTTTAAATTATGTAGATCGCTCAAATCGATGTCGCGATTATTTAAACTGACCAGATGAAACGAATTCACATAATAAGGAGTAGAGAAGTCCATGACTTTCTTGCGTTTATCTGTGATTGATATCCCTGAAAACGCCACATCAGCCTGACCACTTGCCACGGCACCCAGCATGCCATCCCAGGAATATTCCGTTATTTTCAGTTTGCAGTTTCTTTCTTTGCAATAAGAAGAGAAGAGTTCAAGATCGATCCCTTCTAATTTCCCGTCAGCGGATTTAAATAGCATCGGGGGTGACGCTGGAGAAACCGCAACGTTAAGTGTCTTTCCATCGACAGGATTGGCGGCGAAAGCCGTAAATGAGGTTATTCCTAAAATTGTGCCTAATAAAAATGTTTTGAGTAACATGCTGGACTCCTGAATGTAATATACCCGTCATACTTCAAGTTGCATGTGCGTTGGCTACGTTCAGTCACCCGAATCACTTACCTGAGTAAGCTCATCGGGATTCCCTCTCTTGCCGCCTTCCTGAAACTCGAATTATTTAGGGTAGGAAGATACATACGTATTTTGAATCAACCATAGGAGAAAAGTATTGCCACTATCGCTGTCGGCAAAGGGTAAAAGCCGCATTTCAAATAAGAGCCGTATTTCTGCCAGAATACAGAGCCTCAGCAATGCGCCATTTAAACCTTAATTTAAACTTATAAGACAAGTAGTTTAATATTGTAACTATTGATTATTGTTATTATCACCAAAAAAACTACTAAGTGATAAATATAATCACCTCTTTCTTAATGTGCAAATTTTGTCCAATCAATTATCTTATGGGAGAACAGAGCTGTGGCTACGGTGAGATACCGCGTGTTCGCATGAGGTCTGGTGTGGGGGAAATGGGTGATTCAGCGCTCGCCTTTGAATCCGCGAGAAGGGGGCAGAGGTGGGTTTACAAACCGTGTAAAACACCACCCGGCGAGCGAGTGGTGTTTTCCATCAATCAACCAAGATCGGCATGACCAAAGCGTGCTTGCCAGTCATGATCGAACCGGTTAAGCGCATCTTCAACCGCGGGATCTTGCAGGAACAGTTCTGCCACGGCAGGGTCGACGGTAATCGCCCGGCACCCCGCCAGCAGGCAGTCCAGCACCTGACGCGGCGTGCGAAAGCTGGCTGCCAGTACCTGAGTCTGCGGGCTGTGCAGGTTAATCAGGGTTTGCAACTCTTTCACGAGCGCAATCCCATCGCCACCCTGCGCATCAATGCGGTTGACGTAAGGCGCAATATAGCGAGCACCAGCCAGCGCGGCATAAAACCCTTGTCCCGCACCGTATACGGCGGTGCCGAGGGTGGGTATATCCAACGCCGTCAACAGCCTGATAGCGCTCAAACCCGCATGCGTCACCGGCACTTTGACAACCAGAGAAGGAATTACATCTCTGAGCTTCAATGCCTCTTCCACCATCACATCAGGATCGCGCGACATCACCTGAGCAAACAGCTGTCCTTCCGTGCCGATAACGGCCTGCATGTCCCGCAGCACGCTGTAAATATCGGATTTTCCGCGTGCGACAATGCTTGGATTGGTGGTCACGCCTTTAATCGGCAACACGCCAGCAAGTCGTTCTACTGCGGCGACATCCGCCGTATCTAAATAGAATTCCATCATTTCCCCCGTTAACTAAAACCGGTCTGTCGGATGACATTCATCATGCGGACTTAGCGCACGATAATGCCCAGCAGAATCCCCACTGCGCCGAAATCGGAATCGCTGAACGTGGTGTTCGCCAGTCCGATACTGCCCAGCACTGGCAGCAGGAAAACAGGCAGGAAGGTAATCAGCAGTCCGTTGGCAAAAGAGCCTAGAATCGCACCGCGACGTCCGCCGGTGGCGTTACCGAACACACCAGCCGCTGCGCCGACGAAGAAGTGCGGCACTACGCCAGGAATGATCACCGTTAATCCCATCAGGTAGAGCAGGACCATACCGATCACCCCAGCCGCAAAGCTGCTCAGGAAGCCGACCAGAACGGCATTCGGGGCATACGGGAAGACAACGGGGCAATCTAATGCCGGTTTAGCGTTGGGAACCAGTTTGTCAGAAATGCCTTTAAACGCAGGCACGATTTCCGCAATCACCATCCGCACGCCTTGCAGCACGATGTATACGCCAGCGGCAAAGGTAATGGATTGGATCAGCGAAAACATGAACCAGTTTTTCCCACCGGCGTTCATCGTTTTCACCGCTTCCGGACCGGCAAACAGACAGGTGAAAATGAAGATGAAAAACATGGTAAAGGCGATGGCAACCGGCGTATCACGGAGGAACAGCAGGCTCTTCGGTACTTCCATGTCCTCTGTTGATTTCTCTTTATTACCAAACTTGCTGCCGATAAATGCCGACAGCAGCTGTGATATCGCCGAGAAGTGACCAAAGGCGACGTCATCCGAGCCTGTGACTTTCTTCATATACGGGTGAATAATGGCAGGGAACAGCACCATTGATACCCCAACGACCAGCGACCCAACGGTAATCAGCAGCACGCCTTTCATGCCTGCGGTCGCCAGAATCACGGCAACCATCATCGACATAAACAGCGTGTGGTGGCCAGTCAGGAAAATGTATTTCCACGGCGTAAAGCGGGCGATCGCGATATTAATGACCATCGCAAAGAACATGATCATTGCCATCTCGGTGCCGAAGTTCTTCTGTGCTACCGCGACAATGGCTTCATTGTTCGGTACGACACCGGCGATACCAAACGCATGGTGGAAAATCTGGGCGAAATCTCCCAGCGAGGACACGATCAGGCTCGCGCCTGCACCGAGGATCAGGAAGCCCATGACGGTTTTCACCGTGCCCTTGATGCATTCCGTAGCCGGTTTTTTCTGTGCAATCAGGCCGATAAGCGCAATCAAACCGACCAATATGGACGGCTCAGACAGCACATCACTCATTAAAAAACGGAAGAATTCCATTTTTAATCCCTCGCTTATAATGCGCCAAGTTCTGTCAGGGCGACCGACAGGCGCTCTTTCATCGCCACTTTATCGATCATGTTATTCAGGGACACGATTTTCCCCGCCACTGCCTGTGCGACGAGCTGATCGGCAATATCCTTTGTACCGACAAAGATGTCGCTGTCCGTGCCTTTCGCCGAACCTAAATCCACGTGATCCACGTCAGCAACTACGCCGAGTTCTTTAACGATGTTTTTAATGCTCATTTCCATCATCAGGCTGGTACCCAGGCCGTTACCGCATACGACTGTAATTTTCATAATGTGTGTCCTCTGGTGGCAATTAATAACGAGAAATAACGGAAAGCACCTGTTCGACTTCCGTCGCGTTAATTAACGCGGCGACGTCATCAGGCGTGTCGAACAACTGAGCGAGCTGTGAAATAATATCGATATGGCTATTGCTGTCCGTGGCGGCCAGAACAATCAATAAATGTACGGGATCGTTGCCTTCGGAATGGAAAACCACGCCGTCGCGAATCAGCGTCAGGCTGACGGCGAGTTGGTTCACGCCGTCTTCCGGGCGCGCATGCGGCATGGCAATTCCCGGGCCGACGACGTAGTAAGGACCGATGGCCTCATGAGAGCGGTAGATCGCCTCAACATAGGTGGGTTCAATCGAACCGTTATCCAGTAAAGGCTTACAGGACAAGGCGATAGCGTGACGCCAGTCATCACAGGCAGGTAAAATCTGAACAACGTCTGGTGTTAGTAAAGTGTTAAGCATTAGAGTCACCTCTGTATCATTCTGAACGCAGGATAGTGTGCCAGCTTCGAAAATAATGTGATTAACATCTAAAAAGATAGCGCTAACTGATATGGCTATCATTAACTGTGACCTGCTTAGCACAAGCGGGGCCATTATTTGTTCCCCCGTGTCGTCACAGGCACACTATGAACGGCGATAACACGGCGTGAATGAGTCGGGAAATCGGGGTGTTCGCCCTTCACGCTAGCCTGAAGGCAATGACGTAACAGGCTGTTATCGCGACCGTGCGATGAGAAAATGACGAATGGAGAGGAAGTGAGCATGCGTAAGCGTCGCAGTACCGGTAAGGTTACGCTACAGGATGTCGCCGACTACGCGGGCGTAGGGACGATGACGGTATCGCGCGTGATGCGCAAACCCGATCTGGTCTCTGAAAAGTTACGCAGCAAAGTGGAACTGGCCGCCAGAGCATTAGGCTATGAACCCAATCAAGAGGCCAGCCAGCTCACCGAGAGTACGAGTCGCGTGACGCTACAGGACATTGCGAGCCATGCTGGTGTCGGCGCGATGACGGTGTCCCGCGCGTTGCGGGAGCCAGGGCTGGTCTCCGATGCCACACAGAAGAAAATCAATGACGCGATAAAAACGCTGGGCTATGTACCGAATCAGGCCGCAGGCGCGCTGGCATCAGCCTATCAACCCGCTATCGCTGTGCTTTATCCTTTTCAGCAAGACCGCGCCAGCGTGCGTTTTGTGCAGGCGCTGCAACAGGCGGTGGGCAAACATAACGTTCCGTTAATCATGGGCTGCCATGAATATCGCCAGCATACCGAAGCGGGAATGGTCGAAAAACTCCTGCAGCAGCGGCCAGCGGCACTGGTGCTATTCAGCGCGCAACTCTCACAGCGAACCCGAGACATTATCCAGGCTAGTAACGTCATTACGGTGAACGTTTCCGGTGCTGACGCGCTGAGTGCGAACATCAATATTGATATTGCCCTTGCCGAAGCGGCAGAGCAACTGACGATGTCGTTGCTGGAAAAGGGGTATCGTCATGTGGCTTATATCGGCGCTCATACGGATAACCGTTTGCAAAAACAGCAGCTGAATGGCTGGAATAAAGCCATGCTGGCGCACTATCACAATGCGGATTTGAAAATTACGATCCCAGAAGCCCCCAGCCTGCAGTTTGGCCGCTATGCCATGACGGAACTGCTACAAAACCAGCCGGAGCTGGATGCGATTATCTGTAGCCATGAGGAGATTGCGCTGGGTGCACTCTTTGAATGCCAGCGCCGCCTGATGAAAGTCCCTTACGATCTGGCGATTGCCTGTCTGGATGGCTCTGAACAATGTGAACACACGTTCCCGGCGCTGACCGCTATGCGGCTTGATTATGAAAAGCTGGGTGCGGAGGTTGGGCGTCTGGTGCTCGCGATGATGGACAACGACGAGCATCCCCCCGTACAGGAAAAGGTGAAGTTTATCTTTGAACCGCGTGCCAGCAGCTAGCCGGAGAGGCGTGTTATGCTGCACGTTGCATCGCTATTGGGCAAAATGATCGTGTTTTTCCTGAAAAGAGACTCGCACTGAGTATCAACGGCCAAAACAGAGATTTCGGCCGTTGATATATTGCGATGGTTGGCAGCCACTATCCTATGCCACGCTTCAGAAAGTGCCGCCTTTCTTCATTATTGATTCTTGCTCCAGCGGTTTGCGCGACTGAAAGAACCGAAATCATTAAACCGAACGCCCATATCCCTCATGACTTTATGCGCCACGGGGGTTGATAGCTGCCTTATATAAAAGGGTTCATTCACGACAAAATGATGTATTGCATGTGTGCTGCCAAAGTTAAAACAGAAGAAATTAATGGGATAGAGCCACCAGGGGTTAAGAACCTGTGTTTCCTGAATGACATTTCCGCTTTCATTGTCACCATGGTAATGCAGATTTGACGAGATAAAATGTAAGCAGAATGACCATAGCATATTTGGGCCAACAATGATTACCACGGAGATATTAATAAAGTGAATGGTGCTCATCATGGTTTCAGACCAGATTACTGGGTTTTCTGTTAATATAAAATAAAGGTTTATGCCGTGAAAAATTAAAAAAGAATACCATATTACCGAGTAGATTACGGCAAAGGGGAAAAACGCTTTGACGGAGAATGAAAGCAGTTTCTTTTTCTCCAAAGGCGTTTTAGCATTATTCATCATAACAACGGCGGCGACAACTAAATCACTGAGCATTAAAATTCGCAGAAGCCCCCACTTTCTACCATTACCTAAAAACTTCTCTTCTACATCATGTTCAGATCCTGATACCTGATGGTGCAGTAGATGTACGTCACGCCTCATCCATGGACTGGCTGTGCTGGGACGCATTAGCCAGACTATGGTCATCATCATATGGTGTATAAAACGATTTTTTCTGAAATATAAATTGTGGATTAGGTCATGTTCAATTTCATGTGCAACAGAAATACATAGCGTATTGACTATCAGGCAAGCCCACCAGGGAAGATAGCCATAAAAATAGAATAAGGAACTGAGCACCATCACGACTGTGATTGCAGTTAAGGCACTAAATCCTAATAGATCCTGATGATTTAGAATAGGATATTTATTTCGCAGTTCCTTACCATGCTCAATAATGACTTTTCTGATTTGTTTTGACTTTGCGCTATCATCTCTATCTATCAGATTAGATATAGGTACATTCATGATGTATTTCTCCGGGAGGCAGGTGAAATGTTAATTGACTATTTATGACATCGCGTAAAGTTCTGAAGTAAACTCTTCTGTGTAATTAGGGGTAATGATTGGTGCGGTAATTAACTCAATTGGTGGAGTAAGTATCTTCATCAAATAATTTATCTTTTCTATCGTCGGGTTAATGACATTGAAAGATAGGGTGTCTGACATATACGGTGTAAAGCTATTGCTGAGATCTTGTAGCATATCACTATCTAAAATGCCTGTTTTTTGGATGTTTTGAATAATAAGGTCTAGTGCGTAGGTATAGGTAAGAGCCTGTGCTTCTGCATGGGTGAATCGGCGCTGATTGCAGGCAGTGACAACTTTCTTTTCTATTTCTTGTGCGATGTTTTCTGGTTTAATATCATGATTTTTAAATCTATTTAATCCAATCATATACTTGGCAATCTGATAAGACATGACGGAGTTATCACCGGCAAAGGTAATATTAGCCTCATAGTCAATCTGCATGGACATAATTTGGTTGTAGTGATGTAGACCCTGAGCCCCGCACATCGCCCGGCATTTGCGTAGGATTTCCAACCCGAGTGATGACCCTAAATATTTTCCGACTGCGACTAAAATCTGCAATTGTTTATGCGTGCTTTTATCTTCCCAATTTATTTTGAATTGCTCAATGATAACATTATTCAAAATGTGCAGAGAGAATGCCTTGAGTAACTCGGGGTATAATCGTTGACAAAATAATGGTTCCATAATTAAGGTTTGATATGTTGGCTTTAATGATGTGACTCGGTGTTCAGAAAATTTATAGGTAATATAAAGTGCGGCTGCTGCAGACAGGCTACCGCTGCTCAATGGAAAAATGCGTTCCTGCAAAAAGGTTTCAAACAGCGATGCGAAACGTTGGGATTTTGACGCCTGACTATAAAATACGCCATCGGAAGTAATTTCAGAATGACGCTGCATCATCGCCTCAAGGGGCAAACTGACCTGATTAAAGCGAAGGCCGGAGATTTGATATCCTTCCACACCGCCTTTGGGGTCGCAAGAAATAGCACTGATACCGGTAAGTAAACTCTCACCTTCTTTATCTCTCAGTGGTACTCGAAACCAATGAATGCCTTCATCACGATCGTTAACGATCAGTCTCGCCAATACCATGCCGACGGTAGCGGAATAAAGTGCATTTCCTATCCAGAATTTCGCAGAATCAGGGGTTGGGGAATCGAGTATCAGTCTGTGCTGTAGATGATCGTAAGTGACGGTCGTTTTTATATTGCGTAAATTAGTACCACAGGCTATTTCTGTGCAGCAAAAAGAATAGATACGATCTAAGTTAATTACCTCATCTCGATACTGTCTTATCTGACTGGGGCTGGATTGCGTAAATATTACATTTCCTGCAATGAGGTGTGCCGCAAGGGATATGCCTAATGATAAATCTAACGTGCCAAATAAAGCGACATTTTTACAGAGCTCATCAAACTGCGCTTGGTTTTCTTGCCCCAACCACATTTCGTTATTAATCAGTCCTTCTTGAAAAATAACCCGCATTCTTTTTACCGTTAACTCCATATAATCACGTGATGAAATATGATGCCTTACTCTTGGATCAAATAATTTCATTTCTATGATTTTATTAAATTTATCATTACAAGACATGCTCACCATCCGATAGAGTATTGGATATAGTATTAAATAAATATATGGGGTTTCTCAATTACAAGAGTTTTTCAGTATAGTTGTGACTTTGTTTTGTTCAAGGGGTAAATAATCATTCGTCGCTATTAAGTAGGGTGCATATTATTAATTTAATTGGGTTTGGTTTTTATTAATGAATGATTTCATAAGGATGGAGGGTTTTATTTTTTATTTTTGAATTTTTATTTTCATATTTTTATTAAATGTTATGCTACCTGCCGATAACGGTGGACGAGTGTAGTGGGGCCTGAATGGCCCCGTGATGTAGATACCATAGTGCTGGGCGGGACGATAAGTGCTCATGATGGAACGTAATGAAATCAATACCTTTTACATACTCGAATACATATTCATGATAATTCCCCCGCTGATAATTAATGCCATAGAGAATAGGGCCGGGAGATCGGGTTTTTGTTTATAAAGCAGCATCGAAATAAACGTCACGCCGACGATGCCAAAACCGCACCATAGGGAATAGGCAACCCCTACGGGTAAATAGCCCATTGCACGCGTTAACGAGAAGTAACAAAGGCAGTAAGCCAGAATCACGACAATGGAGGGGGCGCGTTTTTTGAATCCATCGGTTTTCTTTATCATCGATGTGCCGGTAATTTCTGAACCAATGGAAAGTGCCAGCCAGAGAAATCCGTTTAACATGATGGTCATCCTTATTTTTAATGAATGATTTTTGTGTTCAATGGCGGGTTTTTATCGCTGTCAGTTAGTATTTCGGGCTGTTCATCAGCGCCCATTTTAGAGAAAAGATTCATGATTGCTATGCCAGTGGCAATCACGCTCATACCAATGATGGCAGGAATATCAGGACGTTGGTCGTAAAAAATAATACTGAGCGTAGAAACTAATAAAATACCTGTACCGGACCAGGTTGCATAGGCTAACCCCACTGGAAGATGTTTTACGGCTTTTGACAGCGAATAATAGCAGACGCAGTACAGCAGAATAATAACCCCCAATAACGCTATTTTTGTTATCCCCTGACTATCATCAAACATTTTTAGCGTGGATGTGGCTGACGTTTCTGACAGGATAACTAATAACATCCAAAGCCATGATTGCTTTCTAATTGACATATATTGCTCCTGACTTATATTAAGAATACGCGATCCGGTTTTCTCTTTAATGACGAACCAGACGAATATCAAAATCAAATTCGTTAAAGAAAATCTCCAAACGATTTAACTCTTCTTCGTTGTAACTGGGATCCTCTTTTATTGGGTAAATCATGCCCAACCTTTCGTACTTTTTACGGCCTAACTGGTGGTAGGGCAGCACGTCGATGCGCCGTATACTGCCGCGCTGTGCCAGCGTCTGAACATAGTGAATGGCGTTGGTCACCGCATCGTACGAATCGTTATAGCCGCGAACGAGTGGCATACGAATGACGATATCGGCTCCCAGTCCGACCAGATGTTCCAGATTACGCCGTATGTTTTCATTCCCGATGCCAAACAGTGTCTTGTGCTGCTGGGTATCAATGTGCTTGATGTCAAAAAGGAATAAATCCGTTACGGCGGCTAATCTGCTGTAGTGGGATTTTAGGGTCGTGCCCTGTGTTTCTACTGCGGTGTGAATCATCATGCGCTTGCAGGCGGTGAGCAGTTCGACAGCGAAACTCGTTTGTAGGCTCATTTCCCCGCCGCTAAGCGTGACGCCACCACCAGAGGACATATAAAAAGGATGATCCTGCATGATAATTTCCATCAGCTCCGCAACCGTCATCTCTTTTCCCATGACGTCCAGCGCACCTGACGGGCATGCTGTTTCACACTTCCGGCAGCCCATGCAGTCCGCTGTGCGATCGAGATGATGGTGCCATTGACCCTTGCTGTCTGCCCGCATGCTGTGAATGCCTGTCGGGCAAACGTCCGCACATTTGCCGCAGTCTACGCATTTATCCTGAGAAATCATGATTTGATAGGCGCTGCTGATCCCTTCTGGATTCGCGCACCAGGGACAACGGATATTGCAGCCTTTCATAAAGATCAGCGTGCGGACGCCGTCTCCGTCGTAGATCGAATATTTCTGAATATTGAATATTCGCCCTGTGGTTTTCTGCGCAGGTTTCATTGTTATGCCTCCTTCTGTCACCGTAAGCTTCCTTGCTCGACAATATTCTGTGGATGTCTTTAGGCCCTGTGGCGATCAGAGCTTGTCGATCAGAACTTATCGATCATGGTGCGACTGATGATCTCATTCTGGACTTCCTTGCATAATTCAACGAAATAGGCGCTATAACCTGCGACGCGCACGATCAAATCACGGTATTGCTCCGGTGTTTGTTGGGCTTTTCTCAATATTTCATCGTCAACGTAGCTGAACTGCATTTGCCCATTACCCAGAATGGACGACGTTCTCAGCAGAGCGATCAATCCATTACGGCCTTCTGGGGTATCCAGCATGCCTTTAAGGAATTTGAAGTTATGCACCATGCCGATATTCATGCTTTCGACGTTCAACTTGCTGACGGATTTGATAGCGGCAGTTGGGCCTTGGGTATCCGCCCCTTGTGTCGGGCTGATACCATCGGAAAGCGGCATCCACGCCAGTCGGCCGTTAGCGCTGGCTGCCGTCAGTTCACCAATTGGCGTGTTGTTTGAGATCGACAATGTGCCGTGGCTAAACGTGGAGTAGAGCATCTTGTACTGACGGCACGCTTTTTCCGTCCATTCCGTGAGATCCCGCGCGAGCTGATCGACTGCGTTATCATCATTGCCATATTTCGGGGCATTCAGGCAGTCTCTTCTGAGTTCGTCATGGCCTGAAAAATTCGCCAACAGGCCATCACGTAGCTGTTCCAAGGTGTATTGACGGTCTTCATAAACGAGCTTGCGAATGGCTGCCATAGAATCAACGTAAGTCGCCAGTCCTGAGAAAATGAGCCCCGGCCCGTGATTGACGAGGGCGCCACCGGCAGCGACATCCCGCCCTTTTTCCATACAGCCTTCGACCAGCAGGGACATCAGCGGTTTAGGCGCCACATCACGATGCACGCGCTGGCTGATCACCGTGCCAATCGCGGACAGGCGGATAATGTGCGCAATCTGCGTTTTCACTGCGCGATCAAAAGCCTCGAAGGTATCCAGCGTACTCAATTCGCCAGTGTCCAGTCCCTGAACGCGATCAAACAGGATCATACGGCCGCGGTTTAAGACAAACTCAATAGCGATGGGCCACTGGGTGTAGCCCGTGGAGGTCCACTGATAAATGCGGCCTGATTTTTGCGGTTCAACGCAGCCCATCAGGCAGTAGTCGCGCGCATCTTCAAAATCGAAGCCTTTGCGCAGCATCATCTTGATATGGGAATCATCGAAGTGGCAGGCTGGAAAGCCCATCCCTGATTTAACGACGTCGACAATTTTTTCCAGATACGCCTGAGGAGATTGGTTATGAATACGGCAGGCCAGTGACGGTTGATACACCTTCACGAAGCGCACTGCATCCATGATCAGGTAAGTCAGGTCGTTACAAGCATCGCCTCCGCTACGCTTCTGCCCGCCGACCGTCAGGTTGATGAACGGTTGATAGCCTGCGAAATATTTCGCACCGCTTTCGCTGGACATCCACATCAGCTCCGCACATTTCAGAATGAACATCTGCATCATTTCCAGTGCCTGTTCGCGCGTCAGGCGACCGGATTGAATGTCGGCCTCATACATCGGGTAGCAGTATTGATCGACACGCCCCAGTGAAATCCCTGTCTGGTTCTCTTCCACTTCAAACAGCGACTCCAGCGTCCAGATGCTTTGCAGCGCTTCCTGCAACGTTTTGGGGGGATGAGCTGGCACGTTCTCGTTTACTTCTGCAACGGCCAGAAGTTCAGCTCGCCGTGAAGCGTCACCTTCCTGTGCCGCCAGTTCGCGTGCGCGTGCCGCGATGCGGCGCGCATAGGCCATGACGCCGTCGCAGGTTTCAATTGCGGCCTTATAAAAATAGATACGATCGATATCCTCCGGTTCTCTCCTATCAAGCTGAGCCAGATTTGCCTGTGCGTCGGTTTTGATGCCTTCCATACCTTTGGTGAACAGCAGCACATCGTAGCCGGGGCAAGTGTCGCCGCCGCCGTTGATCTGATGGTAAGAAAGATCGCTGACGAAGGTTTCTCCACTGAATGCCCAGACGCCCGCTTCACGGTATTGCGTCTCGCAAATTTCATCCAACGAGCGACCTTGCCAAAACGGGACTATCTCGTCACGGATGGTTTTTTTGTCTTCTTCTGAAATTTGAAAAGGATCCTGAGGGCGGGTGCTCATGGTGTCCAGTTCGTCACGTACCCAGCGCCAGGCAATATCGGGAGAGAACGCCCCCGCACGCGGTTTACCGCAGGGATGGCCTACGATCAGTTCCTCATCCTGAATCAGTATCGGTGCCGTTTCGCAGGCTTTACGAAAGGATTTGGCCCGTAACAGAATAGGCGGCAGGCCAGGATTGTGCTTTGCCACTTCGGTGAAGGCCAGTGCGCGATAAATAGAAATACTGGGACGTGCCTCTAAATAGCGGGCGCGAAGACGCTGCATGCGTGGCGTAAGGGTTTCTTGTTCTGCTATGCCAGATGATTTTTTTATGCCACTCGGCGTAATCATTTTTTCATTATTTAATAGGCTGTTATTAAACGGGAAATGATTTTTTTCTGGTGCTAACATGTCATTATCCATACGAAAATATCCTGTTGTTATTTGTCCGATTAAATCAAGAGCGATAGGGTGAGTTAAATATTTCATGTCTGAATGGTGTAATAGGCAGAAAATAGCGCCCTGAATGTCTTAATGACTATTCATGGTGGTGCTGTTTTTTTGGTTATTTGATTTTTTATGTATTTGTTTTATTTATAAATTGTTTGATTTTATTATTTTATCTCGCCAGTCAAGTTGGGTAAATTATTAGTAGTTGGCGAATCTTTTACATTTTCTGTTTTTATACGTTAAAGATAGTGTAGATGCTATTTATATAATGGTGGTTAATAATGGTGTTAATAAATTGATTGAGATCAACCCATTCTATTTTATTGGATGGTGTGTTTTTATTATTCTTTTGTTAATTATTTCGAATGGATGTGTTCATAGTAATGAAAGGGAATAATATCTCTCTACAATAGGCGAGTGACATGGGGACAAGAAGCGGAGAAATAATTCAGGCCAATCTCCGTTTAAGAATATTGGCCTGTAGTTATGTCGTTATGTCGTTATGGAAATCGTGATGGCTTACAGCGATGCACCGCCGCACATCACCAACTGCTGGCCGGTAATGGCTGCGGCAGACGGGGAGAGCAGATAGCCCACCAGATCGGCCACTTCCTGTGGCTGGATGAAGCGCCCAATCGGCGGCAGCTTCGGTGGAGAACTCTGGCGACCCGGCATCGTCAGCATCGGCGTTTCTGTTGCGCCTGGCGCGACGATGTTTACCGTAATGCCGCGCGGAGCCAGTTCCGCCGCCCAGCTTCTTGCCATGCCGATCATCGCGGATTTGGTGGTGACGTACTGGCTGCGTCCCGCGGAACCGCTCGACGTGCGGCTGCCCAGCAGCACAATTCGGCCACCCTGCGGCAGTTTATCGACCAGACGGTCAGCAAGCACCTGCGCCGCATTGATATGCAATCGCCATAGCATTTCACCGTCTTCCAGCGAAAGCTGACCGAGCGGGGCTGCTTTCATGATGCCAGCGGCATGGATGACGGCATCAACCTGCGTAATCTCGTCCAGAATGGCCGTCAGCGCGGGCGTATCCATGATATCCACCGCGCGGTGGGTAAAGTGTGGATGTGAATAGTCACCCGGCTTGCGTGACAGGCCGGTTACCCGCCAGCCTTCCGCCAGTAATTTTTGAGTGATGGCGGCACCGATCCCTGAGCTGCTACCGGTAATCAGGGCGTGTTTAGGGGCTGTCGCTGACATGAGATGTGTCTCCTTAATGCGGACTTAACGGCTTTGATGCAACCGTTCTGATGCAACCATTTTAATTACAACAACGTAACGGGGATTTTAAACACGACTTTTTTGACCGGAGCAGGGCTGTCGTTAATCGCACACAGCGCCTGATGAGCTTCGCCCGGATAGAAGGTGACGAAGTCGCCTGCCCGCAGGTGGATCTGATGCGGCACCTGTGGGTTATCTAGAATATAGAGATCCGGCTTACGTTCAGTTGCGGGCTGGCCGTGCACATCATTCAGACCGTAACCGATAATCTCCTCGCCTTCCAGAATCAGTTGAATATCGAGGTAGTTGCTGTGAAATTCGGTATGTCGTGTGGCGCGCGGCGCGGTGTTCACGGTGCCGATGTTGTAGAACCAGTCGGCCCCTTCCGGCTGGTAACGGCCTTCGGGCAGCGCGTTCAGTTCAGCTAACGACATGCCCGGTGCGGACAGAATAGCCCACAGCGCATCGGGCAGCGTGGCGAGTTTGAGGGCGTTTAGGTTTCCTGCAATCATAATAGTGTCCTGAAGATATACCCGTCATACTTCAAGTTGCATGTGCGTTGGCTTCATTCAGTCACCCGAATCACTTACTTGAGTAAGCTCATCGGGATTCCCTCACTTGCCGCCTTCCTGAAACTCGAATTATTTAGGGTATTGCGGGGGAGCGCCCCCCGCTGACAAAGAGAAAAAGCTGCGTGGTTTAGTTCGCTTTGACCCACTCCTCACTCACCACGACGTGCTTGATCGCCTGACGGAAGTAGGTGAACGCTACGTGGAGCTTACCGTCCTGCGCCTGCTTGACGCTGGGGTAAGAGAACTCGCGGTTCAGTTTTTCCGTGGAGTTATTGGTCATGCAGTAACCGTCGCCCACTTCGATATTGCGCTGCCACGGCCAGCTCTTGCCGCCGTCTTCCGAAATGGCGAGCGTCATCGGCGCGCGTGGAGCACCCCAGAAGGCGCTACGACCACCGGCTTGCACTTCCGGCATTTTGGCATTATTGGCTTTGTCTTCTTCATCCTCGATTTCATCGTACAGCGACAGACGGCGTTCGGTGGCATCGGCGGCGCTCATGTGGTTGAACACCAGCGCCAGATGGCCATTCTCCAGCGTCGTCACCTGAATGGACGAGTTGTTGTTCGGCAAATCGGTCGGTACGGGATCTGACCAGGTTTTACCGCCATCTGTTGAACGGCTTTGGTAGATGAAATCCGCCCAGCGGCTGCGGTACAGCGCCAGCAGCGTGCCGTCGTGTAACGGGGTGATGTTCATATGCACGCAGCCCGTACTGTTTGGCACTGGGTATTCCTGCCAGGTTTTCCCCTGATCGCTGGAAATTTTTACGGCGCTGTCATCATCGTTGCCGACCCATTTCTCACCCGGCTGAACGCGGCAGTAGAACACCGGCAGCAGCCAGTCGCCGTTTTTCAGTACGGTGATAGGCTGGCGGATGAAAGTGCCCGGCTGATCGAGCAGCGTGCCGATCTCGCCCCAGGTGGCACCAAAATCCGTAGACTGACGGTAGCGCACAATCGCGGTGTCCTGATTACCGGATTTCTGCGCGGTGTACAGCAGCCACAGCACGTTGTCCGGTGCGAGGAACAGAACCGGGTTCTGTTCAGAACGCGTGGAATCCTCAGACAGTTTAACGGCTTGACTCCAGCTATCGCTGCCTTTCACCAGACGGGACATGTAGATAGAGATATCCGCAATCCCTTCTTGGGTACCACCAAACCAGACGCACAGCACATCGCCGTTTGGCAGATGGAGCAGGTTGGCCGCATGATTCTGCGGGCATTCCGATGGAATGTAGGCATCCAGACGCGCGGCATCGCCTTCTGCGTGATGAATTTTTCCGCTACGTTCCACGGTAATGGTTTCGCTACTCATGACTCAGGCTCCCGATTTATTTTCAGTTTGAGAAATTTTGATTTTGGCCGCTTTGTTCGGAATCATGCGGTCGATCAGCATGACGATAGCAGGGGTAACCAACGCGACATACATGTTATCGATGCCGTACGGGTTGCCGAGAATATACCAAACAGAGGTGACGACGCAGGCTGATATCAAGCTGGCGTTGGCACCGCGTGCGCTGTTGAAAAACGGCAGGTAGAACGCAATCACCGCAACCACGGAAATCGACAGGCGAATGGCACGCGTAAAGAATGACAGCTTCAGGATCTCAGGGACGAACAGAACGAAGAGGAGCGGCGCGAAACCGACGACAAGCGACAGGATTCGGGTCATTTTCATCTCTTTTTCTGGCGTCGGTTTCCAGTAAGGAACGTAGAAGTCCTTAATCAACAGGGAGACGATAGCCAGTGCCACCATACTCACGCTAATGAAGATAGAGGCGACCAATGACGTGGTGACCAGACCGGCGAGCCACGGGTTCATGTCTTGCAGGAAGACTGGCATCGCGTACAGGCTGTTGATTTCAGGGTGGGCAAACTTCGCCGCAACACCGATGACCGCGATAGCCAGCGCAATCGGCATACAGAAGAAGAAGGCAACCCAGGTCGCACGTTTAGCGCTGGTGGCATCTTTCGTTGACGAAATGGCCTGAATCACGAACTGCGTACAGAAGATAGAACCGATAGTCCCGATCAGCCAGGCGAAGATGGTGCCAGCACCGAGTTTACCGTCCCACGTCCAGTAGTAATCCGGCATTTGTTCGATCATTGGCTTGAAGCCGCCCGTCATTTTCAACGCGACGAACAGAATGATCATGACGCCTGCGTATTTCACGGCGCTGTGGATCAGCGTGATGTAGGCCGTTCCTTTCAAGCCGCCGAAATAGTAGTAGAAAGTACTGACGACAGCAGTGATCAGCGCGGCGACAGGCAGGGAGACTTTCAACACCGTGGCGATGGCTGCCGCGCCGCTGACGTAGTTGCCTACGTTAACCAGCAACAGCGCATAGATCATGATGATCGAAATGATGTTCTTGGTGCTGGTACCGTATTTCTCGGCAATCGCGCCGGAGATGGTGATTTTCCCGGTGTTATAAATCTTCTTCACCAGAATCATACCAAACAGCGGGAAGCCGATGGCGGCGCCAATCACCGACCATGATGCGGCAAAGCCGTTCTCAAAGGCGGACTGTGCCGTACCGATGGTGGATTTGGCACCGATGAACTCGGTCATCAGCAGGATACCGACGATAAACGCCGGTAGCGCGCGTGAACCTTCCATGAACTCGGTGTTCGATTTACTGCGGAGCTTGTAGGTTAACCATGAGGTGAATGCGATATAAAACACAATCATCCCAACGATTATGAGGGTGTCAGTAAAGTTAAAATGGTTCATATCTTCTCGGCCTATAAGTGGAAATTGAAATTTCTCTGTTACTGCGAGAATTGACTAAGTATGTTGCGGATGTTGTCTTCATCCTGTGCGGAAAACTGGATCGGATAGCGACTGACGCCGACATCTTCGCCCATGATCGCTAGCGCTTTTTTCACCACAGCTGGTGAGAACGCGATGGCGTACAGTGTCTTACGCAACTCGGCAACCTGTTCTTGTGCCTGACGGGAGCCTTCGATGTCACCCGCGTTGAAGCGGTGCCAAATCTGGCTGATCGGTTCCGGTGCCACGTTAGCCAGCCCGGAAATACAGGCGGAGCAGCCGTCAACAAAGCCCTGGTGAATGAGCGAGTCTGGGCCATTCAATACGTTAAAGCCCTGTACACCTTTCACCGCTTGCACATAACCGCTCAGGCTTTCATAGCTGCCTGCGCTGTCTTTAATGCCGATGATGTTCGGGTGATCCGCCAGCGTGCGGACGGTTTCCGGCGCCAGCGTATTCCCCGTGCGTGCAGGAATGTTGTAGAGAAACACCGGCACAGTCAGCGCATCGGCGACGGCGGTGTAGTGGGCGATCAGTTCTTCCTGTTTGAGTGGGATGAAATAGGGGGTGATGACCGAAACGGCATCAACACCCAGCGCGGCGATGCGCTTGCCGAGCTTGATGGTTTCCCGCGTGGAGATTTCACCGATGTGGCCGACAACCGGCACTTTTCCGGCAACTTCATCAACGCAGGTTTCAGTGACGGCGACTTTCTCATCGGTGTGCAGCACGAAAAACTCACCGTTGGTGCCGTTACAAAAAATACCGTTGCCGTAGCGCATCTGGCGCTGAACCTGAAGACGCATAGCAGCGGGGTTAAATTCGCCCTGGTTATCAAACGGCGTGACGATGGCAGTTAGTACGCCGGTAATATTTTTACTCATTGTTCTTCCTCGTGACACGTAATCAAAAAGATGAAAAGTTAAAACCGTTCTACCTAAACCCGCGCGCTTTAAAACAGAGTCAGATAAACCTCACGGACGTCGTCGGCACTGACCTGTGTTGGCACGTTTTTCATCAGGCGCTGAACCTGTAACGCGGCATCAACCAGATACGGCAGGTGGTCTTTTTCCACGCCGAGCTGCTGTAAGGTGTTAGGCAGGTTGAGTCGTTTAACCAATTCGCTGAAGTAGGTCACCAGCGCCTGCGCTTTTTCCGCGGTACTGAGCGTCAGATCGGCATCCGGCAGCAGGTCATACGCCTGTGCGAATTTCTCCTGTGCGGCGTCCTGCACGAAACGCATGCAAGGGGCGAGCAGGATGGCGTTCGCTACGCCGTGCGGGATGTGGTACTTGCCGCCCAGCGGGTAAGACATGGCGTGAACCAGATGCGTACCGGAGTGGGCAATGGCGGCACCGCCGTAATAGGACGCCCACAGAATGTTCAGCTTGGCTTCCATGTTGTTCGGCTCGCGCACGGAGGTTTCGAGGTTGGCAAACAGCTTTTTCAGGCCAATCAGTGCGTAGTTGTCGCTGACCGGGTTGGCAATCGTTGAGGTGAAGCACTCAATCAGGTGGCAGAGCGCATCAATACCGGTTGAAGCGGCGATATGTGACGGCATGCTGATGGTCAGCTCCGGCACCAGCGCAACGTAGTCCGGCAGCATCACTGGCGTAATAATGCCGACTTTAGTTTCTTTTTCCGGGATCGCCAGAATGGCATTCGGGGTGGCTTCTGAGCCGGTTCCTGCGGTGGTCGGGATAAGCAGGGATGTCGTGCGGCGAGTCGGTTTCTCTCCTGCCAGCAGGCTATCCAGCGTGACGGTTTCATCGCCCGCGCACAGTACGGAAAGCAGTTTGGCGACGTCCAGAACGCTGCCGCCGCCCACGCCGATGACCAGATCGGTCTGGATTTGATTAAGTTGGCTCAGTATCTGCGCAACATCGTGCTGGCTTGGTTCGGCAGGAACATGATCAACCAACAGAACCTGCGGAACGGCTTGCTTAACTTGTGCGATCAGCGCCTGAACGTCAGGCAGCCCGACGATGTTTTTGTCGGTGACAAATAAAACGTGCTGTTTCCCTGCCAACAGGTGACTAATGTCCTGAAGTACCCGGTAACCGCTGAGGATAGTGCTATTGATGTTCATGCTTATTACCTTGCCTTTTCTCTTTCGCCAGAGCGTTATCGCTATGATGATAATGGTTGCGATGGTGATTACTTTCAGTCAAATGACGTGGTTCTCATCACGCCGAAACGCCATTTGCCACATCGTGGTGATAATTTATAGGTGAAATTCCTTTTAAATAATTTGATATTGCTCACATATAATCAAATGTGATTCAATATAATCATTATCAGGTAATCATGAACCGGGGATGAAGTATGTCAAACGTGCAGCAATCAGCAGAACAGGTATTAGTAGTCGCTGATGACTTTACGGGTGCCAATGATGCGGGCGTCGGTCTGGCGCAGCATGGTGCGCGGGTTAGCGTCGTATTTGACGTTAATAAACTGCATGCAGATTTACTGGGTGATGCGGTGGTGATCAACACCGATAGCCGTGCGGCGCGTGATGACGTGGCGTCTCAACGCACCGCTGAAGCGGTTGCAGCCTGGCAGGCAGCCGGTGGACAAGGCTGGATTATCAAGAAAATTGACTCGACGCTGCGCGGGAATGTGGGGGCGGAAATCGCCGCCGCGCTGTCTGCGGCAGACGTGCCCGTCGCGCTGATTGCTGCGGCGTCGCCGACGCTGGGACGTGTGACCCACAAAGGTGAAGTTTGGGTGAATGGTCGTCTGCTTACCGACACGGAATTTGCCAGCGATCCCAAAACGCCAGTCACCTCTGCTTCTATCGCTGCCCGTCTGGCAGAGCAAACCGCTTTACCGGTGGCGGAAATACACCTTGATGACGTCCGTCAGGCCCATTTAGCCCAGCGTTTGCAGCAGTTGGCGGACGAAGGTGTACGTCTGATTATTCTTGATACGGACGTGCAGGACGATCTGACACATATCGTTGATGCCGCCAGAACGTTGCCGTTTCGCCCCTTGCTGGTCGGCTCGGCGGGCCTGAGCGAAGCGCTGGCGAATGCGCAGAATTTTACGCGTAAGACAGAAAAGCCGCTGCTGGCTGTCGTCGGCTCGATGAGCGATATCGCTCAAAAACAGATTGCGGCCGTCAGGCTGCGCAGCGATGTCACGCTGGTTGAGATCGATATCAACGCACTCTTTTCAGCTGAGTCATCCGCCGTCATGGCATCCCAGTGTGAGGATGCGGTGAAGGCGCTGATGAACGGCAATCACTGCATTATTCGTACCTGTCATAACGAAAATCAGCGCTTTGAGATCGACGCGCGGTGCCAGCAGCTTGGGCTTAGCCGACAGCAGCTTGGCGAAACGATCAGCCACTATCTGGGGGAACTTACGCGCAATATTGTTCAGGCGCTAGACAGCCTGACTGCGGACAGCGCTAACCGGCGTCTGCCGAGCGGACTGTATTTATCCGGTGGTGACATTGCGATTGCTGTGGCAACCGCACTGGGCGCGACCGGCTTTCAGATTAAGGGGCAAATCGCATCCTGTGTGCCCTGGGGATACCTGCTGAACAGCGTTGTCGGCACGACCCCTGTGATGACTAAAGCGGGGGGTTTTGGCAACGAAACTACTTTGCTCGACGTTTTACGTTTTATTGAGGAGAAGGTCAGTGAGTAAAATTATTGCGGTAACGATGGGTGATCCGGCAGGGATTGGACCGGAAATTATTATCAAGTCTCTGGCCGAAGGCGAGCTTTCCGGCGCATCCGCTGTGGTGGTGGGCTGTGTACAGACGATGCAACGTATTCTGGCGTTGAATATCGTGCCAGCCGTAGAGCTGAAAATCATTGATAAGCCGGCTGACGCGGTCTTCGCGCCGGGCGTCATCAACATGATTGATGAGCCGCTGGAAGATCCTCAAGCGCTGAAGCCTGGCGTTGTTCAGTCGCAGGCGGGCGATTTGGCTTATCGCTGCATCAAGAAAGCGACCGAGCTGGCGATGGCGGGTGAAGTCCATGCGATTGCCACCGCGCCGCTGAATAAAGAAGCGCTGCACTCGGCGGGCCACCTCTATCCGGGCCACACCGAACTGCTGGCGAAGCTGACCAACAGCCGCGACTATGCGATGGTGCTGTATACCGATAAGTTGAAGGTGATCCATGTTTCAACGCACATCGCGCTGCGTAAATTCCTGGATACGCTGAACCGCGATCGCGTGGAAACGGTGATCGACATGGCGGATGTCTTCCTCAAGCGCGTCGGTTTTACTCATCCGCGTATCGCCGTTGCCGGGGTTAACCCGCATGCGGGTGAGAATGGTCTGTTTGGTGACGAAGAGATCACCATCGTGTCGCCATCGGTTGAAGCGATGAAGGCCAAAGGTATTGATGTTTATGGCCCATGCCCGCCGGATACCGTCTATCTACAGGCGTATGAAGGCCAGTACGACATGGTAGTGGCGATGTATCACGATCAGGGACACATTCCGCTTAAGCTGCTGGGCTTCTATGATGGGGTGAATATCACCGCCGGATTGCCGTTTATTCGCACCTCTGCTGACCACGGCACGGCGTTTGATATTGCCTGGACGGGGAAAGCGAAGTCAGAAAGTATGGCGATCTCTATCCAGCTCGCCATGCAACTGGCCTGATTTTCGGTAACCCATCACGGTTGATAGCACGGTTTTTTAAGCTACAGTGCACATTGCAGGATATCTTCCTTCCCGTGTTCGAGAAGGTTTCTGGTATCCTGCAATCAAGAACCAACAACATAAAATAACTTTATACCCCAAATAATTCGAGTTGCAGGAAGGCGGCAAGCGAAGGAATCCCGATGAGCTTACTCAGGTAAGTGATTCGGGTGAGTGAGCGCAGCCAACGCACAAGCAGCTTGAAGTATTACGGGTATATGACAGCAAGATGGATATCGCCGTGGATCCTACATTAACTGATGCTTTCCGCATGAGCGGGGATAAAGTAAAAGGGCAGAGCCGTCTTGATCAGATTATGGATTACCTGAAAAGCCATAATCTGGTGACGGTAGATGAACTGGTGTCCGTGATCGACGCTTCCCCAGCGACGATCCGTCGTGATTTGATCAAACTGGATGAGCAGGGCGTGATTAGCCGCAGTCATGGCGGCGTGACGCTCAATCGTTTTATTCCTTCCCAGCCGACCACGAATGAGAAGCTACATCGTAGCCTTCAAGAGAAGCAGGCGATAGCCCGCTATGCCGCGACGCTGGTAAAACCGGGCAGCGCGGTGGTGCTGGATGCGGGAACGACCATGCTGGAGCTGGCGCGTCACCTGACGCATCTGCCGCTGCGCGTGATTACCGCCGATTTGCAAATTGCGCTGTTCCTGTCTGAGTTCAAGCAGATCGAAGTGACGATTATCGGTGGGCGTATTGATGACAGCAGCCAGTCCTGTATTGGTGAACACGGTCGTCGTCTGTTGCGCAGTATTTATCCCGATATCGCGTTTATCAGCTGCAACTCGTGGAGTCTGGATAAAGGTGTCACCACGCCAACGGAAGAGAAAGCGGGCGTAAAACAAGATCTCGGCGCGAATGCCAGCCGCCGGATACTGCTGGCCGATAGCAGCAAATACGGCGCGTATTCGCTGTTCTGCGTGACGCCACTGTCGGAACTGACCGATATCATCACCGACAGCGCGTTAGCACCCGAGGCGCAAACGGAACTAAAAGGCAAAACGTTCAATCTGACGCTGGTGTAAGCCGGGTTTGTGCCTGACGCCTTGTGCCTGACGCTTTGTGTCAGGCCGACTGCCGCCGCCAGTTGAGTTCGGGTTTATGCACCACGCCGTTGAACGTCATCGAGTCCGTTGTTAAACAGAGACGCGTGTCGTTTTCACTGAGCTGCGCGTAGCGCAGCTGGCTGGAACCAATCCAGTTCGGAATGAGGCAATAATCCAGATAGTGCGTGACGGTCTGCGCTTCGTCATCGGTTTCATAACGGCCTGCGTAGGCGAAGTAGGTGGCGGCGGCCTGTATCAGCTGTTGCTCTGAGCCACCTGTCATGGTGCCCGTATCGTAGGGAAGTCTATCGCTGCCCATGATTTGCACCGTCATCCAGTTATCGTCGGTATACTGGATATAGCCGGTCGCCCCTTTCCCCATCATGTCAACCACGCTGCCGTCACCCAGTACATCAATGAAGGATTCCAGAAACCATAGCCCGCGAAGTTTCTGACGTAACCCGTTGTTATTGAAAGATTGCGATGTCATAGGAACTCCTTGGAAATAGCGTATGGGTTAAGTGTAGTGAATCTTTTCCAGAGGGCGGCAGAGAGGGTTCCTGCCAGCGATGTCACACTGGCAGGAATGAGGCTTACTTCATGCTGGCGGCGAGGGTATCGACGTTGTGTTTAAACGCGGCCGTGTAGGTTGCCGCGGGGCCGGAGGCATCGGTCAGGGCTTCCGGGTACAGCTCACCGCCGGGCTGTGCGCCGCTGGCATCGGCGATTTGCTTCACCAGACGTCCATCGGTCTGGTTTTCAATGAAGTAGCTTTTCACCTTCTCTTGCTTGATTTGCTTAATCAGCGAGGCCACTTTTTTGCTGCTGGCTTCCGATTCGGTAGAGTAGCCTACTGGCGACAGGAACTTCACGCCGTAGGCCTGGCCGAAATAGCCGAACGCGTCATGGCTGGTCAGCACTTTACGTTTTTCTGGCGGAATGGTGGCGAACGTTTGCTTCGCGTAGCTATCCAGCCCCTGTAGCTGTTTGATGTAGGCTTCACCCTGCTGGCGATAGTAATCGGCATTCGTTGGATCGGCTTTCACCAGCGCGTTGACGATGTTGTGCGCGTAGACCACGCCGTTGCTCATGCTGTTCCAGGCATGCGGATCGGTTTCCGTTTTGCCGTCTTCTACCATGGTGCGGGTTTCAATTCCGTTTGAGGCCGTGATGACGTCGCCACGGTAGCCAGAGGCGGTGACCAGCCGATCGATCCATCCTTCCAGCCCCAGCCCGTTAACGAAAACCAGATCGGCTTTAGCCAGCGTTTTGCTGTCTTTCGGAGAAGGCTCAAACTCATGCGGATCGCCATTGTGCTTCACCAGATCGGTGACGATAACGCGATCGCCACCGATATGGCTGACCATATCGCCCAGCACGGAAAAGCTGGCGACAACCTCAAGGTTCTTTGCCATCGCCAGTGGGCTAAGCAGCAGGCCGGATAACGCAATAGCTAACAGTGAACGTTTCATTTTTCCCTCACAGACAGTTGCAGATAACAAGATTCATCGGTCACCGACGCAGGCGTAACAGCCCACCGTTGTGACCAACGCAGACCGAGAAACAGAAAAACAGCGTAATCGTCAGAATGATGGCGGGCCCGGCGGGCAGCTCGGCATAGTAGGACCACAGCAGCCCGATCAGGCTGGCGAGCATCCCTTGTAGCACCGCAATGCCGAGCATCACGGGCAGGCGCTGCGTCCAGAACCGTGCGCTAGCGGCAGGCAGCATCATCATGCCGACCGTCATCAGCGTGCCTAACAGCTGGAATCCCGCGACCAGATTCAGTACCACCAGCGACAGAAACAGCCCGTGGATCAACGCCCGATAGCGCCCTGAGCTGATGCGCAGGAAGGTCACGTCAAACGATTCAATCACCAGTGCCCGATAGATCACTGCCAGCACCAGCAAAGAGGTCGATCCGATCAGCGCAATGTCGATCAGCGCTGCGCGATCTACCGCGAGGATCGATCCGAACAGCACATGCAGCAGATCGACGCTGGAGCCGCGCAGGGACACCAGCGTGACGCCGAGCGCTAGCGAGCCGAGATAAAAGCCGGCAAAACTGGCGTCCTCTTTTAATTCCGTGTGGCGGGTGACGAAGCCGGAGAGCATGGCGACGGCCAGCCCGGCGATAAAGCCGCCGATTCCCATCGCCAGCAGCGACATCCCGGAGATGAGGTAGCCGATGGCGACGCCGGGTAAGACCGCGTGTGACAGCGCATCGCCAATCAGGCTCATACGCCGTAGCAGCAGGAAACAGCCCAGCGGCGCGGCGCTCAGCGTGATGACCAGACAGCCGACCAGCGCACGGCGCATAAAACCGAATTCGGCAAAAGGAGAAGTGATCAGGTGAAATAACATCATGACGTGACGATCCTGAGCGTTGGCGTATCGCTGTCGGCCTTGCGCAGGCTATGTAATATGGGCTGAGCCTCACCCCAGCGATGGCCGTCCGGGGCGAGATGCAAAATGTTGGGGAAGTGCTGACCGACCAGTTCCAGATCGTGCAAAACGGCCAGAATGGTTCTGCCTTCGGCGTGAAGCTGCTCGACTGTCTGTAAAAGCGCCTGCGTGGTTTGGCTATCGATGCCGGTAAAAGGCTCATCCAGCAGAATGATGGGAGCCTGTGTCAGCAGCAGCCGCGCGAAGAGCACGCGCTGTAATTGTCCACCGGACAGGACGCCAATATGCCGATCGGCGAAATCCGTCATGGAGACGGCATCGAGCGCGTCAGTCGCTTTGCGATGCCAGTTGGCGTTGATACTCCTAAGCAACCCGCGATGAGGCAGCGACCCCATAAGCACCAGATCGCGCACGCTGATAGGGAACTGTCGATCGAATTCGGAGAGCTGTGGCAAATAGCCGATAGCATTATCTTTGCAGCCGTTACCGAGACTGAACGAACCAGAAAGCGGCGGCAACAGACCCGCCAGCGTTTTCAGCAATGTGGATTTTCCGCAGCCGTTTGCGCCAATAATCGCCGTCAGCGAACCTTGATGAAAGCACCCGCTGAGCGTCGCGAGCGGTGGTTGATTACGATAGCCAAAGGCCAGTTCCTGTAGGGCAATCATGGCAACACCACCGCCCACCCCACCAATAGCCACAACGGTACTAACAGCAGGGAAACCAGTAACACGCGCTTCAGCGCGGAGAGGGAGTAAAAACTTGTCATTATCATCGGTAAAACTTTAAATTGTTATATTATAACATACCGATTTTTATCGATGATGATAGAGGGAATAGGTAAGAAAGTATGTAAGTCGACATTAGGGGGATTTGGTGTGATTGCTACAGGTGTGCAGTATTTCGTGCGCTTCACTGCTGAAAAAAAACCAGCTAACTCATATCGCGATGGCTCTTCTTTTCACGGCGTAAAAAATTATGCTGAGGGGAACATGAACGCCGAGTGAGCGGCATGGATGCCGCGAAAGCCAGTGCCGCGTAGGGAACGCGTCACTGGCGGCTCGAAACGCGGGCATGGGCACCGAAGGTACCGCTTTAGCGGCATAATTTCCGCCAAAAGCCGGGGTTCATAGGGGGCTGGCGTAGCCCCCTATGTCGGGCGCGTGCTACGACGTAGCATGAAGAGAACGGTGTTTGAAGCGCACGAAACCACCTCCAGCGCTACATAACCAAGATGCATCACACCGTGACGAAATTCCCCTGCATATCAACCACAAAGCGAGTAGCAGGCTCGTCATTAATATAACCGGCGAGGATTTTCAGCATCAGGCCGAAGCGGTATTGCAGGCTGTCCGGCGGTAGCGTGGCCGTTGGCGTGTAGGCCGCCAGCAGGGCGCGGTACTGTTTCACCCGCGCTGACGGAATATCCTGCCAGGCGAGATCGCTGCCGTTGCGCAGGCAGTACCAGTCGGTCACCAGCGTGAGCAGTGAAATATCCTGTAACCCATCTGTGCCTGCAACCGCATTCGGTTTACGCTCGGCGGCGTCGGGCAGCGTTTTGGTGCTGATCGGTTCCTGTTGCTGTGCGATCCACAGCAGATCGGCACAGTTCAGCGTATTGATGAGAGACGATAAATCTTCCGGCCAGTCTTTCACCAGAAAACGCTGGCGTACCAGCAGCGCCAGATGATGGTGCAGGAAGTCATAATAATCGCGGCTTTTCAGAATGTCGCCCAGCGGTTCACCAGTGCGATCCAACTCTTTCTGATAAAACGGGAACAGGTGGTTGAACTGCGGTACGTTGCGCAGGACCAGCGTATCGATATCGACTCGGTCATTATGCAGCGTCGCCAGCTTCATGGCGGGCGGATAGGCAGCCAGCGATGGCACGGCAACATTGACCAGCGTCCCTTGTGAACCTCGATACACGCCGGTGTCGTTAACGTGCAGGTGGCCGCTGAAGTGCAGGCGGATTCCTGCCGCCAGCGCCTGTTCGGCGACCTCTGGCCGCGGCGTGCGTTTAATGAAACTGTTGCTGCCAAACAGCTGCTTTTCGTCTTCTACCGTGCCGTCGAGGAAATCGACCAGCGGATAGTGTGAGAACACCAGCAGCTTCTTGTTCTGCGCTTTTGCCCGCTGTACCACCGATTTTACCCACGGCAGCATGAACGGTTTCTCGGTCAGCAGCGCGTTCCAGCCGGTATTGCTGCTGGTGGAATAGCCTTCAATCCCTTCGCGTTTCTCCGGGCCGTCTTTGACCTGATACACGTTGGCATCGATGGAAAGCAGCCACAGTCCCGCTTCCGGCTCCACCAGATAGGACGCATCCACGATATTCCACTGCTTGCTGCCGTCCGGTGAGCGCGCGAGATACTGGCGTTTACTGAGTTCATCGCTGTCGCCAAACGGCGTTTCCCAGTGCAGGAAGTCGTCGCGTTTAAAGAAACCAAACGGCTTCATCAGCGGCAGGCCGCGTTCATAGCCGAGCGCCTGCATCTTGGCGGTGACAATCAGCGACTGTGCGTCGCCGAGTTTAACGCCGGGTTTGCTGCTCAGCATGGTGCTGCTGCCGTCGGCGTTGAGCATTCTTTGCCAGGAATCATCACCCTGTGGACGATTGACATCGTGGTTGCCGGGCGTGGCGAAGAAGCGCATGCCGTGGCGCTGTTCATACTGCGTCAGGATGGCGGCAATCCCTTCAACGGTAGGCTGCTGGCCGTCATCAGAATAATCGCCGGACAGCACGACGTATTTCACCTGCTGTTTTGCCAGTTCATCCAGCGCGGCCAGCAGCGCAAAGTAGGGCTCATTGAAGATGCGGGTCGAATTCACCGAATCTTTCAGGGTGCGAATGGTCAGCTTTTTTCCGGTCTGCACATCGGGCAGGCCGTCAAAATCGTAGTTGCCGTAAATATTATGGACGTGGACATCCGAAATAATGGCAATGCGCAGCGGCCCGGCGGGGGCGGCTGATTCGCCATTCGCGTGAAAAAAGCCGCCAGCCAGCGTAATGGCGCTGCCTGCGCCGAGCTTGACGAAAGTTCTACGAGTGAGTGATTCCATGACTATCTCCATAGGCGGGGTTGCTGGTCGAACCCAAAGGACTAGCGGTATAACGCATAATCATGACAGGCAATCAATCGTGCGCCGTCGAGCGCATCGCCCATCGGGGAGGCGAGTTGGGATTGCCACTCGTCCGGCAGCCACGGGCGAATGTGTAAGCCGATGCTGCCCATGAGCGATAAGCGAGGTGTGGCGTGGCGCGCCACGGCGGCCAACAGCAGGCTGATTTCGCTGGCCGTCTGCGCCAGCAGCGCGTGAGACACGGCATCGTCCTGCTGAGCGCAGTCAAATACGTGGCGGGCGAACTGCGCATAGTCGCCCGGTTTCGCCTGCTGGCTGAATGTCTGTAGCGCGTCGAGCGTATTTGCGGCCTGCGTGGGTGTTGCGCTGGCGGAAAAGACGTCGTCGATGCTCTGACTGAGCGCAGACGGCGCGCACCAGCTTTGCAGCACATTATAGGTATGTTGCAGCGCCGCCAGCCCAAGCCGTGCACCGCTGCCCTGATCGGAAATCGGGAATTCATGGCCGCCGTAGGCGGTAATCGTCTGGTTCTGCCACGCCAGCCCGCAGGAGCCGGTTCCGGCAATGACCACGCCCGCCTCTTTCCCTTGGTTGACGGCCAGACAGGCACCCAGCGCATCGGTATTGAGCACCTGGGCGGCATAAGGATGTGGCAATGCCAGAAACGCCTCGTAGGCGACGCGGTGTTCTGCGCTGGCGAGTGCCAGCCCGACTTTCAGTCGGGAGACGTCATCCGGTGACAGCCCGCTGTGCTTCAACGCCTGTGCGATGGCATCATCCACCGACTGGCGCACGCTTTCCACGCCGAGCAGCAGATTGGCACGACCGCCGTGTCCCTGACCGAGCGGCGTACCGTCGGCCTGATAAATACGAGCCCGACAGCCTGTGCCGCCGCCATCCACCCCGGCATAGAGCCATGTCGTCATGATGCGTGCGCTCCAGAATCCAGATAGGGAAGACAGGCCACCGCCAGATCGCCGCTGAGGCTGACGGACTCAGTTTGTGAATCCGGTAGGCTGTTGAGCAGCAGGTTCAGTTCACCCGCACAGCGGGTCAGTAGCTGCACTGCCAGCGCATCCTGCTGGTGTGCCAGCACAACGTGCCCGAGCGTGGTGTAGTCTGTGGTCTGTGCCTGTTTTGACCAGTCGATCACGCGATCGACATGTTTATCGAAGTGCAAGAACAGTACTTCACTGAGTGGCGTCAGCGGGGTGATGCCCTCAACCGCCTGAAGCATCTCCTGCACCGCCCACAGCCCCAGCCGTGACAGGCTGGCCGGGTTGCCGATGGGGAAGCTGTCACCGCCGCGACAGGTCAGGAGGCCGTCATGCCAGTGCAGCAGCCGGGTAAAACCGCCGCTGACCAGCAGATAGCGGCTTTGCCCCGGCCAGTGCTGTTCGCATACCGTGCTTTCGCTAATGCGATCAAAGGGGCGATCGCCATCGATGTCGATCTCCCTCAGTTGCCATTTCACGGTGCGTTTTTCCGCTGTTGTTGATTTGTCGCGATCGTTTCGTTGAGGCGCTTCACATCGTTGGACGTCAGGCGCAGATACTCATCAAACGACACTTGATCGTTCAGGTATTGGGTAAAGCGCGTCAGAATGATCGGGTACAGCTCGTTCGCACCCAGACTTTCCATACGTTCCCAATCAAAGACGTAAGAAGGGATCTTTTTGATCTCTTCGCGCGCGGTGTTCAGGCCGTCGATCACGTGTTTATCTTTGGTCTGGTAGTGCAGATCGGTAATATCCGCGCCGACGATGATATTGAAGCGCTCGGCGATCTCACGTTGTAGCGGTTCGCTGCCCAGCCACTCCATGAATTCGGCGACTTCCTGCGGGTGTTTGGTGGTGGTGAACGGCATGATGAAGGTCGCGCCGCCCATCGAGATGCATTTCTCTTTGCAAGGTGCAGGCAGCACTTTCCAGTCAAAGCCGTCGCCAATCTGCTTACTGAACTGGTTCAACAGCCAGTTACCGGAGAAGTAGGTCACGATGTTTCCGTTCACGAAATCATCCGCCATGCTCTTGTACTGGCCACCGCCCGCTGCGCCCCACATTTCACGCGGGAACACACCTTCATCCGACCAGCGTTTCAGATCTTTAATCCACTGCTGCGCTGCCGCGTCCGGGAAGTTGATCAGCCCGTCTTTATCGTAACGTGCGCCGTAAGAGTAGGCCGGACCGGAGAAGCGGAAACCGCTGCGGTCGATGGTGAAGGGAATATGCACGCCGGTTTTTTCCGCGACCAGCTTCGAGGCTTTCATCAAGTCATCAATCGTGTAGCCCGGCTGCGGCAGAGGAACGCCTGCCTGTTCAAACAGCGTCACGTTAACGAACGGCAGATCGGCAGTCCAGGAAGCGACAAAGCCCGGCAGCGCATCCGCTTTATGCACGCCTTTCACGCGCATGATCTTTTCGATACCGGCGCTATAGCGTTTCTCAAAGGCGGCTGGGTCTTTCAGGTAGGGGCGCAAATCCAGCGTATAGCCGAGCAGCCCCATTTGCGTGGTTTTGGCAATATCCGGGCCTAAACCCGCTGCCAGTTGCATAGGTAACTGTGTTTGCAGCGCGTTATAGCCAGTGCTGACAAAATTCACATCGATGCGCTCATTGCTCTGGGAGAAAGCTTTTACTTTCTGCTCCATGAAATGCACTAATTCGGGATCGTCATCACTATATAAAAATGTTATTTGCGTTTTAGCGGCTAACGCGCTGCTGCTGAATAACCCCAGTGCAAGGGCGGAAAAAAATAACGCGGTGTTGGAACGCATCATAAAAATCTCCGTTGGTGAGCACATCTTATGTTTGATTAATGACGTAAATACCCTGTCGCTGTTAACGGGGTTTATTTTATTCCTGCGATTTATGCTGTCTTTTAATTAATGCAAATTTGCATTCATCTGTCATTTTCATCATGCAATCATGGACAGAACGCTGATTGATTTATGTGAAGCAGGTTAAAGATATTTTAAATGTTGATTTAAATAAAGCATTTTTGTGATATTAATCACATATATAAACGCGATAATCTTATTTATTAATGCGAAATGTCAATAAATGAATGCAAATGAAAATTTAATGCAAATTTGCATTCTCATTGCGATATCACGGTGCAGGGAATGACCCGCTGCCCTAAATATTGGCAGGGTGTGCACAGCGAGAGTGCAAATAAGTGCCGTCATACATTTTCGTTATTTTATTTTTCAACGCCGTAAACAGGATTTCGTATGAATATCGGTTGGAAATTAAAGAAGAACGGCGTCATTAATCGGTTTCTCATCACCGAGTTGACGGAAAAACGTTATTTCGCCGAGCCGGATACGCTGCCGGATAAGGTGAATTACCGCTTTATTAACGGTTTTGTCGATGTCGGCGTGCTGCCCTGCCGCGTGCGTTTTTTGCAGGAAGAAGCAAAGCGCGACGTGGCGCTGCCGGACGATTTACGCTTCCCGCTGATGTGGAGCGGCGGCGATGAAAGCCGCAGCGTGAATTTCAGCGATTTCTGGCCGTGTCCGGTTCACGTGCAGCGCTTTTCCCGCTGCGTAATCCATAGCGACAGCGCGCAGGTGGTACCGTTTACGCTCAGCACCTGCGGCGGCGTCACGCTGTGGCTGAACGGTGAGCCGATTACCCGCTTTACGCCGTTTACCCGCAATACCGAACAAACCTGTGCTATCACGCTGCCGCTGCAAGCAGGGGTAAACACGCTGGTGGTGCATAGCGAAGAGCTGTGCGAGCGTGATACCGACTACCTGTTCAGCCTGTGCTATCAGGGAGACGACACGCTTTTCTGGCAGCTTGATGAAGACGCGGCGCTCAGCGCACAGCTGGCCGCGCTGGATAGCTGGGTGAACGGGCTGACGCTGGAAAATAACCTGATCCAACCGCCCGTGCTGGTGCTGAACAGCACGCAGCCGCTGCCGGAATCCGTGATGATGGCGCATCGGCTGATTGGCAACGTCAACGAATCCGTCCCCGCATGGCAGCAGAAACAAACGCTGCCTGCTGGAAATCTGGGCTGGCAGGTGGATCTGCCTGCGGTTCTGGTGGGCTACTACGATCTGGTCTGCGCCGCGACCTGCAACGGCATTACGCTGACGCGCACCCTCAGCTTTGGGCGCTTGCCATCGCAAACGATGCCTGCGTTACCGACGCTGGCGGCACGGCGTGAAGCGCTGCTGCGCCATACCGCGCTGCACGGTTTTGAGCGCCTCGGGCGGCTACTGGCGATTGTCGCGACGGGCGAGGGAAGTGATGCCGCCGCGCCGATTCTCAACAGCGCATTGCAGAAAATCAGCCGCCGTGAAGACTGTGCCGATTTCCAGTTAGTGCCGCTGATTTGGCTGTGGCAGCGCTATCAAGGGCAGCAGTTGCCGCCGCAGGACTGGCGTCGCGTGCGCAGCGCGATTCTCGGTTTCCGCTACTGGATTGATGAACCGGGCAACGACACCATGTGGTTCTGGAGTGAAAACCATTGCCTGTGCTTCCACGTCGCGCAGTATCTTGCCGGACAAAACTTCCCGGATGACACCTTCCCATGCAGCGGCCGTCGCGGTCTGGAGCAAAAGGCGATTGCTCACGAACGCCTGACGCGCTGGTTTGATTCCATTCTGGAACACGGGCTGGTGGAGTGGAATTCGGCCGCCTATTACCCCATCGATCTGATAGGGCTGGTCGCGCTGTATGAACTGGCGCAGGACGCCGATCTACGCGAGAAATCCCGTGTGGTGATCGACCGCATTATGCTGATGACGGCGTGGGTGCATCAGAACGGCGTCGCGGTTGGCACGATGGGGCGCGCCTACGATAAAGAGCTGCGCTCCGGCATGTTGACCGAACTGTCCGGCCTGTGTGCGCTGATGTGGGGCGAGGGCTGGCTGATTCCGCATTGCGCCGCGCTGCCGCTGCTGTGCCTGAGCGACTATCAGCCGCCGGAAACGACAGATCGGATTGCGCACTGGTCACTGCCGCACGGTGCAGAAGCACGCTGGGTGCAGGGGCTGAACCGCAGCGCCCGCATCATCGCCTGGAAGCAGCGCGACGTTGCGTTTTCTTCCGTCTTCGATCATCACCCCGGCCAGCCAGGACACCAACAGCATCTGCTGGATGTGCGACTGGGTACGCACTATGCCGCCCGCCTGTGGGTGAACCACCCCGGCGAGGATCGCCCTGACGGCGTGCACCGTCCTTCTTACTGGGCGGGCAACGGACGTTTGCCGCACTTGATGCAGCATCGCAACCGCGCACTGATGGTGTTCGATCTGCAACAGGATATCCGTCCGTGGACACACCTCTATCTGCCACAAACCGCGCTGGATGACGTCATCGTTGAAGATGTCTGGTGCTTCGTACGCGGTGGCAACGGCTATGCCGCGTTTCATAATCCCGCCGGATTGCAGCCGTTTGCGACCGCAGGCCAGCAGGCGGAAGGCGAACTGCGGGCGTATGGCGAGCAGAATGTGTGGTTCGTTGCCGTGGACAGCGGCGATGGTGCAGAAGGATTTGCCGCGTTTGCTGACCGCTTCCGCGGGCGTTCGCTGATACAGGACAGTGACGGCGTGCGTATCGACGATCCCGATTACGGCGAACTGGCCTTTAGCCACGCGGCAGGATTCAGCGTGGCGCAGCAGCCTTTCATTTTTCCCGACGATGTCCCGGTCGTCCCGCAGTTCAACACAGGAAACCCATGACATGCAGACAGGTTCACTTAACCGACAACAAACCGAAGCGCTGCTGGCGCAGGTGGCGCGGGCATTTTGCCGCCTGAAAGCGATCGACAGCGTGACGCAGGACGATGCGCCGGACGCTGGACTGACGATTCAATTCGAAGAGTGGGATTGGGAAGTTGGCGTCGGGCTGTACGGTTTCTGGAAGCTGGCGCATCTGACGCAGGACGACACCATGCTGACGACGCTGGCGAACTGGTATCAGCAAAAGCTGGATGCCGGGCTGCCGCCGCGTCAGATCAACTCGACGGCACCGATGCTGGTGCTGGCTTTGCTGTGTCAGGACAAACCGGATGCGCCTGCACAGTGGCGTGAAACCGTGAGCGACTGGGCGGACTGGCTGCTGCACTCGTTGCCGAAAACCGAGGACGGCGGCTTCCAGCATACGGTGAAAGAGCGGCCGAACACCGGACAGCTGTGGGATGACACGCTGTTTATGGCCGGTCTGTTTCTGGTGGTCGCGGGGAAATTACTCTCTCGCCGCGATCTGATCGAAGAGGCGGAATATCAGCTCGTCACGCACGCACGCTATCTGGCCGATGTGCGCAGCGGGCTGTGGTATCACGGCTGGACGTTCGTCGGTCGCCATCACTATGCCAATGCGTTCTGGGGACGCGGCAACGCCTGGATCACGCTGGTGCTGCCGGAAATGCGGGTGCTGGCGGAGGATCAGCTGTCCGCGCCGGTCATGCGCACGCTGGAAGCGATTCTGGAACAGCAAACGACAACGCTGGCGCGCTGCCAGCATGAGTCCGGCTTGTGGCACACGTTGCTGGATGACCCGGATTCACCGCTGGAGACGTCTGCCAGCGCGGGATTCATTGCTGGGATTCTGACGGCGCGTCGGCTGGGCATGCTGCACGATTTCCCGCAGGACGTGCTGGAAAAAGGCTATGCCGCCGTGGTGGCGCAGATTGACGCACAGGGCGTGGTGCAGGGTGTCTCGGACGGCACGGCGATGGGGCACGACTTACAGTTCTATCGCGATATTCCCAATGTCGCCGTGCCTTACGGGCAGGCGCTGGTCATGCTGATGTTATTGGCACAGTTAGATTCTGTTTGCGAGGGCTGACAATGGCGAGTCTGGAACTAAAAAACGTCCACAAAAGCTATGGTGCGGTGAACATCATTAAAGGCGTGGATTTAACGATTCATGATGGCGAATTCATGGTCTTTGTCGGCCCGTCGGGCTGTGGAAAATCCACGCTGCTGCGGATGATTGCCGGGCTGGAAGAGATCAGCAGTGGCGAGCTGTGGATCGACAACCGTAAAGTGAACGATCTCACGCCAGCGGAACGCAAGATTGCGATGGTGTTCCAGTCTTACGCGCTCTATCCGCACCTTTCGGTGCGCAAGAACCTCGCGTTCGGGCTGGAGAACCTGCACTTCCCCAAAGATGAAATCGCCCGCCGTATTGATGAAGCCGCCCGCATGCTGGGGCTGGAACCGTATCTGGATCGTCGGCCGCGTGCGCTGTCGGGTGGGCAGCAGCAGCGCGTGGCGATTGGTCGCGCGATTGTACGCGAACCCGACCTGTTCCTGTTTGATGAACCGCTCTCCAATCTGGATGCCAAGCTACGCGTGCAGACGCGCGGCGAGCTGTCCCGCCTGCACCAGAAGTTGCGCACCACCATGATTTACGTGACCCACGATCAGGTGGAAGCGATGACGATGGCGCAGCGCATTGTGGTGCTGAACGCCGGTCGCATCGAGCAGGTTGGCACGCCGCTGGAGCTGTTCAATCGGCCGAAAAACAAATTTGTCGCGGGCTTCATTGGTTCACCGCGTATGAATATGTTCCCGGCGCAGATCGTTGCCACCTGCGCGGACGGCGTTGAGGTGCAGTGTCCGTCCGGCAATCGTCTGGTGCTGCCGTTTATCGGTACCGTCGGGCAGAACGTCACGCTCGGCATTCGTCCTTCACACTGTGAACTGGTAGAGGACGGCGAGGGCATGGCGCTGTGCGTCGATCGCTGCGAGATGATGGGGCATGAAACCTTTATCTACGGGCGAATGAGCGGCATTGACGATGAGATGATCGTCCATCTGGCGCAGCATCGCGAGTTCGCCGCGGGTGAGTCGGTGTTCGTCCGCTTCCCGCCGACGTATTGCCATCTGTTCGACGGCAAAACGGATGACACATTGCCGCGTTGTACCGAGCATTAATTATCGCGACGGGAGAGGACGACATGAAAAAGATTGCCTTACTGCCCGCAGGATCGCTGATCGATAAGCTGGTCACGCCAGTGGAAAAAGCGGTGAATCTGCTACAAAAACTCGGTGGCCGCAAAGTGATGCCGTGGTTTTTTATCGCGCCGAATATGCTGCTGTTCGCCGTTTTTGTCTTTATTCCGATTCTGCTGGCGGTGTGCTACGCCTTTACCGGCGGCACCAATATCCTGCTGTGGGAGCGCCCTTACGTCGGCGTGGATAACTTTTCCACGCTGCTGAGCTGCGGCAACTACGCCGAGCCATCGACCTGTGAACAGGATCTGTTCTGGACCGGCGTCTACAACACGGTGTCGTTCACCTTTTTCAACGTGCTCTGCACGTTGCTGGTGGCGCTGGTGACGGCGCTGATCCTCAACCGCAAGATTATCGCCCGTGGCTTTTTCCGCGCCATGTTCTTCTATCCGGTGCTGCTGTCGCCAGTGGTCGTTGGTCTGATCTGGCAGTGGTTCCTTAACCGCAACGGTCTGCTGAATCTGGTGCTGTCGTCGCTGGGCGGGCAGCCGATTACCTTCCTGCTCGACCCGACGCTGTCGCGCTTCTGGGTGGTGTTTGTCTCCGTCTGGTTCCACGTCGGGTTTTATACCCTGATCCTGCTGGCCGGATTGCAGGCGATCCCGCGTGATATTTATGAGGCGGCGGCGGTGGACGGCACCTCGCGCTGGCGCGGTTTCTATCGCCTGACGCTACCGCTGCTGGCACCGAACATTCTGGTGGTGGTGATTCTGCTGACCATCAACAGCGTGCAGATCTTCGATGAAGCCTGGGTGCTGACCAACGGCGGCGGCCCCGGCACGGCCAACAGCTTTATCGTGCAGTACATCTACCAGACGGCCTTTTCGTCAAACGCGTCACTCTACGGGCTGGCTTCGGCGGCCTCGGTGCTGATGGGCGTAGTGCTGATGATCCTGACGGCGTTGCAGTTCCTGCTGACGCGTCGGCTGGAAGGGAAAAAATAACGGGAGCCATGATGAAAATAATCGCATTTCTCACCCGTACCCGTCATCCGGGGCGCATTCACATAACGGATATCATGAGCTGGGTCTGGCTGGTGGTGGGTACGCTGCTGGTGATGATTCCGGTGATGTGGGCGGCGATGTCGTCGTTCAAAACGCCCGCGGAGATCAACCGCTTTCCGCCCAGCTTTCTGCCGCAGGCGGCGGATACCATCACGCTGCCGGAGTACCCGAAGCCGCTGGAGCTGTGGCAGGTTAAGCAGGAAGACGGCGAAGCAAAAACCATGGCATTGGTTAGACGCATCGGCCTGATTGCACAACTGGTGAACCCGGATGCGCCGAGTGAGGTGGTGCGTGTATCGACGAAAGATCTGGTGCCGATGAAGGCATTACATCTGGAGACGGAGAACTACACGACGCCGATAACGAAGTTCCACTTTGCCACCTATCTGAAGAACACCGTGTTTGTGACGGTAATGGCAACGCTGCTGACCCTGTTGCTCAGTTCGATGGCGGCGTTTGCGCTGTCGAAATACGAGTTTCGCGGGCGCGGCACGGTGCTGACGCTGTTTCTCTCCACGATGATGATTCCGCTGTCGGTGGTGATGGTGCCGACGTTTCTGGTGGTGATTGGCCTGAACATGGGCGATAACCTGTGGGGCGTGATTATTCCCACGGTGGCGACGCCGACTGGCGTATTCCTGCTGCGGCAATACATGCTGACGATCCCTGATGAGCTGATCGAAGCCGCGCGTATCGATGCCGCCAGCGAGTTCCGTATTTACTGGAAGATCATCCTGCCGTTAACCGCGCCTGCGCTGGCGGTGCTGGCGATCTTCTCGGTGATCTGGCGCTGGAATGATTTCCTCTGGCCGCTGATCGTCCTCTCCAGTCAGGATAATTTTACGCTGCAAATTGGCCTGAATGCGTTTCAGGGGCAGTTCTCGGTGCAGTGGCACTATATACTGGCGATGACGATGCTCTCGCTTCTGCCGGTGACGGCGGTGTTCGTCTTCCTGCAAAAATACATCACGACGGGGATTGCCAACACGGGGATGAAATAATGGCGACACTCAAGGATATTGCTGACCGCGCGGGGGTTTCCATCAGCACGGTTTCCCGCGCGCTGAACGGGACGGCACCGATCAGCGCCAAAGTCAGGCAGCACATCATGGCGATTGCTACCGAGCAGGGCTATCCGCTGCATAAAGTAGCTAAAGCGACCGTCGCGCAGACGGAACCGCTGCGCCACATTCTGCTGGCGACGCCGCGCAACCTGATGCTGGAGAGTGAGTACAATCTGGTGTCGCTGACGCTGATTAACGCCCTGAAAACGCTCTGTCTGCAACGCAATATCCAGCTGCGTCCGTTTTTGGGGGAACACGACACCATTAACGAACAGCAGCTCTTGCGTGAACTTCAGGGCGGAAAAGAGAGCGGCATTCTGATTGTGAATGACGATCACCCGACGCTGCTGAACGCTGTCGCGGAAAGCGGCATTCCGGCGGTGCTGATCAACGGTGAAGATCCCTCGATGCGCTTGAGCAGCGTGACGCCCGCTAACCACTATGCGGCAGCGGCGGGCGTGCGTTACCTGATCGAGCAAGGGCATACGCGGATCCTGCATCTGACCTGGACGTCGCGCATGACGATCAAACAGCGCGAGCGCGGCTATCGGGATGCGCTCACGCAAGCGGGGATTGCGGTCGATGAGGATCTGATCCTCTCGCTGCCGGATTTCCACCCACGCACGGCGCGTGATGCGCTGCTGCGCTGGCTAACGGCCAATCCTGACAGGCTGGGTGTCACCGCGATTTTCTGTGCGGCGGATAATCAGGCCATCGGCGTGATCGATGCGCTGTATCAGCACGGGCTGCGGGTGCCAGAGGACATGTCCGTGATGGGCATGGACGACATACTGCCGTTCGATATGCTGCCAGTTTCGCTCACCACGGTGCATTTGCCGTTTGAGACCATCGCCCGCGCGGCGCTACAGCTGCTGGCGCAGCAAATGACGCCAGCACAGGCGCTCGGTATTGCCCAACGTACCGAGTTAGCCGGACAGGTAGTGGTCAGAGAATCGGTACGGCGGGTGGGGTAGCGAAGATCAACGTAGCGGGTTCATTCATGTTGTGCTCAAATCCCTTACTGTGATGACTTTGTGTCTAAGGAGGGAGTGATGGATATTGAACAGAGAAATACTGGCGAACATCAAACGGTTATCAATAATGAATCCGGCGTTATTAACGTCAATAATCACCACGGGCAATACACTAATCTGGCGGGTGAAAACACGGCTCGCATTTATAAGGAAATATCGCATTCTGAGCAGAGTAAGTTCATTGTCAGCTTTGTGGCCGTTTGTTTATTGCCGGGATTGAGTCTTGTCGCGGATCTTATGCAGATTCATCCTGCAATCAACTTGCCGCTGTGGGCATATGTCATTGCATTCGGGGTGATATTTGCTGTGGTGGTGGCGGGATATTATGACAATCTCCGCATTTTTGTCTCCGGCGCGCCGAATAAAGGGGAATGCAAACAGCTTTATGCCGACAGGTTATTTAGCAGAACTGAAGGCGGCTATGTGGTATTTACCCACACGACGGCGTGTATTTATCCTGACTGCTGCGGAAAAATTGTGATTTCGACACCTCCAGAGAGATACAACGGAGAATACTCTTTTTTCGGTAAATGCAGCCTTGCTGGCAGGCAGCACTCTTATGGTATCGACTATAACTTCAAAGCGTATCCCATAAAGGTGGACTGGCGGCCGATACCCAAGTCGAACAAATAACGCTTTGGTCGTGAATTCCTGATGCCGCACAGAAAGTTTGTGCGGCGGAAATCTATTTTTTATCGTTAAAGCGGCATTCTGTATTCTATAACGCCCGGTTTTTCTGCCACCCAATCATAAAGTCGCTGAGCTGTTTTATTGGTTTCCTGAGTATGCCAATACAATCGGTCGCAGCTTTTTTCCTGTGCCTGTTCTCTCACGTATTCAATCAGTTTTTTCCCGACGTGTTTACCGCGAGCGGTCGGAGCAACAAACAGATCTTCTAAGTAACAATAAGAGTTTACTCCCCAGGTGGAATCGTGAAAAACAAAGTGCACGAAGCCCACAATATGTAATCCTTCTCTCGCTACCGCGCAGTACACGGGGATATCGGCTTTAAAAAAGCGGCTCCAGGTGGCTTCCGTGACCTCAGCGGAAAGCTGCACCTTATAGAATTCCTGATAACTCTTCCAATAGGGCAGCCACTGCGCGTGATCTTCTGGCTCAACGGGATTAACAATAATTTCTTGGTCTGTATTCATCATTTTATTTTCCTATTATCGTGGATAAGTGCTGGCAATCAGGCTGATATTTTCCGGAATAAAATAGCAATCAAATAGATGGATATGCCCCTCCACTTATTGAGAGAGGACCAGACCAATTTTTTCACTCTCCTGGCTGGCTGAGACCAAAAAGAAGAAGCTTTGTTTTTGTTCCGGTTCCGGTGCGTTGACATGAGTAAAAATTGGCGGTTAGGTCACAAAACCTCTAAGTTAACGTTAACATTTGTGATTACCATCCCATATCTCCACAAGGATGATGTAAATGATGGATTGTTAACGTTAACAATGGCGGTGAACTTCTTGCGGAATAGATCAACATGAATAAATACGCGCATATACCGGCATACTCTGCCAGACAAAATTACTTAAAATTAAGTGGGTTGCTATTCGCCTTCTTCTGGACATGGTCTTCAGCCTTTTCACTGATCTCGTTGTGGCTTAACCAGAAGGTTGGACTACGGGGAGCGGATACGGGGATCATTTTTTCAATCATCAGCCTTACCGCGTTTTTCGCTCAGCCGATTTATGGTTTTATTCAGGATAAACTGGGACTGCGAAAAAACCTGTTGTGGTGCATTGGCGTTCTGCTGTTGTTGAGCGGGCCCTGGTTTATTTTTGTTGGAACACCGCTTTTACGCTGGAATATGTTTCTCGGCGCATTCAGCGTCGGTGCTTATGTTGGCGCTACGTTTTTTGCAGGGATCGGGGTTCTGGAATCCTATACCGAGCGTGTCAGCCGCATTACGGGATTTGAGTACGGAAAAGCCCGTATGTGGGGATCGCTTGGGTGGGCGGGGGCGACGTTCTTCGCCGGAATGTTATTTAACATCGATCCTAACCTGAATTTCTGGATGGCCTGTGTATCAGCCAGTGTGTTCTTGCTGTTGTTATGGCGTCTTAATGATATTAAGCCGCACGCGATGGGCGAGCTGGAATACGGGAAGAGTAATGCGCTCACTGTCGCGGATGCCATTGGGCTGCTGCGCTTGCCGCGCTTCTGGTCTCTGGTGGTGTTTGTCTGCGGTGTGAGCGTCTATAACGTTTACGATCAACAGTTTCCTGTCTATTTCGCCTCACTGTTTAGCGACCCTGCGCGCGGCAACGAAATGTTCGGATTCCTCAATTCGTTTCAGGTGTTTTTAGAAGCCGGTGGCATGTTTTTAGCCCCGTTTCTGGTTAACCGTATCGGTGCCAAACGCGGCTTGTTATTAAGCGGCCTTATCATGACGTTTAGGATATTCGGATCGGGGCTGGCGGAAGGGTCATTTGCCATCTCGTTGTTAAAATTACTCCATGCCGTCGAACTGCCGATCCTGCTCATCGCCATGTTCAAATACATTACCTCGCAGTTCGACAAACGTCTGTCGGCCACGCTCTATCTGGTTGGATTCCAGTTTGTTACCTCATTTTGCGCCGCGATCCTCTCCCCGATTGTGGGGTATGGCTATGACGCACTGGGCTTTGCTGACACCTATATGATACTGGCGGTCGCTGTACTCATTCTGACACTGGTGTCTGGCGTATTGCTTCGCGCGGAGGATGATGAATCCGTTTCTGAAAATATGAATACAGCACCACGGTGAAATGATGAAATCACGTTTGATAAAGGCAGAATCTGCACGGAATACGTTGTTGACGCAGCGCGGCAATACGTTTTACCCACATTACCATTTAGCGCCGCCAGCGGGGTGGATGAACGACCCCAATGGCCTGATCTATTTCAATGGCGTCTACCACGCTTTCTATCAACATCATCCCATGAGTGAACACTGGGGGCCGATGCATTGGGGGCATGCGACAAGCCCGGATATGGTGCGCTGGCAGCATGAGGCTATCGCCTTGGCACCAGGGGATGAATATGATCTTGATGGCTGCTTTTCTGGCAGCGCCGTGGATGATGATGGCGTGCTAACGCTGATTTACACCGGACATGTCTGGTTGTCAGGAGAAGGGGACGACAGTGCCATCCGTGAAGTGCAATGTCTGGCAATCAGCCACGATGGTATCCATTTTGAAAAACGGGGCGTCATCCTGACGCCGCCAGAAGGCATTATGCATTTTCGCGATCCGAAGGTCTGGCGTGAGGATGGTTCTTGGTGGATGGTGATCGGTGCGCGGGACAGGAACGATACGGGGCAGGTATTACTGTATCGCGGTTCGTCGTTATCTGAATGGTGTTTTGAACGGGTACTGGCTCATGCCGATTCACAGGAAGGGTATATGTGGGAGTGCCCGGATTTTTTTCCATTAGGTGAACACCGCTACCTCATGTTTTCTCCTCAGGGGATGAAAGCAGAAGGCTATGCCTATCGCAATCGCTTTCAAAGTGGCGTCTTGCGGGGACACTGGCAGCCTGAAGCCATGTTTAAACGGACTGGGGCTTTCGAAGAACTGGATCATGGGCACGATTTTTATGCGCCACAGTCGTTTTTAACGGCAGACGGCAGACGCGTCATTTTAGGGTGGATGGACATGTGGGAGTCGCCTATGCCGTCCAAACAGGAAGGGTGGGCCGGATCGTTTACCTTGCCGCGTGAACTCATTGAATGTCACGGAAAGCTATATCAGCAGCCGGTTCGTGAACTGGAAAACCTGCGCCAGCAACCGCAGCTTATTGAGCCCGCGACCATGACGGGTCCCTTTCTTATCACGCCTTATGCAGACGCGGTTGAACTGGAAATCTGTTGGGACACGGCACGCAGCCAGGCAGAGCAGTATGGTGTCAGGTTGGGAGAGGGGCTGCAACTGTATGTGGATAATCAAGCTAAGCGGCTGGTGTTATGGCGTCGCTATCTACATGAAGGAATAGACGGCTATCGGAGCATCGCGTTACCGCAGTGTGAACAGGTAAAAATTCGGATGTTTATCGATCGTTCTTCGGTGGAAGTTTTTGTGAACGATGGAGAAGCCTGTATGACGAGTCGAATTTATCCGCAGTCGGAACAGCGTGCATTGACGCTTTATTCCAGTCAGGGAGAGGCGGTCATGCTTGGCGGTTCGCTTTGGCGTCTTGAATAGCGCCTGTTTGCATTGTAATCAATCGTTTACTGCGATGCGCTATTCATTACGTACTGAATCATTGCGTACTGAAACCACCGCGTAATCAAAAGATTGGTGCATTGATACACGAAGACTCGGTAGTCTCACTGTTGCTGAGTCTTTGTCAAACGTAAAAGCGAATCTTACCGCAGCCGTATTATGTCGATGAGCGGATCAGGAGTGGACAAGGGAGTTGCTGACAACCGCCGTTTTCGCGGTTTTCAATAATGTGAAGCGTTGCCTGCCGGCCAATCTCATCGTGAGGTAATTGTATGGTAGAAAGGGGAGGGAGGAATAAATTGCCCATGCCTACCTGATTATCAAACCCTAATACTGCAACCTGTTCGGGGATAGCAATGCCGTGTGCCAGCAAGACCTGATAAGCGATAAAGGCGATCCTATCGTTACCGCAGATAAGGACATCAAAATCAGGATGATTATCTTTTAATTTGATGGCCAGTAATTCTGCCAGGTCGGTGTAGTGTTCATCTCCCAACATCATATGATGCTGCGAGGTGTCTGATAATGAACGTCCCGCCGTTTGCCAGGCATGCTCAAACCCGTTGCGGCGGTCGCGGCTTGCCGCTTCTGCGTCAGGGAGCCAAAAGCACAGGGGTTTTTGGTAGCCACGATCAATCAGATAGCGTGTTGCCTGATACTGTGCGTCAAAATTGTTGGGGATGTAGGCGGGAAGCGACTTATCGTCTGACTGACAGTTCGCTAAAATAACATTTTCCCCTTTCAGCACATCTGGCAGCGTGACGTGGCGAAGCCCCATAGTGGTATAAATAATTCCGTCTGGGCGCTGTGCTAACAGCTGCCGTACTGCCCGCTCGCTGTCTTGCTCTGAAAAGATATTAATAAGAAAACTATTCCAGCCTTTTTCCCGCGCAGTTTGTTCTATTGCTAATAAAATTTCGACGGAGAAGGGCGTTGTTGCGGTATCTCTTGCCAGAATCGCAATAGTTGAGGCGCTGTTACGCTGGGTACGTATTTTTCGTGCGGAATGGTCGGGGATGTAGTTAAGCGTCTGCACCGCCTGCATGACGCGCTTTCTGGTTTCAGGGCGAACGGTATCGGGATGGTTGAGGACGCGTGACACCGTCATCATTGACACACCCGCTAACTGCGCCACATCCTTCAGGGAAACCATACTTTTTCCATTATGATGAAGATGATGACCCTTTATCATAAAAGGGTGATGAATCAATGCTTCAAGAGCTGATGGTTACCACAAAAGAATGTGGTAACCATCAATGTGACAAGGATACTTTCGAAATCAGAACGGAATGTCGTCGTCGAAATCCATTGGCGGTTCGTTGCTTTGTGCTGGAGCGCTGTTCTGTGCAGGGCGCTGTTGAGACTGCGCGCCGCCGCTGAACTGGTTGCCGCCCTGCGGCTGCTGAGGTTGACCCCAACCGCCTTGTTGCTGACCACCACCTGCGTTACCGCCTGCTGGTGCGCCGCCGCCTTGGCGTCCACCCAGCATTTGCATGGTGCCGCCGACGTTAACGACGACTTCGGTGGTGTAGCGCTCTACGCCAGCCTGATCGGCCCATTTACGGGTTTGCAGTGCGCCTTCGATGTAAACCTGAGAGCCTTTACGCAGGTATTCGCCCGCGACTTCTGCCAGTTTGCCGAACAGCACCACGCGGTGCCACTCGGTCTTCTCTTTCTGCTCACCGGTTTGCTTGTCACGCCAGCTTTCCGACGTAGCCAGCGTGATGTTGGCAACTGCACCACCATTCGGCATATAGCGGACTTCCGGGTCTTGACCCAGATTCCCGACAAGAATCACTTTATTAACGCCTCTGCTGGCCATGCTCGTCTCCTGATGAATCGGTAGATTTATTTTCTAAGTCTAAACGATCAATCTTACCATGGGAAAACTCTCTGTCATACCTGCGAAATGGCTTCAGAAATGAAAGTAAGGTTTGCAGCGTTTGCAAAGTAAACGGGTTTAATACTGGATATCCATTCAGTTTTTTTTGTGCCATAATTGCTCGTTTCGTACCGGTTCTCTCCGTTCGAGAGGCGATGACAAACCGTTTTTATTCCGGGAAGTGTGTGAATGGATAAGATCGAAGTTCGTGGTGCTCGTACCCATAATCTCAAGAATATCAACCTGATAATCCCTCGTGACAAGCTGATCGTAATCACCGGTTTGTCTGGTTCGGGTAAGTCATCGCTGGCGTTTGACACGCTGTATGCCGAAGGGCAGCGGCGCTATGTGGAATCACTCTCCGCCTACGCCCGTCAGTTTTTGTCGCTGATGGAAAAACCGGACGTCGATCATATTGAAGGGCTGTCGCCCGCCATCTCTATCGAACAGAAATCCACCTCGCATAACCCGCGTTCCACGGTCGGGACGATTACTGAAATTCATGACTACCTGCGTTTGCTGTTTGCACGCGTGGGTGAGCCGCGCTGCCCGGAGCACGATGTGCCGCTGGATGCGCAGACGGTCAGCCAGATGGTGGACAACGTGCTGGCGCAGCCGGAAGGTAAGCGCCTGATGCTGCTGGCACCGATTGTGAAAGATCGCAAAGGCGAACACAGCAAGACGCTGGAAAACCTGGCTTCACAGGGCTATATCCGCGCCCGTATCGACGGCGAAGTGTGCGATCTGTCCGATCCGCCGAAGCTGGAATTACAGAAAAAGCACACCATTGAAGTTGTCGTTGACCGGTTTAAAGTGCGAGAAGATTTGGCGCAGCGGCTGGCAGAGTCGTTCGAAACCGCGCTGGATCTGTCTGGCGGTAGCGTAGTTGTCGCTGATATGGATGACCCGACGCAGCCAGAACTGCTGTTCTCGGCGAACTTTGCCTGTCCGGTGTGTGGCTACAGCATGCACGAACTGGAACCGCGTATGTTCTCGTTCAACAATCCAGCGGGCGCGTGCCCAAGCTGTGATGGTCTGGGCGTGCAGCAATTCTTCGATCCGTCCCGCGTGGTTCAAAATGCTGAGCTGTCGCTGGCAGGCGGCGCGATTCGCGGCTGGGATCGCCGCAACTTCTACTATTTCCAAATGCTGCGCTCACTGGCGGAGCACTACAAATTTGACGTCGATGCCCCGTTTGAAAGCCTGAGCGCCGCGGTTCAGAAAGTGATTCTGTACGGCTCCGGTAAAGAGAACGTCGAATTCAAATACATCAACGATCGCGGCGATACCTCGGTGCGTCGTCATCCGTTCGAAGGCGTGCTGCACAACATGGAGCGCCGCTATAAAGAGACGGAATCCACGGCAGTACGTGAAGAGCTGGCGAAATTCATCAGTAACCGTTCCTGCGCTAGCTGTGGCGGGACGCGCCTGCGTGAAGAGGCGCGTAACGTGTTTGTTGAGCAGACGACGCTGCCGCAGATTTCCGATATGAGCATCGGCCATGCGATGACGTTCTTCCAGAATATGAAGCTCAGCGGGCAGCGCGCCCAAATTGCCGAGAAAGTGCTGAAAGAGATTGGCGATCGACTGAAGTTTCTGGTGAACGTCGGGCTGAACTATTTGTCGCTATCCCGCTCAGCGGAAACGCTGTCCGGCGGCGAAGCGCAGCGTATTCGTCTGGCGAGCCAGATCGGTGCCGGGCTGGTTGGCGTCATGTACGTCCTGGATGAGCCGTCTATCGGCCTGCATCAGCGCGATAACGAGCGCCTGCTGGAAACCCTGATTCACCTGCGTAATCTGGGCAATACCGTTATTGTGGTGGAACACGATGAAGACGCGATTCGCGCCGCCGACCATGTGATTGATATCGGCCCCGGTGCGGGCGTGCATGGCGGCCAGATTGTCGCAGAAGGCACGATGGAAGAGATCATGGCGGTGCCAGATTCGCTGACGGGGCAGTTCCTCAGCGGTAAACGTAAGATCGAAATCCCGAAACAGCGCGTGCCTGCGGATCCGACCAAAGTGCTGAAGCTGATTGGCGCGAAGGGCAATAACCTGAAAGACGTCACGCTGACGCTGCCGGTTGGGCTGTTTACCTGCATCACCGGCGTGTCGGGATCCGGCAAATCCACCCTTATTAACGATACCTTGTTCCCGCTGGCGCAGCGTCAGTTGAATGGTGCGACGCTGGCGGAGCCCGCCGCTCACCGCGAAATTCAGGGGCTGGAGCATTTCGATAAGGTGATCGATATCGATCAAAGTCCGATTGGCCGCACGCCGCGCTCCAACCCGGCAACCTACACCGGTATTTTCACGCCGATTCGTGAACTGTTTGCCGGCGTACCGGAAGCGCGTACCCGTGGCTACAACCCCGGCCGTTTCAGCTTTAACGTGCGTGGCGGACGCTGCGAAGCCTGTCAGGGTGACGGCGTGATCAAAGTCGAAATGCACTTCCTGCCGGATGTCTATGTGCCGTGTGACCAGTGCAAAGGCAAGCGCTATAACCGTGAAACGCTGGAAATTCAATACAAAGGCAAAGGCATCCATGAAGTGCTGGATATGACCATCGAAGAAGCGCGGGAGTTCTTTGATGCTATCCCGGCGCTGGCGCGGAAGCTGCAAACGCTGATCGACGTTGGCCTGTCCTACATTCGCCTTGGGCAGTCGGCCACCACGCTGTCCGGCGGGGAAGCGCAGCGTGTAAAACTGTCTCGCGAGCTGTCAAAACGTGGAACCGGGCAGACGCTGTATATTCTCGACGAACCTACGACCGGCCTGCACTTTGCCGATATTCAGCAGCTTCTTACCGTTCTGCATCAGCTGCGCGATCAGGGCAATACCATTGTGGTGATTGAGCACAATCTGGATGTAATTAAGACGGCAGACTGGATTGTCGACTTAGGGCCAGAAGGCGGCAGCGGCGGCGGAGAAATTCTGGTCTCCGGTACGCCGGAAACGGTAGCAGAGTGCGAACAGTCTCACACTGCGCGCTTCCTGCGCCCGATTCTGGCGCGCGAAGCCTGATAGCCGGAGGCGGCGATGTGGATACAATATGAAATCTGCCTGAAGCCGAAAACCAGAGGTTTCCATCTGGTGACTGACGAAATACTGGCGCAGGTTGTTGCACTGCGCCAGATAAACGTCGGGCTGATGCAGGTGTTCATCAAACATACCTCTGCGGCGCTAACGATTAATGAGAATGCTGACCCCACGGTGCGGCAGGATTTCGAGAGTTTCTTTAATCGTTTAGTGCCGGAGAATGAACCGTACTACCGTCATACTTATGAAGGTAGCGACGATATGCCCGCGCACCTGAAAGGCAGCCTACTGGGTAACAGCCTGACGATTCCCATCACCAATGGACGCCTGAACATCGGCACCTGGCAAGGCATCTACCTGTGCGAACATCGCAACCACGGCGGCAGTCGCTCGCTGGTTGTCACGCTCAACGGGGAATAACTCCCGAAATGCGTCGCGCTAGCGACGCATCCCGATAAGCATCTAGCTGCCTGCACGGCAGTGAACCTCTGACCGTATACGCTCTGCGCGCGTCACTTTTTCTAAGCTACCTGTGCGGCAGTGAATCGATGCGTTGTGGTGCTGGGCACTACGCAATGTTTCTAAGCTGCCTATGCGGCAGTGAACGACCGCCTGTCCGAATATTGGGCCGTGTACATTTTCTAAGCTGCCTATGCGGCAGTGAACCGCTTCTTCTTGCAGCGCGTTGCTGTTTGGCATTTCTAAGCTGCCTATGCGGCAGTGAACACCGTCTTGATTTGGCCCAGCCCCAGAACATCTTTCTAAGCTGCCTATGCGGCAGTGAACAAGCCGGGCTTCAGCTTTTTGGCATTGAACCACTTCTAAGCTGCCTATGCGGTAGTGAACATTAGAGAACATCGGGAGGCACAGCGTGGACTCTTCTAAGCTGCCTATGCGGCAGTGAACTTGTCACCCAGCGCAGGGAGCACGCTGTTTTTCTTCTAAGCTGCCTATGCGGCAGTGAACGCCATGAGGTGATGTTCTCCGTGTTTAAATCACTTCTAAGCTGCCTATGCGGCAGTGAACCGTTCGGCTGGCAGCGCCAGGCGGATTGAATTCTTCTAAGCTGCCTATGCGGCAGTGAACGCCCTTTGTTTCCCAGCTCTGGTAGCTGCGAACTTCTAAGCTGCCTATGCGGCAGTGAACCGTTCATATTTTACGGTAGTTGCCTAATTTTAAAAGGAAATAAACCATTTTTCCCGAAAAACCCTTTTTTATCAGAGTCGATAATCGAAATTAAAAATCAATGAGTTACGGTGATGCGTAAAAAAGGGTCATGAACATATGCCGATAGGCCTATGCTAGGTATCTGCATATGCTATGAATATACAATCGAGTGATTAATACCTATACTTAGCTTATGTTTTAGCCAGCAATGATAAATGGTAAGTGGCTGGCTGAATTTTATATGAAGGAGGAGGTGCATCATGCGTATTGTTTCGGTATTTAAAAACGGTAACAACCGTGCCATTCGCTTGCCGCGTGATATGGACTTTGAAGGGGTCAACGAACTGGAGATCGTGCGTGAGGGGGATACCATCATGCTGCGTCCGGTCAAACCCAATTGGCATTCATTTTTGCAAGAAGAGCGCGCTGACGCTGACTTTATGACAGAACGTCAGGATATAGTCGAAGAGGGGAGATTCGAACTGTGAGTCGCTTGTTCATGCTGGATACCAATATCTGTTCCTTCATTATGCGTGAACACCCGACAGCGGTGATTGACAAGCTACAGCAGTGCACATTGCGGCGTGATCGGATCGTGGTCTCTGCTATCACTTACGCTGAAATGCGTTTCGGGGCGGTTGGAAAAAAAGCTTCGCCACGCCATATGCAACTAGTTGATGCTTTCTGTCGTCGACTCGATGCGGTGTTACCTTGGGATAGTGCTGCGGTAGACGCCACAACGAAAATCAAGATCGCGTTAGCCGCCGCTGGCACGCCTATTGGCCCAAATGATACAGCCATCGCGGGTCATGCCATCAGCGCTAAGGCCATATTGGTCACCAATAATCTGAGAGAGTTTGAGCGAGTACAGGGGCTAACGTTGGAAGATTGGGTTAAATAATCGGTCAATCTGACCGGGTGATGTCTGGCGAAGTGAAAGTCCTGATATTTGTTAAGCTGCCTGCGCGGCAGTGAACACCGATCACTTTCGTCGCGGTGTTCTTTGTTATTTCTAAGCTGCCTATGCGGCAGTGAACCACCGGACGGGGAAGCCTGGGCGAAACGCAAGTTTCTAAGCTGCCTATGCGGCAGTGAACGATAAATAACAACAGGCAGCAGATTTTCCGCTTTTCTAAGCAGCCTATCCGGCAGTGAACCTGAAAGCCCGTTATTGCTTAGCAGGACGGGGTTTCTAAGCTGCCTATACGGCAGTGAACAAAGTAGCGCAGCCTGGTATGCAGTTTCTGATTTTCTAAGCTGCCTATACGGCAGTGAACGTCATCGATACGGGAAGACGTCGGCCGGTTACTTTCTAAGCTGCCTATACGGCAGTGAACACCAGCGCCCGTCTCATTGGCTTGTTCCTTATTTTCTAAGCTGCCTATACGGCAGTGAACGCCATACTTAGTTGGCTGTCCCAGCGCCGTAGTTTCTAAGCTGCCTATACGGCAGTGAACAGTTCGGCTCCCCGGATCAGGTATTCAGTGCATTTCTAAGCTGCCTATACGGCAGTGAACTGCGTGAATTCGCCCAGCAATTGCGGGAATGTTTTCTAAGCTGCCTATACGGCAGTGAACTTACAGTATGCCTGAGTGAGTTAACGCAGGTTTTTCTAAGCTGCCTATACGGCAGTGAACTCGTTGGCCCATGTGACGAGGTCGGTTTTCTTTTTCTAAGCTGCCTATACGGCAGTGAACCTTATACAGCCCATCAAGGCAAGCATCATCAATTTCTAAGCTGCCTATACGGCAGTGAACGGTTAGGCTTTTAATCTAACCACCAGATTGTTAAAGAGAATATGGCTTTTTTTGTTGAAAAACCCTTTTTTATTAGGGCGACCAACCGCAATTAAAAATCAATAGCTTGCAGCCGGTCGCCAGAAAAGGGTCAGAACCAGGGAACGGTGGCTTCTGCGCTTAAACCGTAGGAGGAGAAGCGGCCAGCGACGGGGGCGTCCTGTAGCGGGCCATGTTCCACAAACACGAAAAACATTTGCCCGTTGGATAAGCTCTTAATTTGCACAAACGGCAGTGCGCTGCGTTTTTCCACCGCGTCGGGAATCCGTGCTGCGGCTTCCGCTTCCGTCAGCCAGCCTTTGCTGACTGAGCGTCGGCGCAACCGTTCAGCGCTGCTCTTGAGCTGAACGCGGCGTACGGTGCGAAATTTCACGCTGTCAGGTACGGCTTTACACGCGGAAACCTGCGTGTAATCCCGCAATCCTTTCAGCCAGGCCGTTTGCTCCAACGTAGAGAGTGCCTCTTTTGTACCGTGCAGCCGCAGACATTCCCCCAGCGTTTTACCCACGTTGGGAAAGCTGATCCCAATCTTGCCATCCGCCACCTGTCCGAGCGCCCGGTGCAGTTTGGCAAACAGCGCGTTCAAGAGCTGCGAGGCAGTGAACTCGGGATCGGGCTGGACGTGAATATCAATATAGTGATCCATACCGCCACCTTATTCGCCTTTTTCACCGAACACGCCGCCGCGAATCAGCGTGGCAATCACGTAATGCTGCTGCTCTGGTTCAGGAACATCGCCTTTAATCACCCAGTTATCCAGCAGCGTGTAAAAATCCATTTTCTCTTTGGGCTGGCGGTAGGCTTTACCCCGGCTGGTGACGGAACCGTAGGGTTCGACAGCTATCGGGCCCGCTTCATCCGCAGCGGGATACCAGTCATCAACGGTGCGCAGTGCGTTACCGATTTTCTGTGAGTGAATCGCGGCGACGTCATTGACCTGATAGAGGATCTTGCTCTTGCCGTTACGCGCTTTTTCATCGAGCACCAGTTCCTGAGAAGGGAAGACTTCCTGCCCGTTACCGAGCTGCACATAGGCTTCCACGGTAAAAAGCACCGATGAGTCGCCAGCCAGCCCTTGCTCAATAGCCTGTGCCAGTGCGGCAAGGTCACCCGTTGGCTGACTGAACTCACGCAGCGAATAGTCTTCGCCGTTAAATTCCCAGCGCTGCTCACCTGTGGTCACGACTACGCGAATAGCTTCCGCCCCGACGCGGTTGCGCCATAGAAAACGACCGTTCGCGATATTTTCCGCATAGCGTGCCGCCAGTGTGCCAAAACCCTGATCCTGAGCGTATCCGGTGATGATGTTACCCAACGCGGTTTGATAATCCTGATCGTTACAGACCGAGGGCTGCGCGAGGTTACCCAGTACCCGCAGAGTAAAAACGACCTTCAGAGTATCGGCACCGAAGGGAAGGGCGGCAACGTCCACCGTTTGCAGGTTGGCTTTCTGAATTTCCGCATCCAGCTTGGCCGGGTCGCTGGTGAGGGCATTTTTCAGGCGGTTGGAGATCGTCCCGCGCACCGATTTCTCCTGAATGGCAATCGGCGTCCAGTTGTCCTGCTTCTCCCAGTTGCCTGCGTACATTACCGCGTCCGAATTCGCCAGCTTGCGTTCAAAAGCCAGTACCGATGCAGTTTTTAAGCTTGTTGGTGCTTTTGCCATGATGTCGTCCTTTTTAGTCATCGAATTCGTAGGAAGTGTCTTCTGCTGCTGAATGGGTGTCCGCTAATTGGCGGCAGTGATAATCGCCGTTCTGATAGTCGTACTCCCAGAGTATCTGGCGGATATCACTGATGCGATGCGCGCCTTGCCATTCCCCGATGCCGTAGGCGGCTTCGGCGAAACAGAATGGCGTGTGCGGATCGCGGATTTTATCGACTTCACCGGGAGAGTAGAGCGGTGAAATAGCGCGGTAGCCGATCATTAACGGGATCAGGAATCCACCGCCACCGGGTTTGGGCTGGTACTGCCACTGAACGTTGCCCCCGTTGGGGGCGCGCTCTGCCCGCATTTTTAACGCGGCGAAATCCAGCCAGGCATCGATCAGTTCCGCTTGTGGATTGGTCTGCTGTAGCGTCTGGAAATGGTCATGCAGCAGCGATGTGCGGTCTTTTAGTACAAAGCCCGGTAACAAACGGCGCATCACTTTACGGGTTTCCGCTTCGTCGCTGGGTAATGACTGGAGGGTGACGCGCTCGATATCGACAATCGTGCCGCCCGCCAGCCGCTGGCACTGCGCCTGCTGGGTGAGGAAATCACGCAATGCCGTGGTATCCGCCGGAATCTGCCCGTGGCAGCGGATTAACAGCGAGACGGTCATATGCATACGGCCTTCTTCATTGAAGGCGGCGGTTTTCGCTTCTTTGGTCAATGGATTACGGGTCAGGGCGAAACTCCGTTCCCAGCTAGAACCGTAGGCGTGTAGCTGATGTTGATGGCTCACCAAGCCGCAGCCTTCCAGCGTTAACCCGTGGCTGGCCTGTAATTTCCGCGACAGCGCATGGGTAAACCCGAGAAAGTGCGTAATAGCGGGGAAACCATAGGTCAGCCCGGCAATAGCGTTGGCGTTTTCGACCTTGATACGACGCAAGATAATCAACGTGCTCATGCCAGATCCTCTTTCAGGCTACTTTCCATTTCGCGCATCCGGCGCTTGAACAGTGCTGCGGTGGACCATTCTCTGCGTTCGACTTCGCCGAAGATCAATTCTTCATGCTTGAGTCGACGGTTCAACCAGCGACCAAAATCGTAGGCCACGGCCTTTTGCCAGTCTTCTGCTTCACGCTCGCGGCGGAAAACCGTATCCGTTTCTGCACGATAGGGATCGAGCCACAGCTGCTGGGCGCGTTTCAATTCAGACTCTGCGCTCCAACCGGCGGGCAGGTTTTGCACGCTAGAGACATAAAAGAAGAGCTGATCGATCAACTGGTCGAGATAACGCAGGCGCTGTTGGCGAATGTCGCGATTGTTTTCCACCTCTTTGACGCTAAGCAAAAAGTGCTGCATCTGCGCTAAGGTCGCTCGGGTGTGATAGTCCACCTCGCCGCGTGGACGGAAAATAGAGTCATGCTGCTGTGGTGGTTTTTCAATGCTGTTCCACTGTGGCGGTGCGCAACTGAGCAAATAGGAACGGCCGCTGCGGCTGCTATTGAGTGAGGAAATATTTTGCGGCTTGGTGCCCCCCATATTCTGTACTGCCAGATTGGGATAGCTGATATCAAGCTGGTCGTGCCACAGATTATCTTTGCGTGCTTTGCGGATATCCTTAGCTTCATCGCCAAAGCGCACGGCATTAATCCGCTGGTGTAGCGCCTGCGCCAACGACGAAGAGTAGAGCGGGCTGAGCAGATGGTATTCACTGTTTTCTGTTGGGAAATAGATCTGTTTGGCTAGCTTATGCGAGCTGGGCTGGCGATCGGTAAAGACCTGCTGAAACCCTGCCAGCCATTGCGTGAGCTGTTCCGGGTTTTCTGCCAGCGCTTCTAATGCACGGTGGTCACCACGCTGTAAGGCCGCGACCAGTGAATCTCCGTCATTCTCGGTCTGTAGCAGCTTGGCGACATCGAGTGCGGCTGCGTTGCCGACTGCATCGATAGCGGGCTGTGCCAGTGTTGAGGTCGAAAGCGTTTTAGCATCTGCTGCCGTTTCAGCGCTAAAGATGCTGCTGCCTTTGGCATCGCTGTGGGTAAATTTCAGCGCGTGGGTGACCAGACTGATTTGTCCAGCGCGGCTAGCGGCATCGGTTAACCAAGCGCGAACCTCGTGTTTTTGCTCGAGCTCTCGCCGCTTCTCGGCCAGCTCCAATTCCTCTGCGGCTAACGCTTCACCGCTAAGCGTCGCACGTTTCTTCTCCGCCTCTTTATCGAACACATCCAGTTTGGCCTGCTTTCGATTGTTGATGTAGGACACAATGAACTGTGTCAGTCTGTTTTCTTCCATTCCTCCTCCTGTTGCTATTTTTGTCATTGTGCAAACACCCCTAACAGCGGGTGCCAGAGCCAGTCTCTTTCCTCGTCTTCCCGCAGGCGAATTTCGCCGAAGCGGGCGCTAACCCGTTTGAGTTCCCACTGTTTCTCGTCCGCCAGCCGCTGGTATAAGGCGTGGTAGTTGGGATCGATCCACGTACAAACACCTTCTGCCATATCCAGTGACGTGGGGCGGATAATATCGCTTTGCTTCCATTCACTGGGGCCGTCGTCCGGTATCATGAAAACGGCATCTTCATCGTCGTCGGCGATCCACAAGTAGTACGGTTCATCTCTGTCGGATTTTCGAAAGGGTGTGCGCCGTTGTAATTCACCGTTCCAGTGCGGATGTGCACGCCACCAGAATGCGGCGGGCGGGCGTTTCAGGTCATCGAGCTTTTGATTTTTGAGGAAAAGTAGCGTTTTTCCTAAAACAGCATGTTCTAACGCCACCAGTGAAAACGGTTTGGTGAGGGACGCCGGTTGCACAATGCGTGGGGCGGCGTTGAGATGACGGTAGTCCTCCTCCTGCAATAGCTGACGAAGATCGTGCGTATCCAGCCGGTCGTCTTTCGACTCAAAGCCGGGTTTACAGTACGCGACGTCTTCCTCTCTCAGCGCGCGAATATTGTGGCTAAGTAGGCAGATATTGGGGGTTTTAGGCACATGCTGTTCATCTTGCCTGTGACGTAATATTCGTCCGGCGAGTTGGATGAATGAACGCATTGAGCTGGGCTCGACAATCGCCCAATCGTAATCATGATCTCTACCGACCTCGGCGACTGAGGTCGCTAACACCACAAAGATATGATGCTGCTGCGGCGCGTTTTCTATCGCCTGACGAATTTCATCTACCTGCCATAGCGCATCGGCGTCGTTGCGCATCAGCGCGGCATCGAGCCGTTGTTCAATATAGGAACGCATCGCCAGCGGATGTTGGCTGTGATAAATGCAGTAATGAATACAGGTGTCCGGCGGCGAGGGGATGGCAAGCAACTGACGGGCGACGGCAACCAGCGGGTTGATGTTTGCCATTCTGACCAGCCCCAGCGAGACGGTTTTTCCGCTCTTATGCTGTTGGTGATGCTGTGAATGTAAATCGCGCAGCAGTGGGTGGATTGCCTGTGCGACGGCCAGATGAACATCATCTTTATTTTTGCTGGGGCTGCTGACGGGCACAATGGAAGCTAGCCGGAGCGGAAGTTCCTCTTTGGCAAGATTCTTCAGCCGCTGCTGAACGAACGCATCGTGCTGGGTCATGAAGCCTTTCACATCGCCGTACTGCTCATGCTGACAATCAAATTCATCAAACCAGCCGCAGCACACGTTCAAGGGTGTATTCGGTGTACCGTAAGCCTGTTGCCAGGCAGAACGACCATCAAGATAGGCACCAAACAGCGCACGAATTAACGCTGGTGGCAACGTGGCCGAGGAAAGTAGAACACGCGATCCCAGCATTCCTGCCCAGTTCACCAGTCGGCAGAGCGCGGGAAGATCTTCCAGCCCAAAATCATCCGGTTCATCCAGCACCAGATCGGAGGTCAATAGCCGTAGCATCGGGGCAATCTGGTGGCCGCCGCGCAGACTTTCTGTGGCGGGCATCAGGTGATCGATGGTGGTGATCAGCACCGGTGCACTCAGTAATTGATGCAGGGTGGGGCTACGTTCCAGCCACGTCTTTAACCTGCCATCGTCCAGTGCACCGTCGTAACGGACATATTGATGCTCAGAGAACAGCGGATCGGCGGATTCACTGCCCGTCTGCGGCGTGTTTTGTTGGTGCGTCTTATTTTCCAACCGCATTTCATGGAGATCTTGCACTGCCTGTGAACCAATCAGCACCGCTAAGTCGTCTTCATCCAGCTTTAAACGCTGCCTTAGTGCATCACCGGTTTGTAGCGTCAGGGTGCGTAACCCCAGCGCGACCGAGAAGCGACAGCCGGTAGACTCGTCCGACAAGCCATACATAATTCGCGCGTTGGCAAAGGTTTTCCCCCGGCCTGTCGAGGCCATGTTGACGCCGAAAAAGCCGTGCTGCTTGCTGGCTTCCCGAATGGAACAGGCAAGATCGAATGCGCGATCCTGCCAGCGAAAGCGCGGGTGAGTGCTGCGCTGACGGAATCCTTTGTGGCGAGTAATCGCGGGTAGCGTTTCGCGCAGGTGTGGCAGGCTGCGTCCCAGCAGCAGAGCATTTTGCCCGACGCCGACGCAGTGTTCGTCCAGCTTCTGTTTACATTCAGGCTTACCGCCACGACCTTTGGTATTTGCCCAAACCGGATAAGCGGGATCCTGCCAGCCCGCTGTTGGATCGCCTGCTGAATAATGATGGTCAGCCAGCATGAGTGCGAGACGAGCCAGATGTACTGTCAGCCGTTGATCTAACTGAGCGAAATGCATGAATGAGGGGAGTTTTAGCGCTCGACCCGCAAACTTGTGTGCTTTCTCACGCCAGACGCTGCTGCGTAGCGGCGTGCCATGCGGAAACTGCCAGTTTCGCTCAAGATCGGACGGCGTAACATCGGTCTTGCAATGATTGAGTGCATTCCATTGTGCCGAGAGATGGTCGGTTAACCATGTTTCTGCATAGTTGAGCTGCGGTTCACTGCCGTTGGGGGCAAGCTCTGTCGATTTGTTAAACACCGGTAGCCGATGGTGCGAAACAATCAGCCAGGCGATAACCTGCGCCAGCGGCGGCAGGGTGCGAAATGGACTGCTACTGGGCGTTTGATTATCCCGTTGCAGGGCTGCCAGCAGGGTTGTTTCTGCCTCTGGAGTCATCGTGCTGAGCGCGGTTAACCAGCCTTTGTCGTCTTGCTCCCCCACGAAGGCCTGAAACAGCCGCAGCGACACCCACTCATGGCGATATGGCTGACCACGTTTTGCCTGGCTCTGTAGTCCCGCCTGAAATAGCGCATTGGCCTTGCCGACATCGTGAAATAACCCGGAAATAGCCGCCAACAGGCTAAACACCTCGGCGCTGTGCCACGGATTTTCATCTTTCGAGCGCAGAATATCGCGGCTGGTGGTGTTGGTCGGTACGCTCCCCTGCGTATTAAAACGCCGTAAATTACCGACGATCCACAGCAGCTCGGTATGATTCGTACTGCGAACCCAGTGACAGGCGACGGCCGTATTACGACGCGCCATTTTGCGCAGCAGCTTGCGTAGCGTGTTCAGCCCTTCCTGCGTAATAGCGGTTTGCCATGTGCGCTCGCCCTTGCGTTCGGCAAACTGATCCAGTATCCGGCGGGTTTCGACCAGCGCGCGCTTATTGCATTCTGAAATCAGCAGAATGTTCATCGACCCACCTGGCTCAGCTTGCTGGCGACATCCTGCAAGCTGCCGATCATAACATCCAGCGCCTCGGATTGTTGAAATGCGGTCAGGCAGCGCTGACGAAATTCTTGCTCATCTTCGCCTTCCATCGCGGCAATAAACGCCTGCGGCAGTACGAGTGCGTCCTTAATTAAATCGGCAACGTCGAATACTAGCCCGCCGCGGCGAGTTTTACCGTGTAACACGGCTAACCCGTGCGGCAGACCCAGCACCCATGTTGCGACGGCAGCCAGCCCGTAAGCCAGATAGTTGCCGTGATCGAGAAAGCGGTTAGCCAGATCGGTGCCACCGCCGCGTTTGGCACGGGTAAAGTAGCCATAGCTCACGGCATTAGCGGCCAGTTTGTACAGGGCTTTGGTCATCATCGCTTCCTGCACCAGCACGTCATTGCTGGTGCGGCAGTCGGTTAGCCCTTTTTCATAGCGATCAAGAAGCGCCTGAAGATGGTCGGCCTTAAAGGTAAAGCGGGATTCGCGGGACAGGCGAGAGCCCAGCCAGTGCTGACGAATTTGTGTTATCCGCACCTGTTGGAAAGCGATGGCGGCGGCCAGCCTTTTCTCATCATCGAACCAAAAGCTGACCCAATCCTGCAAATACTCGGTTGGCCGATATTCGCTCTGTGGTGATAGCCAGGATACCGCCACTTCCGTCTCGTTGGCCGCAAACAGTGGAGTACCGCCGCCGCCACAAAAGCCAACCATTACACCGGCTCTGGCAAATTCCCGCATCGCTGCCTGCGTGACGGAGGTGCCGGTTCCCAGCATGACAACGCTGGTATTGGCGATGGGGATATTCCAGTACAGAGACTGATTTCCTTCTTCCGTGACATATTCGACACGGCCACCGTTAACGAGAATGCGGCAATGCTGGAGGTAATAAACATTGGCGCGTTTGGAATGCAGAATCGTTTTTAAGTCCGAAGGGCTAAAGGCGTTATCCATAATGTATTTTCTGCCGCAATCGATAATAGCTGTGACGCCAGCGAAATAAATCGCAGGCTAACTATTTGATAAGAAAAAATATAATCTTCAGAAAACTAACGAAAATCAGACTATCACAAATATTCTGGGAAAATGGTGGCTGCAAAAAATATTACCCAGACGCAGACCCTTTTTATTTGGCCTATTTCACAGGATTAAAAATCAATGAGTTACGAAAGGGCGGAAAAAAAGGGTTTTTGCGGCGAAAACGGCAATTGCTGCTAATAAAACAAATCGTTAGAGTGATCGGGCTACGGTTCACTGCCGCATAGGCAGCTTAGAAATGACCGATAAATATTTCCCGCTGATTAATAAAGTTCACTGCCGCATAGGCAGCTTAGAAATCTGGCTATCTCTGACCGCCTCAGAACAACTAGTTCACTGCCGCATAGGCAGCTTAGAAATTGGTGTCCACATTATGTCCACGGAAAAATAAGTTCACTGCCGCATAGGCAGCTTAGAAAGACACAAGAATAAATAATATGGCGACATTAAAGTTCACTGCCGCATAGGCAGCTTAGAAATGCGACGGTCGCATCATTGATGCGAATGATATGTTCACTGCCGCATAGGCAGCTTAGAAACATGCACATTGCCACCAGCGAGTACCAATCTCGTTCACTGCCGCATAGGCAGCTTAGAAATTGCTACCGGCGACGGAATAGCCGTTATCGAAGTTCACTGCCGCATAGGCAGCTTAGAAAGATGGTAACGAGGATTAGACGAGAGAGGGCTGGTTCACTGCCGGATAGGCAGCTTAGAAATGTGTGATAAAGGCTTACAGGGTTTAGCCAGAGTTCACTGCCGGATAGGCAGCTTAGAAAATTTGACACGCAGTGCTTTCCATTTGGATGTAAGTTCACTGCCGGATAGGCAGCTTAGAAATGATTGGGGCGGCACCACTTTTTGTTTCGATGGTTCACTGCCGCATAGGCAGCTTAGAAAGCATGACTATTTGCCGCTCCCGCTGATGGATGGTTCACTGCCGTATAGGCAGCTTAGAAAAGTCGATACATTCAGCGGCCGTGCGCCACGGTGTTCACTGCCGGATAGGCAGCTTAGAAATGCAAGGCGCTATCGATACCAATGCGATTTTGGTTCACTGCCGCATAGGCAGCTTAGAAAGAACGTCACCCATGCAGCGGGCATCGCACGGGGTTCACTGCCGCATAGGTAGCTTAGAAAACAGCGATTCGGGAAGCTGCGCGTCCTTGCTGGTTCACTGCCGCACAGGCAGTTTATCCACGGCCTCAAGCGCTATTGTCTGGCTATTATCGAGGTAGCACTGCGCCAGCTCTCACCCCCTTAAATAACGCATATTGATGGCCTTATTCCGTAACGTTTTTAAGTAATGAGTTTCTTTTAGAAGGAATGAAAAATTGTGGGGGCGGCATTATTAACATTTAAAAATCATCATTTTTCCGTTAAAGTGTCCTTACAGGGAAATAGCACGTTGACTTAAGTCAAATTCAAGGGAGTGAGTGACTGTGAAATACGATCCGGTTTTAAAAACGCTTGTTGATGATGACTATCGGTTAGAAGATCATCTTGATTTTAAAAAGCAGCATGCTGATATTAACTATCAGAAATTACATGCTCAACTAAACGAAATAAATAACGATAATATTCATGCCATATTGACTGCGCAGGAAGCGACGTATTTTTTAAAGACGTTATGTACACCAAATCCTAATGACTCTTGGAAAACAGCAATATTTGGCTGTACCGATCCCATCTCGTCGTTTGCTGGAAATATTGCAGAAGCGGTATCTGTAAGCAGAATCGTTATGGAGTTTAAAGGGGTTGGTGTAAAGGCAACGGAGTATGTTGGGAAAAATGGTAGTAAATATATAAGACTGTCTGGCTATCCGGGAGTAAGAAAGTATTTAGATGCCACCCGATATTTGGTCGGCAACCAAAAAATCGTCGACATAGGCATTGGTACGAAAGGTATTGAAAGTGGTATCGCGACAGGGGCAAGGTTCTGCATTATTTTTTCAGCTGCTTATCGGGCCATTGAGTTGATGTTGAAAGATGAATACGCACTAACCGATTTCTTTGTTAATTTAACGATGGATGCAGCAAAATTAGCGGTATCTATTGGAGCAGGTTGGGTAGCAAAAGTCGCCGCTACCTCAGCGATGGTCACAGGAACCAGCGTTATTGTTATTGCTGGGGGAATATTTGTCGTAGGGTTTCTAGTTAGTTTGTCATTATACTGGTTAGATAATAAATACAAAATAAGTGAAACAATAATAAATAATATTAAATCACATAAAAAGCAATATACACCTTATCATCCCGATCAATTTTTTAATGCTTGGGGGAGAATTAGCCGTGGTTAAAGTAAACAGACCATTGATTGGTGCGTTTTCTGTTTTTCTTTTATGCCTTTCCGTCTGGGGAACTTGGTTTTCTTTAAGCGAATATTTATCATTTTTTAAATTAGATGATGTGATTGTTTTTTCATGGAGAGTTGGCCTTGCTATCTTTGGAGTACCTTTATCATTCTATTTTTCATATGTTTGTTTTTGTTCTGCTATAAAAAATGAGCATGTGAAGATCAATAATAAATTAGGCGAGTGGTTGGTAAAAATACTTATTTTTGGTGCTATATTTAGCTTTTTTTCATCAGTGTATATATCATACAGTCTTAGCAATAAGAGTTACAATGTTTGCCCTAAAACATCCTGGATGGATCCCAATAAATATGTAAAAGACATTTCTCTTTGTAAAGAGTAAAAATGGTACGAGAGTATGCTTTTTCATGCCTAGGGGGAGTCAGTCGTGACTAATATAAACAGACCATTCTTTTTCATATACTCGATTTTTATTTTCTTTCTTTCATGCTGGGGAGGATGGTTCTCTTTAAGCGGGTATATTGATTTCTTTAATCTAAATGATGTTATTTCATTTTCATGGAAGCTCGGGGTGATAGTTTTTCTAGTTCCAATAGTGTTTCAGTTTTCTTATTTTGGTTTTTTTTCTGCTATAAAAAATAGACCAATTAAAATGAATAATAAGATTTCAAATGCATTGGTTATATTTGCTATTTTTGGTATTGTAGTGAGTTTATTTTCATCTATGTATATCTCTTATAGTCTTAATGAGCAGGGTTATAAAATTTGTCCCAAGAACTCATGGATAGCTCCCAATAAATATGTAAGGAATATTGCTCTTTGTAAGGAATAAATATAGTTATAATTATTTTATGATTTAGGGGGTATTTGTGGTTAAGGTAAACAGGCCATTGGTTGGCGCGTTTGCAGTTTTTCTCTTTCTGTTGACATGTTTTACTGGTTGGTTTTCTTTTAATTCATACTTGAATCTCTTTCAGTTAAATGATGTGATTGTTTTTTCATGGAAAGTTGGATTAATGGTATTTGGCTCACCCTTGTTGTTTTATTTCTCATATTTGGCATTTTATTCAGTCATAAAAAATAAAGAGCCTAGAATGAATGATAAATTAGCTAACGTATTAGTTATTATATTTATATCGGGTGCGGTTGTTAGTTTTGTCTCATCAGTTTATATTACATATTCCTTTAATGTTCAAGGCTATAAAATCTGTCCTAGAAACTCCTGGATGGATCCCAATAAGTATGTAAAAAATCTCGTTCTCTGTGATAAATGGTGAATAACAAGCACACCTGATAAGATGCGCTTGTTATCAAAGGTCATAGATCTTAGAGACTCATTTCCTCCCAAATGCTATAACCCGACGTGCCTGCGATCTTATGGTTCCATGCTATGGTTTTATATTTTAGCTGGACTTTTTCATACGGCATGATGTCGTTGTTATCGATGACGTGCGGATAGACACAGGTGACATCGACAATGCTCGCATCTGTTAAGGTGACTTCATAATAAAGCTCTAACTGCCCAGCGGAATTAACGCGATAAAAATAAAATGTCACATCTACCTTTTCATTATAAGAGATTGCCATCCCTAATAACGGGGACGACTTATCGATTGGTTTAATAAAATGAATCGGATGATGAGCGACATTCTGATCGCGGCTGATGCTATGGTTTAAACCTAATACCTGTATTTGATCTTCATGACCTGTTTGGTAGCGATTACCAATTGAATCGAGCGTTGAACAACCAGATGATATTAAACCCTGTTTTTGACCATTAATGCTGGCGTAAATCAAATTAGCCATATCAAATCCTTATGAGAAAATTTATCAATAGGCTGAGTGAGAATATATCAATCATCAGCACGGAAATAATACGGCTAAGGCAACGTTAAAGCAAAGTGAGCCCTCATAAAAGGTGATTTTATATCTAACCCGCATTTATTTCCCGCCAGTTCAGCCAGATTCGCATATCAAATTCCAGCTGGTGATAATCAGGATCCATATGGCAGCAGAGTTGATAGAAAGCTTTGTTGTGGTCTTTTTCTTTGAGGTGGGCGAGTTCGTGTATCACGATCATCCGTAGGAAATCTTCCGGCCCGTCACGGAATAGCGTCGCTATTCTGATTTCGTTGTTGGACTTTAATTTTCCACCCTGCACGCGCGCCACAAAGGTATTAGTGCCCAGCGTCCCTTTTATTGGGTTCTGTTTATTGTCGTAAAGCACCTTTGATATTGCCGGGGCATTTTTCAGATAGCGCTGTTTCAGCTCGGCGACAAACTGATAGAGCGACTTGTCACTCTGGATTGGATGGCGGTCCGGGTATCTTTTTTCCAGCCAGGGGCCGAGTTTGCCTTGATCGAGGAGCGTTTGTACTTGTGCAACAATCGCCGGAGGGTAACCGTTCAGGTAGCGTAGTTGGGTCATGGGATTTTTATCACAAAAGCCACTGAGTTAAGCGAGTTCACAACGGTGAGTCGGTTAAGCCAGTGGCGTTGTCGTTTTACAATTTACTGAATCGCGGCGAAAGCCGCAGCGACGCGCTGGACGTTGCTGTGGTTTAGCCCCGCCATACACATACGGCCGCTGGCGATCAGGTAGACGCCGAATTCTTCACGCAGACGATCCACCTGTTCCGGGCTGAATCCGGTGTAGCTGAACATGCCGCGCTGGGTGAGCAGGTAGTCGAAGTTACGGTTCGGCAGCGCGTTTTTCAGTGCCGACACCAGTTCCTGACGCATGCTCAGAATGCGGGTGCGCATCTCTTCGACTTCCGCTTTCCAGTCGGCGTTCAACTGTGCGTCGTTCAGGACTTTAGAAACCACCTGTGCGCCGAAATTCGGGGGGGAAGAGTAGTTGCGGCGAACGGTGGCTTTTAACTGACCCAGCACGCGCTGTGCGCTGTCGGTATCGTCACACACCACGGAAAGACCACCAACGCGCTCGCTATACAGTGAGAAAATCTTGGAGAACGAGTTGGCGATGAGTGCTGGAACGCCCGCGCTGGCAACGGCGCGAATCGCATAGGCATCCTGCTCAATCCCGAGGCCAAAGCCCTGATAGGCGATGTCCATAAACGGAATTAGCTCACGCTGGATGATGACCTCAATGACGCGATCCCACTGTTCTGTGGTGAGGTCAGAACCGGTCGGGTTGTGGCAGCACGGGTGCAGCAGCACGATGCTGCGCGCTGGCAACGCTTGCAGGGTGGCGAGCATGGCGTCAAATTTCACGCCCAGGTTTTCGCCATCGAAATACGGATAGGTGTGAACGTTAAAGCCCGCGCCCTCAAAGATCGCAATATGGTTTTCCCATGTTGGATCGCTGACCCACACTTCTGAGTTCGGGAAGTAGCGTTTCAGGAAATCTGCACCGACTTTCAGCGCACCGGAACCGCCCAGCGTCTGGATGGTGGCGATGCGACCCGCTTCCAGTGCCGCGTGGTTTTCACCAAACAGCAGGTGTTGGATCGCGGTACGGTAAGGCTGTAACCCTTCCATCGGCAGATAAGAGCTCGCGCTCTGCGCTGGCTGTTTCAGGCTGCTTTCGGCTGCGCTGACGGAGCGCAGTTGCGGGATAATATTCTGCTCGTTGTAGTAGAGCCCGATACTCAAATTGATCTTATCCGCTCTTGGATCCTGTTTGAATTTTTCCATCAGAGACAGGATAGGATCTCCGGCATAGGTATCAACGTTTTGAAACACAGTGTAGCTCTCCTGAGTGTGTCATTTTTATGGGTACCGCAACCCCGACGATGGTGGGGAACAATCAGGCCGCGTAACGGCCGGGGCGATGGTTCATCGCGATAATCAGGTTCAGAATGGTTGCCCCCAGAATCGAAGCAATCAACATTGGTATGCTTACCACGAACAGGGAAGTCAGCACAATCACAACGTCAACGCCCATCTGGAGTTTTCCCGCCCGCAGGCCGTATTTGTCCTGAAGATACAGCGCCAGAATATTCATACCGCCGAGGCTGGCCTTATGGCGGAACAGCACTACGAAGCCTATGCCGGTGATGATATTGCCAAACAGCGTGGCGTAGAACGGGTTGAGCTGATCGAAATGAACGAACATCGGGTGCAGGTCGGAGAACAGGGAAACCAGCCCGACGGCGCAGAACGTTTTCACCGTGAACTCCCACCCCATGCGGCGCACGGCCAGATAATAGAAGGGCAGATTCAGCAGGAAAAAGGCAACGCCAAAGGAGACGTTAGTCAGGTAGTGGGTAAGGAAAGCGATGCCAGCGGTGCCGCCGGTGAGGGCACCGGCCTGACGCAGCAGAATGACGCCAAACGACACCATCAGCGTGCCGATCAGTATCGCCAGAATATCTTCCAGCAGCGTGTGTGATATTTTTTGTGTGGGAATAACGTTATCCATGGTGAGCACTCAACAGACTGTCGTAAAAACATGTGCTTACCAAAGCAAGAATCGCACCAGATAGTGCTGCTTAGCGTCTGGTGTCTGCATACTCTCGCCTGCGATAAAAATAACGTGTTGAATTATATGAATGAAAATAATGCGTGATTCATGCGTTTTTTATTATCTATTTGTCTTTCCCGTGCATCTTCTTGGGGTTTATTGCGTGAAGTATTCATTTTTTGCACCAAATGGATGCAATTGCCCCAATTTAGGGCAACGCAGGCAGTTCTGGCATCATCAAACCGTTCTCTTTGAGGCGGTTCAATACCACGGAGGTTTTCAGGTGCGCGACGCTCTTGTTCTGCGACAGAATCTGGCTAATCAACGTGCTGAGCCCTGGCAGATCGGCCACGGCGACTTTTAACAGATAATCGGCATCACCCGTGGTTTTATAGGCGTCGATGATGGCGTCCACTTCCCCCAGCATCTGGTGAAAGCGCTCAACGTATTCGCTGGTGTGATTGATCAACCGCACTTCAATCAACCCCAGACATTCCAGCCCGACCGCGTTCGGCGACAGGCGGGCATGATAGCCGAGAATCAGCTGTGCCTGCTCCAGCGCGATGCGACGGCGGGAACACTGCGAGGCAGAAAGCCCAACCAGATCGCTCAGCTCCTGATTGGTCAGGCGGCCGTTCGTCTGTAGCAGCGTCAGGATTTTCAGATCGAAGTCATCAATGTGGTACATCGCGTTTCCTAAACAGTATCAGGCAGTCGGCCAAACAGACTACCAGCTTTTTAGGCCGCGTTGCCTATGAGTTTTTTATTCCTGATTTTTGCTGCGTTTATTTTTATTAACTGCCTGTTCGGCAGTGAACTGAGATCCGTCCGGGCTATGCGTTCAACATCATTTGCTAAGCTGCCTACACGGCAGTGAACCCGCAGAAGGCCGACCTGAATCAGGGCGCGTGTTTCTAAGCTGCCTATACGGCAGTAAACCCATCACTCCACAATAATCCGTTCGTCATTGTCTCCCAGACAGACACTTAACTGCTGCCCGTCAGGGCTGAAGGCGCAGTAGGGGAGAGGTTCACGTAGGTAGAGATGTAGCGGAAGCACCAGATAAAGCGCAACGAGCAGCAGTGCGGCGACGGCTTTAGCATAGGTTGAGCTTTGAGCGACTGGGTTGCGCCGCGCGTGCCGATATTTCACGATGCCGATGGCGGCCATGCATGCGCCCACCAGCATGGAAACATACAGTTCTCCGGGCATGGGAGAAAGTATCAGCTCTTCGTTTTCATAATCCTGCCAATATTGAATGCGCCACAGGGCGCTGATGCCGATTTGCACCAGCCCCGCGAGTATCCAGGCAACACGCCATCCTGAAAGCCGAAAGAGCGCCAGAAAGCAGAAACCCGATGCCGCGCAAGACCAGTAGATGAGATCGAACATCGCGCTAAACATGCCGCCAAACAGCGTGCCGCCGACATCCGTCGGTTTCAGGGTATAGAAATTAATGAGGGCAAACAGCGTCAGGATAGCGGAGACGGCAAGCCAGCTTGCCGCATAGTAGATAACCTGTTTTAAAATCGGCAAGCCATGAGCCTGCCGATAAAAACCAGCCGGTCCGTTTTTACTCACCGTCGACGTATTCCAACGTGGTACGCTGGGTTAAGCGCGTAATCAGTTCATAGGCGCTGGCACCCGCATGCGCGGCAATGCGTTCAACCGGTAGCGTTGGCCCCCAAAGAATGACCTCATCACCGACCTTATCCTGCGCATCCGGTCCTAAATCCACCGTAATCATATCCATCGATACGCGGCCGGAAAGCGGCACTTCACGACCGTTGATGAGCACGGGGGTTCCGGCTGGCGCGCAGCGCGGGTAGCCATCGCCGTAGCCGACGGCTACCACGCCCAGACGGGTATTGCGCGGGCTGGTCCAGGTGCCGCCATAACCGACCGCTTCGCCCGCGTTGTGTTCGCGAACGGCAATCAGGTGAGACGTAAAGGTCATTGCAGGCTGGAAGCCGAAATGCGCGGCGTCTTCGTTATCCAGCGGCGACACGCCATAGAGAATGATGCCGGGACGGACGCGATCGCGGTGCGACTGCGGCCACAGCAGAATGCCGCCGGAGGCCGCGATGGACTGTGCGCCGGGTTTACCCTGCGTAAAGGCATCGAAACAGGCTAGTTGGCGTTCGGTGGTTCCGGCTTCGGGTTCATCGGCGCGGCAAAAGTGGCTCATGATATTGACTGGCTGAACCACATTGCGGCATTCGGTCAGGCGCTGCCAAAACGCCTCGGCGTGTTCCGGCAGAACGCCAAGGCGGTGCATGCCGCTATCGAGCTTCATCCACACGGGTATCGGCTGTGGCAGCGTGGCCTGTTCCAGCGCGGCAAGTTGTTCTGGGCTGTGAACAGCGGTTTCTAGCTGGTGCTCCACCAGAAGCGGGAGCTCGTCGGCGGAGAAAAAGCCTTCCAGCAGGACGATAGGCTTGGTGATGCCCGCGGCGCGCAGTGCCAGCGCTTCGGAGAGCCGCGCGACGCCGTAGCAATCAGCGTCGGAAAAAGTATGGGCAGCGTCGATCATGCCGTGGCCGTAGGCGTTGGCTTTCACGACGGCAACGACCTGGCTGCCAGGTGCTAGCTGGCGAATGCGTTGCAGGTTGTGGCGCAAAGCACGCCGGTTAATGACGGCAGTTGCCGTTTTCATTCTTGTTCCTTAGTGCAGTGTTGTCATTGCTGAGCGCTGCGTTATTCATCGTCATATTGTGGGCCGGCATAGTTATCAAAGCGCGACCACTGCCCGTTAAAGGTCAAACGAACGGAACCAATCGGGCCGTTACGCTGTTTCCCCAGAATGATTTCAGCGATGCCTTTCAGGTCGCTGTTTTCGTGATAAACCTCATCACGATAGATAAACATAATCAGGTCGGCATCCTGCTCGATGGAGCCGGATTCACGCAGATCCGAGTTAACCGGGCGCTTATCGGCGCGTTGTTCCAGACTACGGTTAAGCTGCGATAGGGCGACGACGGGAACCTGCAATTCTTTTGCCAATGCTTTGAGCGAGCGGGAAATTTCTGCAATTTCCAGCGTACGGTTGTCGGACAGCGACGGCACACGCATCAATTGCAGGTAGTCGATCATGATCAGGCTCAGGCCATCGTGTTCACGGAACACGCGGCGGGCACGGGATCGCACTTCGGTTGGCGTCAGGCCGGAGGAATCATCGATGTACATGTTGCGCTTTTCCAGCAGGATCCCCATGGTGCTGGAAATACGCGCCCAGTCTTCATCGTCTAACTGACCGGTACGAATACGGGTCTGATCCACGCGGGACAGCGACGCGAGCATACGCATCATGATCTGTTCGCCGGGCATCTCCAGACTGAAGATCAATACCGGTTTATCCTGCATCATCGCTGCGTTTTCACACAGGTTCATCGCGAAGGTGGTTTTACCCATTGATGGACGCGCCGCGACGATAATCAGGTCAGATTTCTGCAAGCCTGCTGTCTTTTTATCCAAATCCTGATAGCCGGTAGACACGCCGGTTACGCCGTCGTGTGGGCGCTGATACAGCTGCTCGATACGGGAAACGGTGTCTTCCAGAATACGGTCGATGCTTTTCGGGCCTTCATCTTTGCTGGCGCGGTTTTCGGCGATCTGGAAGACGCGGGATTCCGCCAAATCGAGCAGATCTTCACTGCTGCGACCCTGCGGATCGTAGCCCGCATCGGCGATCTCATTGGCGACGGAGATCATTTCACGCACCACGGCGCGCTCGCGCACGATATCGGCATAGGCACCGATGTTCGCGGCACTCGGGGTGTTTTTTGCCAGTTCGGCAAGATAGGCGAAGCCACCGGCGGATTCCAGCGAGCCTTGCAGTTCGAGCGATTCTGACAGCGTAATCAGGTCAATCGGTTTGCTCATTTCGAGCAGGCGCTGCATTTCGGTGAAGATCAGGCGGTGGGCGCGGTTATAGAAATCGTTCGCGACAACACGCTCGGCGACATTATCCCAGCGCTCATTGTCGAGCATCAGGCCACCCAATACCGATTGCTCCGCTTCCAGCGAATGTGGCGGAAGTTTCAGACCTTCCATCTGGCGGTCACGGGGTTCATTCGATTTATTGGTGGGTCTTTTCTCTGCCATGAAACGGGTTCTTTACCGGTTGATTTGCCATTGGATTAGGGGGCATTGTATATGCCACTCGTCCGAAATAACACAATCCATATCCATAATAGCGACACGATGAACCTGTCAAGGTTGAGGAGATAACATGACAAAACGCGTTCAGTTCCGAGCTTATGGTGGCCCAGAGGTTCTGCAATATGTGGATTTCACGCCTGCCGACCCCGCTGCGGGAGAGGTTCAGGTTGAGAACCGCGCCATCGGCATTAATTTTATCGATACCTATATTCGCAGCGGCCTGTATCCGGTGCCTGATTTGCCTTCCGGGCTGGGAACCGAAGCGGCGGGCGTCGTGACGAAAGTCGGAGCAGGGGTTAGCGTGCTGAAAGTCGGCGATCGCGTGGTGTATGCGCAGTCCGTGCTGGGCGCGTATAGCGACGTGCATAACGTGGTGGCGGAGAAGGTGGCGCTGCTGCCGGATGCCATCAGCTTTGAGCAGGCCGCGGCCTCTTTCCTGAAAGGGCTGACGGTTTACTATCTGCTGCGCCAGACGTATGAAATCAAGCCAAATGAAGTCTTTCTGTTCCATGCCGCGGCGGGTGGCGTTGGGCTGATCGCCTGCCAGTGGGCGAAGGCGCTGGGGGCGAAGCTGATCGGGACGGTGGGCTCTGATGAGAAAGCGGAACGGGCAAAACAGGCGGGTGCCTGGGCAACCATTAATTACCGTACCGAGAATATTGCACAGCGCGTCGCGGAACTGACCGACGGGCAGAAAGTGAATGTTGTGTATGACTCGGTCGGGAAAGATACCTGGGAAGCCTCGCTCGATAGCCTGCGTCGTCGCGGATTGATGGTCAGTTTTGGCAATGCGTCCGGGCCGGTCACCGGCGTCAATCTGGGGATCTTGAACCAGAAAGGCTCGCTGTATGTCACGCGTCCGTCGCTGTTTGGCTACGTGACGAATCGCGCCGAGCTGGAACAAGCCAGCAATGAACTCTTTTCACTGCTCGCCAGTGGGGCGATTACGGTCGATGTGCCGCAGAACCAGAAATTCGCGCTGGCGGATGCGCAAGCGGCTCATCGGGCACTGGAAAGCCGCAGTACGCAGGGATCCTGCCTGCTGATTCCGGGCTAATGGCTCAATGAGGTTATCGCGTTCTGGCGATAACCTCGCTTCTCCCGCCCCTTTTTTCATCCAGGGTAAAGGGCTGCCTACGGTATTACTTCTTAACAAAAAAACCAAAACCTCCTGTTTGTTTTTTAAACACCCCTCTGTAGGATTTGACGAAAAATAGATTAAGACGGTCATTCAGATCTTGTGCCTTGCTCGTTCTCTGCGCCGTACATCAATCCCAATAAGCTAGAGTCGAATGCGTATGTTGCGTTTGGCTGTGAGCATAGGTTCCACGGCATTTTTTCAACATGGTTCTCTCTTTACCTCTTCGCTATCTCGATTGTTGTTTTCACAGGCGATTTCTCGCCTGATTTTGAACACACTAAAGGAGGATGTGAGTATGAGATCCATTAAACGCCTGCCAATGCCCCCTGCCCGAAGCATTCTCGGGCATGTTGATTACCTAAAACGAAGTGATGTTCATTTACAGATGTTGCGGTGGAAAGAGCAGTATGGCCGCTTTTATCGCTTAAGGCTGGGGCTCACGTCCGCGATAGTGATTGCCGACGCGGAATGCATTCGCACCATCATGAAATCCCGCCCCGATGAATTTCGGCGAATCAATAGCATTGAATCTGTGTTTCAGGAAGCCGGGTTGAACGGTGTTTTCTCATCGGAAGGGAAGCGCTGGGAGCATCAGCGCAGGCTGACGGAGCCGATGTTTCAGCCCGCCCATTTGAAATATTTCTATCCCAGCCTCAGGAAGGTGACCGCCCGGCTATCTGACCGTTTCGCGATGCTGGCTGAAACTGGGGAAACCGTTGTCCTCGTGGAAGAATTCAAGCGCTATACGGTTGATATCACGTCATTACTGGCTTTTGGTGAAGACGTGAATACGCTCGAACAGGGGGAGAACCCGCTATCGCAAAGCTTACGCCATCTATTCCCCATGATTAATGCCCGCAGCGGGTCCTTGTTTCCTTTATGGCGGTACATCAGGAGGGAGCGAGATAAGCAGTTCGATGCAAGTCTGAGCCTGATTCGCGAATACGTTGATGGGTTTATTTATCGCCAGCGGAAACGCATCCGGTTAAATCCACAGTTAATGGAAGCGCCTGAAAATATGCTACAGGTGATGCTTGCCGAGCAGAAAAAAGACGGGACGCTGACAGACGACGACATTGTAGCGAATGCGATTACGCTCCTTATCGCAGGGGAGGACACGACGGCGAATACGCTTGCCTGGATGAGCTTTCTCCTGTGCTCGTCGCCTTCGGTAGAAGAGTGCGTTTTTCAGGAGTGCAAAGAGGCGGCTGATGGGGCCGGGGCTATCCTCCCGTGGCCGCTACCGCGTATGCCCTGGCTCACTGCTGTGATGTATGAATCGATGCGGCTCAAGCCTGTTGCACCGCTGCTGTATCTTGAGCCAACGAAGAACACCGTTATTGATGATTTCCAGATCAAAAAAGGCACGCCTCTGTTGCTGATGTTGAATGCGAGCGGGTTTGACGACGCGTTGTTTCAGCAGCCTTATGATTTCGTGCCTGAACGGTGGCTTGAACGCGGAAAGGCCTCTTTTTCCGATCTCCAGCCTTTCGGTGGAGGGGCGCGTATGTGCCCCGGACGGTCGCTGGCATTAATGGAAATTAAGCTGGGGTTTCACGCGCTGTGTAGCGGGTTCCGTGTCGAGGCGCAGCAGCCCGCATCGGACGTCACCGAGACCTTTGCTTTTACGATGTCGCCATCAGGCTTTCGTGTGAAGCTACACAAGCGTGAGTCGTTGCAATAACAAGGGTGGACGTGGTGTGTGAGTGAACGTGCTGAGGTCAGGGAAGGCGGTTGCTGAGCGGCAGAGCCTGACAATAATACCGACTCGTTAAGAGTCGGTATTATTGCCTGAAAGGCCTTGGCCGTTACGCTAATTTCATCAGACTGTATGTAGGGTACAGCGTGGTGAACGTCACGAAAGTGCCGCTGTGCGGCTATTATTTCCCTGACGACGATGAAATCGTGTGGCTTTTTGCCACCATGGTTTATTTACCATGTGTAGTTTGCTCACCGACAATCGGGTGTCAAACTGTGGCGTCATCCTAGCAGCCACATCCGGGAAAAAATATCTGCTGGCGCACACTTTTGTACTAAAACCGGCCGTATTCAAACAAGTTGTTGTTAAACACGGCCTTGCCCGTCATTTGCGCACGCAACTCACTTTCGTGTAACCCAGATTTTTCCCTTTCAGGCATTACCACTCATTTCCGTTGCGCTGGCGATACGTGTATTTGCGATAAGTATAGCGGTGCGAGTTGTAGACAGGTCGACCGCTAAATTTGCGCCACAGCCACACCGCCGCGACGGCTAAAATCAGCCACGGCAGCACCTTTATCGCGATGCTAAACAGCCCACCAATCAACATAAAAAGGGACGCCACAAACAGTGCCGCAATCACGCCCAGCAGTGACACGCCCGTCAACATCAGCATGATAAAAAAGCCAATAACGAAGAAAATTTCCAACATGGTGTGCTCCTGTAGCGGTTAAACCGCAGAGAAAAGTTCTGCGTGCTACATAAGCTATAACAAGAATCGTGCCAAGATGTGCCGCTGGTAAGTGATTGATTTACCAGCGGCGTCAGGAAGAGAAATGACAGAGTGTTGATGAAAAATACTAACTATTAGTATTTTTTAAACCAGATTAACCAGCGCCAGTGCACGCTCTACCACCGCAGCGTCAGCACCGGGTTTGTGGGCGTTTTCACTCAGATAGCGTCGCCACTGACGCGCGCCGGGGATGCCCTGAAACATGCCGAGCATGTGGCGCGTGATGTGGCCTAACGACGCGCCGCCAGAGAGTTCGCGTTCGATATAGGGATACATGTCTCGCACCACGCCAGCGAGATCCGGCGTGGCGGAATTGATGCCAAATAGCTCACGGTCGACCTGCGCCAGAATACCAGGATTCTGGTAAGCCTCACGGCCCATCATCACGCCGTCCAGATGCTGTAAATGCGTTTTGGCTTCTTCCAGCGTTTTGACGCCGCCGTTGATGGCGATAGTGAGCGCCGGGAAATCGCGCTTGAGCTGGTAAACGCGCGGATAATCCAGCGGTGGAATTTCGCGATTCTCTTTCGGGCTAAGGCCCGATAGCCAGGCTTTGCGCGCGTGGACGATAAAGGTATCGCACTCGCCGCGTTCGGCGACGGTTTGAATAAAGTCGCACAGGAATTCATAGCTATCTTGATCGTCAATGCCGATGCGGGTTTTCACCGTAATCGGGATTGAGGTGCTGTCTTTCATCGCCTTGATGCAGTCTGCCACCAGCGCGGCTTCGCCCATCAGGCAGGCACCGAAACGGCCATTCTGTACACGGTCAGACGGGCAGCCAACGTTCAGGTTTACTTCATCGTAGCCTCGCTGTTCTGCCAGTTTGGCACACTGTGCCAGCGCTTGCGGATCGCTCCCGCCGAGCTGTAGCGCCAGCGGGTGTTCTTCTTCGCTGTAGGCCAGATAGTCGCCTTTGCCGTGAAGAATCGCGCCTGTCGTCACCATTTCGGTATACAGCAGCGTCTGGCTAGTCAACTGGCGAAGAAAATACCGGCAATGGCGATCGGTCCAGTCGAGCATCGGCGCGATGGAGAAGCGGTTAAGGCGAGAAGCGCGGGAGTCGGTGGATACCGTGTTGTGTGTACCTGATTTTACGTCGGTCATGGTTTGTCAGTTATCGTTTCGTGTGTCTGGCGGTGTTGTCTGAGGTTATCTGTGCTGGCGCTGACTATAGCACAGGGTGCGGGTCATGACTGATAGCTATCTTACTCAGGGTTAGGGAACTGGTGTCTTTAGTGCACAACAATCTGAGATCAATAAATATGAATCACGCCGCTGTTAGCGATGTATTACGGGTACTGGCTCAGACTTGTTCCGGCTGTGTTCTGTGCTCGAACAGGGTTAAACCAGTGTGTTGCATTAATCGATTGAACTCACAGCCAAAAGCGGACGTTAACATCACTTCTTGACGTTCTCCTTTTGCCAGTGCCATTTCTTAACGAGTACCTAAACTTCCGTCGTCGGTTTACGTGCAGAGTTTTGCTTTAGGCAGGATTCATCGGTACAACATTGGAAGGTTTTCAGGTAGGTTAAATTGTTTAATTCAACCCTAAAAGCACTAACAAGTTTCTGAAGGTGTGGCTAGAGGGGCGTTGTGATAACTGCTGGTATTTAAAAACTTTTTTCAAAAAATCATGATCGTTATCAATAGTATTTTTGGGCGTGTTCTTTAATCTGCCAAGAGGTTCTTCTCTAACTAAAAATCATGAAAAAAATACTGATAATAGCCTTATGCCTATTAATGACAGGTTGTGCTGCGCGTGACGATCAAGGTCAGATTATCCATAATGCCGATGGGAGTGAAAAAATTAGTTTTTGGAGAACAACAGGGCTTATTGTTGGTGTACCGCTATTCATTTTGAGCGTAGTAGTCGCTGCTGAATCCGATGATGAGGATTCAAAGAATGACTACCCAGGAAGGTGTCGCTATGAGTACGATATTGCAATTGATGGTTCTAGGTGTGGTTTGAGAGCTACAGATTCACGTCTTGGCGGTTATTAAAAGAAAAGGGAGCAGGCCGTTGGCGTGCTCCCTTATGAAGGTTGATACGGATGCTTATGCGGTCGCGTGGTTGACCATCTGTGTCAGCACCTTGCGCCATGCGTCTACCTGACCCAGATAGTTTGAGGCTGGGATTTGCTGGAAATTCCCGTTGGCGTCTTCCAGCGCAAAAGTAGGGAAGCCTTGTCCACGTACTTTCGCCAGTAATTCCCGGCTAGCGCTGATGTGCTTTGACAGCGTTTCTGCCTGAATAAAAGCGAACTCGGTGCTGAAAGCCTCGCCATCCAGACCGATTGCTTCCGCGCACTGACGCAGCACGGCGGCGTCGACGATTTTTAGCCCGGAAACGTAGTGCGCACGCTCGATCTCGTGCAGCATCACCATGCCTTTATCATCCATCGCTTCTGCCGCGAGTACGGCAGCCGTCGGTGGCGCGGAATCCAGCACCACGCTGGTGTCGCGCAGTAGCCCTTCGTAATACGCTTCCCCGAAGGTCTGCCCGGTCATTTGCGCAATGCGGCGATCGTGGGGGATCACGTAATCGTGCCACTCTGGGGTGATGGTGCGGCTATTGCTGCCGGTCATCATACCGCCGCCGTGGAGGATCAGATCCAGCCCGTCAATCTCCAGCGCTGCCAGTGCGAGTGGGGCGGCGCCGTAGCACCAGCCGCACAACGGATCGTAAATGTAATGCAGTCTTACTGTGGCCACTTCATTTCACCTTTCAGGACTTTGGCGCTCAGTTCAAGACCCGACTCTTCTTTCAGCGTCGGGTAGTGTTTTTTCATTGCTGCGATCAGTTCGGCAGAATCTTTGCTTTTTGCCAGCTCTTTTTCCACCGTATCCAGATATTGCAGCGTAAACGTCACGTTTTTCAAGGTGTAATCCGTTGGCGCGATAAAGTGACCCGGCACGACGGTGGTTGGCTTCAGCGCTTCAATGGATTTCAGTGTGTCACGCCAGTGAACGCGAGATTCTGGCGTTTGGGTATCGGCAAGCCAGACGTGGATGTTGGCAGATACCGGAATACCGCCGACTACGGCTTTCAGCGAAGGGATCCAGACGTAAGTGCGATCCGGCGTTGGCCCTTTCAGTCCTTTCACTTCCAGTTTTTTGCCGTCAACGGTAAAGCTATCGCCTTCAAGCGCTTGAGGAACCACGATCTCTTTCGGCGCGTTCTCTTTCAGTACTGGGCCCCAGTGCGCCACTTTGCCGTCTTTGCTGGCGTTGATCGCATCGATGGTCGCCTGAGTCGCAATAATTTTCGCGTCTGGGAACGCGGCTTTAATCACGTCCAGACCGAAATAGTAGTCAGGGTCAGAATGGCTGATATAGACGGTGGTCAGTTTTTTTCCGGTGGCCTTGATGCGATCAACCAGCGTTTGGGCATCGTTACGCTGGAACTGCGCATCGATCAGCGCGACTTCTTTATCGCCGCTGATAATTTCAGAAGAAACCGGGAATATGCTGGCTTCACCAGGATTAAACACGTCGATTTTTAACTCGGCGGCGTTAGCCGCAGAAGCCAGACCCAGCGATGCAGCGAGTAAAGACACGGTAAAAGCGATAGATTTAGACATGGTGATACTCCACAGGTATGACAGAAAGTGGGATCATGTTATGTTGCATTAATCGTACGAAAAACCGCAAAACGGGCAATTGTTTGTTGCATAAAACGGACTAATTTATGGATCGCATTACGGCTGCTGAAGTGTTTGTAACGATTATAGACCGAGGTAGCATGATTGCGGCGGCAGAGACGCTGGATATGTCTCGGGCGATGGTGACGCGCTATCTGGCGGAGATGGAAGCATGGGCAGGAGCGCGGCTATTGCATCGCACCACGCGCAAGCTGAGCCTGACGGATGCGGGTGAAAAAACGCTGGCACGCTGTCGGGAAATGCTGGCGCTGACGGCGGATATGCGCGTCGAGGCCGATACCGACGATGCTACGTTAAGCGGTTTGCTGCGCGTCAGCTGTTCGCAGTCGCTGGCGCAGGGCGCGCTCGGTATGGCGATAACGACTTTTCTGCGGCGGCATCCTCGGGTCGCTATCGATCTGCAAATGAATAACCGAACGGTGAATCTGGTTGAGGAACGTATCGATCTGGCGCTGCGCATCACCAACGAGCTGGATCCCAATCTGATTGCCCGGCCACTTTCAAGCTGTGAGTCGGTGCTGTGTGCATCGCCTGCTTATCTGAATGAACACGGGATTCCGCGACAGCTGACCGATCTCTCGATTCATAACTGCCTGACCTACACCTATTTCGGCAAAAGCCTGTGGCATTTTTCCCGCGGTGATGAAAAGTTTACGATTCCCGTTAGCGGTAACCTGAGCGGCAACGAGTCGCTGGTGCTGCTGGCGGGCGCGCTGGAAGGGGCCGGCATCGCGCTGCAACCGCGCTATTCTGTGGCACCTTATCTCGCTAGCGGACAACTGGTGGCGCTGTTGCCGGAATACCGCCCGCAGGCGATGGGGATTTACGGTATTTACACCTCGCGCCGCCAGATGCCTGCTGCGCTGCGTACCCTGTTGGATTTTCTGGTGGAATGGTTTGCTCACGATCCTCGCTGGCGGGCGCTAGCACAGCCATTGGCGATGTGACGGCGCTAATCACAAGCGAATCATGTTATTAGCGCTGTAAGACCTGCTCCAGACGTGAAGGCACATCGGCGGCATACTGCTTGAGTTGATCAATCACGGTATCGACCAGCGCCGAAGCAGGGCGGTGCAGCGGACGAATCAGGCTGACCGTAAAAGGCACGTCGATGCTGAAAGGCCGCACGACCACGCCGGAGGCGGCATAATCCAACGCGGTGAGCGGGTTAACGATCGACAGCCCGATACCCGCCCGCACCATCGCACACACTGACGCCGCGCTGTGGGTTTCGAGCACCATCCGGCGCGACACGCCCTGTTCCTGAAACAGCTTGTCCAGCAGTTGGCGATAGCTGTCGGCGCTCGACAGGCTGATAAAGGGTTCATCGGCAAAATCCTGCGGCGTGAGCACCGCTTTTTGCGCCAGCGGATGCCCTGCAGGCAGCACGCACACTTCATTGAGCAACATCAGCGTTTGCCGCTCGGTACCCGCTGGCGTGAGGCTGTTTTCCGTTAAGCCCAAATCGTGGCGCTGGGCAGACAGCCACTCTTCCAGCAGCGGCGATTCCTGTGGAATGATGTGCAGATTAAGCAACGGATAGCGCGCGAGCAGCGGCTTGCAGGCGTCGGGCAGCAGCGACTGTGAGAACACGGGAAGGCAGGCAATCGAAAGCTGCGCCTGCTGAAAACGGCGAATATCGCTGGCGGCGTTGATAATTCGATCCAGCCCATAATACGAGCGCTGCACTTCTTCAAACAGCTGTAGCCCCTGCGCGGTGGGGTAAAGCCTGCCGCGCAGTCGTTCGAACAGCGTCATCTGAATCAGTTTCTCAAAACGTGCCAGCTCGCGGCTGACGGTCGGTTGCGACGTGTTCAGCAGATCTGCTGCTTCCGTCAGATTCCCGGTCGTCATAACCGCATGGAAAATTTCGATGTGCCGTAAGGATATTGTCATGATGTTTTCCCTCTACCCATATCAAAAATGAATAGAGTCTGCTTAAAACGATATTTGTTTACCGGAAAGGTAACAACGTATAGTCCATTCAGCCACTTTTAATACATTTATGCATGACTTTTGGTAACTATTATGCCTCACGATCTGAATGACGTAACACACGCCCTGAACGCGCAAAGCCTGCGTGAACTGCCTGCCCGCTTTGGTTGCCCGGTTTGGGCCTATGACGCGCAGACTATCGTTAACCGCATCGCCCAACTGCGCCAGTTCGACACAATCCGCTTCGCGCAGAAGGCGTGTTCCAACACGCACATTTTGCGCCTGATGCGTGAGCAGGGTGTGAAAGTGGATTCGGTATCGCTGGGTGAGATCGAGCGTGCGCTGATTGCAGGATTTGTGCCGGGCACCGACGCGCATGAGATCGTGTTTACTGCCGATCTGCTGGATCGCCCGACGCTGCAACGCGTTTCTGAACTGAACATTCCGGTGAACGCCGGCTCGGTCGATATGCTGGAACAACTGGGGCAGCAGTCGCCGGGGCATCCGGTGTGGCTGCGCGTGAATCCGGGCTTTGGTCATGGTCACAGCCAGAAAACCAACACCGGCGGCGAGAACAGCAAGCACGGGATCTGGTACGGCGATCTGCCGCTGGCGCTGGCGCACATTCAGCGCTATCAGCTGAAGCTGGTGGGAATCCACATGCACATTGGTTCCGGCGTTGATTACGGCCATCTGGAGCAGGTGTGTGAGGCGATGGTGCAGCAGGTCGTTGAGCTGGGTCAGGATATCGAGGCGATTTCAGCGGGCGGCGGGCTGTCGATTCCCTATCGCCACGGCGAAGAAGCGATTGATACCGAACACTATTACGGGCTGTGGAACGCGGCGCGTGAGAAAATTGCTGCGCATCTCGGCCATCCGGTGACGCTGGAAATCGAGCCAGGACGTTTTCTGGTCGCGGAATCCGGCGTGCTGGTGGCGGAAGTGCGGGCGATAAAATCCATGGGAAGTCGCCACTTTGTGCTGGTCGATGCTGGATTTAACGATCTGATGCGTCCGGCGATGTACGGCAGCTATCACCATGTTTCTCTGCTGCCGGGTGATGGCCGCGATATCAGTCAGTCCACGCTGCTCGATAGCGTGATTGCCGGGCCGCTGTGTGAGTCTGGCGATGTGTTTACCCAGCAGGCGGGCGGCGGCGTGGAAACGTTCGCGCTGCCGGATGCGCAGGTTGGCGACCATCTGGTGTTCCACGACACCGGCGCGTACGGCGCATCCATGTCCTCGAACTACAACAGCCGTCCGCTACTGCCGGAAGTGCTGTTTGAAAATGGTGAACCACGCCTGATTCGCCGTCGCCAGACGCTGGACGAACTGCTGGCGCTGGAAGCGCTTTAATCGGGATTATTCGGCTGGATTGGGGGAGAAGCCTTCTGCTTTTCCTCCGAACGTACAGTCTAACGCAGGCGATCCCTTTTCCTGTTGAGGGGTATACGCCAGCCAAACGTCATTCCGGCGGCGGACAGCAGAATAGCGACCGCCCCGGCAAGCTGCATCATGTCCAGCCGATGCCCAAAGGCTACCCAATCGACCAGTGCGGCGATAACGGGATAGATAAACGACAGTGCGCCAACCAGCGCGGTCGGGATCTTCTGGATCGCGCTGTATAACAGCGTCGACATCAGCCCGGTATGGATCACGCCAATCGCCACAAGCATTCCCCACTGTGAAGTCGTAGGAGAAGCAGGCATTGCCGCGAAGGGGACAAGCACCACGACGCCAACGAGCAGCTGTATCAACACCAGCAGGTGCGGCGGGATCCCTGACAACTTTTTCGTTATCGCAGCTGCCACGGCGTAGAAGAATGCCGCACCTAATGCCATCAGCACGCCGGACAGATAGCCTTTGCCATCGCTGTCGGCCCCCGTTTGGGCGCTGACGATCAGGACGATGCCGCCAAAGGCGCACAGTAACCAGCTGGTTTTGTTGAGGGTCAGCGCTTCCCTGAAAAAGATCGCGCCTAGTCCCACCAACATGAAGGGCTGCGTGTGATAAACCACGGTGGCGACGGCGATAGACGCATGCGCATAAGCGCCAAATAGCAGCGTCCAGTTGAGCACCAGTGCCAGGCCGCCGAGTACGGCAATGCCAGCCTGCTTTCTGCTAATGATGCCTCGCCGCAGTAAGCCCAATAGCCCGCAGACGATTAACATCGTCAATGCGCCGAACGCGCAGCGCCAGAAAACGGCTGTCATCGCAGGTTGCCCTGCCGTTAAAACGAACCAGCCAACCGTACCGGAAATGATCATCGCGATAGTCATTTCTATCGTGCCGCGAGTCTGGGGTGTCATCTTTTTTTCCTGCCTGTCAGTGTGAAAAGTGTGCTGCTATAGCGAACAAAATTTTTTATAATGAACAACAGGACAAAATAATGAACACAAACCATTTGTTCGTCAAGTCGAACAAATGGACATTATGGTGAACGCTATGACGATCGATAATCAGGAAAATGGCGCGCAGGAAATCACGCCTATTGCACGGCTGGCCGTTGCTATTCGGCGTGAGCGTGAGCGGTTAAACCTGTCAGTCACCGAGCTGGCAAAGCGCGCAGGGCTGGCAAAATCAACGCTTTCGCAGCTGGAAACCGGGATCGGCAATCCAAGTCTGGAAACGCTCTGGGCGCTGGCGATGGCGCTTGACGTGCAGGTCAGCCAGTTGATTGGTCAGTCTCGCCAGCACGTACAGGTGATTCGGGCTAATGAAGGCGCAACAACCTATTCGGAGCAGGCAAACTATGCCGCAACGCTGCTGGCGGCATGTCCGGCAGGCGCGCACCGTGATATCTATCGGCTGAAGGTGCAACCGGGAGAAGCCAGAGTCTCCCAACCGCATAAACCGGGGACGATCGAACACGTGATTCTAAGCAGCGGTCGCGCCAGAATTGGGCCTGTCGCACAGCCCGTTGAACTGAGCGCGGGGGACTACATCAGCTACTCCGCTGATGTCCCACACCTGTTTGACGCGCTGGAAGCGGATACGAGCGCGGTGATGCTGATTGAGCATGGCTAAAGAGGCAAACCCCGTGCAGGCTGTTTGCGCGGGGCGTAATTTTACGGTGAGCTTTACTTAGCGTAGTACGGCCCTTTCTGTACCGACTCGCGCAGCTTAAGTTCGCCGGTGAAGGGTTGTAGCGGGTTGACGTCTTTGCCTGCGATCAGATCCAGCACTTGCGTAATCGCGGTGGCAGCCATTTCTTCAATCGGCATGTAGACGGTGGAAAGAGAAGGGTGCAGATAGGTCGCGCAGGGTTCGTCGTCAAAGCCGAAAACGGAGACATCCTGCGGTAATTTTTTCCCCGCCTCGTACAGCGCTTTCATTGCGCCAATCGCCATGTGATCGTTGCTGACAAACAGCGCGCTAAAGCTGACGCCGCTGTCCAGAAGCTGGCGTGCGGCCTGATAGCCACTGGCGACCATGCTGGTTCCGTGCGCTACCCGCCGAGGATCAACCTCGATCTGATGGGCGGTTAATGCCTGCTGATAGCCCGCGAGTCGCGCTTGCGCCGTCGGCGTTTTCATCGGTGCGGTGATAAAAGCGATCTCACGGTGGCCCTGCTCAATCAGGTAATTAACCACATCAAACGCGGCCTGCTGCTGGCGGAAGAAAATACAGCGTTCGCGCGCCTGCGGCAGATCGCGATTCATCACGATCATTGGAATAGTCAGCGTGTCGAGCAGCGTCATGAGGTCCGATTCGGACATATAGCGGGTGTAGAGGATAATGGCATCGCATTGTCTGTCAGACAGAAGCTGCACTGCGCGATGCTCATCTTCCGGCGTATCATGCCCGTCGGTGACGATCAGGTGCTTACCGTTGCTTTCCGCGATATCCGCTGCACGGCGCAGCAGGCGGCCAAAGTAGGGGCCGTCAAAATTGGAAATAACGAGACCAATGCTGTTTGAAGTACGACGAGCCAGCGAACGCGCCAGAAAATTAGGACGGTAGCCTAGCTCCTCCATTGCCTGAAATACGGCATCGCGTGTTGCCTGTTTGACCTGACCCGTGCCGTTGAGCACTCTGGAGACGGTCGCTTTAGACACTCCTGCACGTCTTGCCACCTCAAGCATGGTTTTCATCGCTGCACCTTCATTGAGTATGATGACGGGCTAAAAACGCCTATCCATCCCTGTTACGAACATCATGCGCCATGTTACCACAGGCATATTGTTGGATTTAACGCCTGATGTTCGTTTCTCAACCAGATTTTTGTCAATTTTGTGATGCAGCCATTTCACGGCGTAACAAGACAATCTCTTCCGCCATTTCACGGCGTAACAAGACAATCTCTTCCGCCAAATCCCGGCATAGCATGGCAGTCATCAGATGATCCTGCGCATGTACCATGATCAGGTTGACGGGCACCTTGCCTTCCCCTTCGTCCAGACCGATCAGCCGTGTTTGAACGCGGTGAGCCGCACGAGCCGCTTCTTGTGACGCCGCGAGCAGATTGTCAGCCTGTTGCCACTCTCGTTGGCGCGCCGCCTGAATGGCCATCATGGCGTTTGAGCGCGCTTCACCCGCATTAATCAGCAGTTCCATCACGGTTTGTTCCATATCGAATGCTGGAACGTTTTCTGTGTCTTTCATCGTAGGTTTCCTTATCGCAGTCAGGAAAGCAGCCCAAGTTGGTTGAGAACTTATTGTGGCTGACAATCTATGTAGCTGAGAAATTATGGTATGCCAAAAATCACATTTTCATCATATTGGAATTCCAATATCGTCTTGTGAGAATCATGTCACAGAAAAATAATTCATTATGGTTGATTTTTGGTATGCCAAACGCGAAAGCGCGGTACCTGCATTTACCCTGCGCGTAACGGCCATCCCGCGTGTCACACGCGATATAACAATATGATGATGAAAGAGGTGGTGTTATGTCACTTAAGGACCAACTGATTGATTCATTGGGCTCCTTTGCCAATAAATTTAACAGTCTGCGTTACATTATGGCGATTAAGGCATCCTTTATTACGCTGATGCCTGTCATTATCGTCGGGGCGTTTTCCGTTCTGATTTCCAACATGGTAATGGATCCGAAAAATGGTCTGGCCAGTTTTTCGATGTTTTCGTTTCTGGCGGAACTGAAACCGATTATGAGCGGGATTAACTACGCCACGCTCAGCTTTCTGACTATCGGTGCCGTCTTCCTGATTGGTATCGAGCTTGGGAAGATTAACGGTTCACGCGGGCTGTTTCCCGGCCTGCTGGCGGTGATCTGCTTTATTGCCGTTACGCCAACCACGATCGAAATGGCCGTCAACGGGCAGATGATGGTGGTGAAAGACGTGCTGGCGAAACAGTTCTCCGATACCAAAAGCCTGTTTTTGGGGATGTTCATCGCCATCCTGTCTGTCGAGATGTATACCAAGCTGCAAAATGTCGATCGGCTACAGATTAAAATGCCAGACAGCGTGCCGCCCAACGTCGCAGCCTCTTTTTCTGCGCTGTTTCCTTCCATCATCACGGTGGTTGCCATCGCCACCTTTGGGTTTGTGTTTCACCGCGTGACGGGCATGTACCTGTATGACGCCGTTTATAAAGTCGTGCAGCAGCCGCTGGAATCCGTGGTGCAAAGCCTGCCTGGTTTACTGGTGCTGATGTTTGTCGCTCAGCTGTTCTGGGTGATCGGGATTCACGGCAACCAGATGATTAAACCGATTCGTGAACCGCTATTGCTGGGGGCGATTGCCGTCAACATGACCGCGTTCGAGCAGGGGCATGAGATACCGAACATTATCACCATGCCGTTCTGGGATGTGTACATGAGCATCGGTGGTTCCGGCCTGACCATTGGTCTGCTGCTGGCGGTGATGATTGCTTCCAAGCGCAAAGAGATGAAAGAGATCGCCAAAATTTCTTTCGGCCCCAGCGTGTTCAATATTAATGAGCCGGTGATTTTTGGTATGCCGATTATGCTCAACCCGATTCTGGCTATTCCTTTCATTATCACACCGTTAGTGACGGGCACGATTGGCTATTTCGCCACCAGCATGGGGTTTGCGGGCAAAGCGGTGGTGATGGTGCCGTGGACGACACCGCCGATCATTAACGCCTGGCTGTCGACAGCGGGATCGATGGGGGCTGTCGCGACACAGATCGTATGCATCATCGTCGCGATGCTGATCTATCTGCCGTTTGTCAAAGTGGCGTCCCGTCGTGCCGAGCTGGCGCAGTTGGAAGCAGAAAAGCAGGCCGCAGCGGAAAAAGCCTGAAACGGACGAGAGGAGAGGTAACGCATGAGTAAGGTTGCACTGACTATTCCACCGGATTTTATTCTGGGCGCGGCGGCATCGGCATGGCAAACGGAAGGATGGAGCGGCAAGAAAGCCGGGCAGGATTCCTATCTGGATCTCTGGTACAAGCAGGATCGCCAGGTCTGGCACAACGGCTACGGCCCGGCGAAAGCGACAGATTTCTTTAATCGCTATCGGGAAGACGTGGCGCTGATGAAGCTGGCAGGGCTGACGCACTATCGTACGTCGATCAACTGGTCACGCTTTATGCTGGACTATGAGAAAGGCATCGTCGATGAAGAGTACGCGGCCTATATCGATAACCTGCTGGATGAAATGCACCGGCAGGGGATCGAGCCGATGATCTGCCTTGAACATTACGAGCTACCCGCCTGCCTGCTGGAGAAGTATCAGGGCTGGTCATCCAAGCAGGTAGTGGAGTGGTTTGTGCTGTACGCCGACGCGGTTTTCGCCCGCTATGCCGGAAAAGTGAAGCGCTGGTTTACCTTCAATGAGCCGATTGTGGTGCAGACGCGCGTTTATCTGGACGCGCTACGCTACCCTTATGAGCAGAACACGCACACGTGGATGCAGTGGAATCACCATAAGAATCTGGCGACGGCAAAAGTGGTGCAGCGGTTTCGACAGCAGGGCTATCACCGGGATGGCGGTTCGATCGGTGTGATCCTCAACCCTGAAGTCACGTATCCACGTTCCCGAGCGGCGCACGATGTGAAAGCGGCGCACCTTTACGATCTGTTCTATAACCGGGTTTTCCTCGATCCGGTGTTAAAGGGCGAATATCCGGCGGAGCTGGTGGCGCTGCTGGCGCAGCATCAGGTGAAGTGGGATTACACGGAAGAAGAGCTGGCGATCATTCGGGAGAATACGGTCGATGAGGTGGGGATCAACCTGTATTACCCACATCGGGTCAAAGCGCCTAGCCGTGAGTGGAACAAAGAGACACCGTTCCATCCGGCCTATTATTACGAGCATTTTGAGCTGCCGGGGCGTCGCATGAACACCTCGCGTGGCTGGGAGATCAATCCCAAAATCATTTACGACATGGCGAAACGCATAGAGCGCGACTACGGCAATGCGCCGTGGTTTGTGGCGGAAAACGGCATCGGTATCGAGAACGAGGCGCGCTTTAAAGACGATGCGGGCGTGATTCAGGACGATTACCGCATCGCGTTTATTGCTGAGCACCTGTACTGGACGCTGAAGGCGAAGGAAGAGGGCGCAAACTGCCGCGGCTACATGCTGTGGGCCTTTACCGACAACGTCTCACCGATGAACGCGTTTAAAAACCGCTACGGATTGATCGAAATCGATCTGGAACAGGATCGGCAACGGCGGCCGAAAAAATCCGCCGCCTGGTTTCGTCAGCTACACGACACGCGTCGGCTCGAATTGACGCTGGATGATGAAGAGAAATAGGTGCAGATAACCAAAATGAGGAATGGAATATGAAAAGAATCGTACTGGCCTGCTCAGCAGGAATGTCGACCTCACTGGTGGTCACCAAGATGGAGAAGGAAGCAGAAACGCGGGGAATGGAGCTGAAGATCTACGCGATCCCAGAGCAAAATTTGCGTGATGAGTTGCAGGAATTTGGCGGCGACATCATTGCGGTTCTGCTGGGGCCGCAGGTGCGCTTCAAGCTTAACGAAAATAAAAAGCTGACGGACGGCTACCAGATTCCTATCGCGGTGATCGACCCTGTCGCCTACGGCACATTAAATGGCGCAAAAGTACTGGATCAGGCGCTGAGTTTGGTAAACTAGCGCGCTACCGCTGTGTCAGTACGCGGCTGTAGACGTGCCTGTCATCATTCAAGTTGCAGCTTGAAGTATGACGGGCACAATCAGAGCGGGCCTGACGCCCGCACTCAGAGCGACAGTGCATGTAGGGTGAAAGCGTGGCGAAGGATGTGGTTCTGCAAGAGAAGAAGCAATATCAGGAAATCGGTTGTGATTTACGCCAGAAGATTCAGTCAGGGGATTACCCCGTCGGATCGCGCCTTCCTCCTGAACGAAATATTGCGGAAACCTATGGTGTTAGCCGGACGATAGTGCGCGAAGCGCTGCTGATGCTCGAACTGGAAGGCACAGTCGATATTCGTCAGGGCTCCGGGGTTTATGTCTTGCGTATTCCTGATGAAGACGACACGGCAGAGGGTGGTAAAAACCATATCGGCGCGTTTGAAATGCTACAGGCTCGCCAACTGCTGGAAAGCAATATTGCGGCGTTTGCGGCCCGCATGGCAACGCGTGCGGATATCGAAAACCTGCGTAAGACGCTGGAACAAGAGCAGGCCGCGATTGCCGGAAAAGATTACCGTGGCGATTTTGATCGCCTGTTCCATCTGCAAATTGCTGGTGCGACGCAAAACCAGATGCTGCTGGAAACGGTCAGCAATATCTGGGCGTGCCGTGACGATAACGCGCTCTGGCAGCAGCTCTACACGCACGTCGGGACGCAGGGCTATCGCCTGAAATGGCTGGCGGATCATCAGGCTATTCTGGCGGCGCTGCGGCGTCGCGATGTGTCTGGGTCTTATCAGGCGATGTGGCAGCACCTCGAAAACGTCAAAAATACGCTGATGGAAATCTCTGACGCCGATGCGCCAGAGTTTGACGGCTATTTGTTTGATTCTGTGCCGATCTTCCAGGGGAAACTGGTGTAATTATGGCGGACGTATCTAGCGTGAAAATTGTTTATCTGGCGGATCGTCCTCAGCATCAGGAACAGGTGATTGACTGGATTTGGCAGTCGTTCGGCAGCCAGAACAGCCGTGAATTCTTTGCCAGCGTGGTGCGCAATAGCCTGAACCCAGAGGCGCTGCCGCTGACGTTTATCGCGCTGGAGGGCGAGCGCTTAGTCGGGACGGTGGGATTATGGCGCTGCGATTTAATCAGCCGACAGGATCTGACGCCCTGGCTGGCATCGCTGTACGTGGAAGAAAGCCAGCGTGACAAAGGGTTGGGTATCGCGCTGCAACAGCACGTACTGGATTTCTGTCGCCGTCAGGGCTTTGACGATCTCTATTTGTTCGCCACGTTTAGCGGCTATTACGAAAAACACGGTTGGCGTTACATCGGCGACGGGCTGGACTATCCAGACAAAGCCGTGCGCCTGTATCACCAGTCACTATCAAGCTAGAAAACGCGCTAAAAGGCGACTGCCTTACATGATTCACCAGAATCTTACAGTTGGTTGCACTTATAGAATAACTCTTTCGATTCATCGCTGGTGAAGCGATGCGGCGATCTTTAGAGTTACAAGTCCCAGAGGTATTGATTGGTGATATATCGATGTGCTCTGTACATTGAAACCATTTGATTACACCAACCTACGCGGATGCGTAGGTTTTTTTTTGCCTAAATTTAACGTTGGCGGTTGATGCGGTAAAGGATCTGTCTGGGGGAAGGAAAGAATATCGCGCTATGACGGGGAGCACCATAGCGCGAAAGGTCAGTTGAGGTGGCTACCGATAGAAAGGCAGCCGCTCAACAGGAACGTCGCAGCGATACAGCCGGCAAGAAATAGATTTTTCATACGTTCTCCACGTAGTATAAACGCGCTTGTATGCTTGAACTAAAACAAAGAAACACAGCCGCTTAGCATAAATGCTGATGCGACGCAGCTAAGTAGAAATAGACTTTTCATCTTTTTTTCTCCTGACATGAGAGGGTAGTTTTTTTCATAAATAAACTGTACGGTATAGTTTTAATTTTGTTTGACGCTTCTGTCAATGGAGGATGGGTGCTGTTTTTCGTCTTTTTGTGCTGTCGTAAACGGAAGAACCGGTGATGGGAACGGAGGAATGGGATAACCAGCATAAGATTGAAACGGGAAGGGTTAACCCTATTCAGATTATTAGCCATAACCTTTACTGTCATGATTTTTTACATGCAGGCTATGATATTCAAAGAAATAGTATAATACCCTTTGTCCTGTGCCGATCGCTATGTACGGATATCATGAGAGATCGGCCAAAGGATCAATCCATTTATCTGTCTATTGGGAGACGGCATGATTCATACCCTGTTACGTTGGGTGTTCCAGCGTCTGTACCGCATCCGGATCGAGGGCGACAGCAGCCAGTTTCAGCAATCCAAATTGCTCATCACGCCCAATCACGTCTCGTTCCTTGATGGCGTTTTGCTGGCGTTATTCTTACCGATAAAGCCCGTCTTTGCTGTGTACTCCTCCATATCCGATCGCTGGTTTATGCGCTGGCTGAAGCCGTATATCGATTTCGTGCCGTTAGATCCCACCAAGCCTCTGGCAATCAAAGGGCTGATCAAGGTGATCGAGCGCGGCCAGCCCGTCGTCGTTTTCCCAGAAGGGCGCATCAGCGTAACCGGATCGCTGATGAAGATTTACAGCGGTGCGGCGTTTGTCGCGGCGAAGTCGGGTGCGACGATTATCCCCGTGCGCATTGATGGCGCAGAGTTCACGCCGTTTGGTCGGCTGGCGGGCGTCTTTAAACGCCGTTGCCTCCCACAGATTACGATCACCTATTTGCCCCCGACCACGTTGCCGATGCCGGAAGCCAGCAGTGCCAGAGAACGCCGCGCGCTGGCCGGTGAGCATTTGCACCAGATTATGATGAACGCGCGGATGGATACGCGCCCGCAGCACACGCTGTATCAGGCTTTTCTGGCTGCGAGAACCCGTTACGGGCGTTCCTCCCCCAGCATTGCGGATATCTCATTCAATGAAGACAGCTATCAGGGCTTACTGAAAAAATCGCTGGGCGTGTCGCGTATTTTGCAGCGCTTCACCCGCGTCGATGAACATGTCGGCATGTTGTTGCCCAACGCGACCATTACTGCTGCATCCGTCCTGGGCGCATCGTTGCGTAACCGCGTTCCTGCCATGCTGAACTACACCGCTGGCGCGAAAGGGCTACAAAGCGCGATGAAAGCGGCAGGGATCAAAACGATCGTCACGTCTCGCCAGTTTCTTGAAAAGGGCAAGTTAACAGATCTACCAAAGCAGGTTAGCGAGGCCAACTGGGTCTATCTGGAAGATTTGAAAGACACCGTGACGCTGACGGATAAGCTGTGGATCCTGTTTCATCTGCTGTTTCCTGCCCGCGCGATGCTGCCGCAGAAGCCTGACGATGCGGCTATCGTGCTGTTTACCTCCGGTTCCGAGGGGAATCCTAAGGGTGTCGTGCATTCCCATGACAGCTTGCTGGCGAACGTTGAGCAGATTCGCACGGTGGCGGATTTCACTCCGCGCGACCGCTTTATGTCTGCGCTGCCGCTGTTCCATGCGTTTGGCTTGACGGTGGGGCTGTTAACGCCGCTGATGACGGGCGCTCGCGTGTTCCTCTATCCCAGCCCGCTGCACTATCGCATCGTGCCGGAGCTGGTTTATGACCAGAACTGCACCGTGCTGTTTGGGACATCAACGTTCTTAGGCAACTATGCACGCTTTGCCCATCCGTATGATTTCGCTCGCCTGCGCTATGTGGTTGCCGGGGCAGAAAAGCTGTCTGAAACCACGCGTCAGGTCTGGCAAGACAAGTTTGGTATCCGCATTCTGGAAGGCTATGGCGTGACCGAGTGCGCGCCGGTGGTGGCGATCAACGTGCCGATGGCGACGAAAATCCATTCCGTCGGCAAGCTGTTGCCGGAAATCGAATCGCGTTTGATTACGGTGCCGGGCATTACGCGCGGTGGCCGTCTACAGCTGCGTGGGCCGAATATCATGAAGGGCTATCTGCGAGTGGAAAACCCCGGCGTGCTCGAAGCGCCTGCGGCAGAAAATGCCCAAGGCGAGTTGCAGCCGGGCTGGTATGACACGGGCGATATCGTCGAGCTGGATGAAAGAGGTTTCTGCACCATCATTGGCCGCGTGAAGCGCTTTGCCAAGCTGGCGGGGGAGATGGTCTCGCTGGAAAGCGTGGAACAGCTGGCGGTGAAGATATCGCCAGAAGCGCAGCATGCGGCCAGTGCGAAAAGTGACAGCAGCAAAGGCGAAGCGCTGGTGCTGTTTACGACGGACAACCAGATAACCCGCGACGCATTGCTCGCACAGGCACGCAGCAGTGGCGTACCGGAACTGGCGGTGCCGCGTGATATTCGCTATGTGAAAGCCTTACCACTACTCGGCAGCGGCAAGCCTGACTTTGTCACGCTGCGCCAGATGGCCGAAGAACCAGCAACTAACGTGTCGGAGCCGAATGCATGAGTCAACAGACTGAACCCGCGACGCCTTTGCTGTCGCGCAGTATGAGCGCGGTGATTATCGCGCAGTTCTTCTCCGCGTTTGGCGATAACGCGCTGCTGTTTGCCACGTTAGCGCTGATCAAACAGCTGGTGTATCCCGACTGGAGCCAGCCGTTTTTGCAGATGGGGTTTGTCGCTGCGTACATCATTCTGGCACCGTTTGTCGGGCAAATTGCGGACAGCTTCTCCAAGGGGCAGGTAATGATGTTCGCCAATACCTTGAAGCTGGCGGGCGCGCTGCTGATTTGCGTGGGCGGTAATCCGTTTCTGGGATACACGCTGGTGGGCATTGGCGCAGCCGCATATTCCCCAGCGAAATACGGCATTCTGGGTGAGATCACGCGTGGCGGTCAGTTAGTCAAAGCGAATGGTCTGATGGAAGCCTCGACGATTGCGGCGATTCTGACCGGTTCAGTCGCAGGCGGCGTGCTGGCGGACTGGAACATTTACGGGGCGCTGTCGGTTTGTGCGGTGGCTTACGGCATAGCGCTGGGGGCGAATATGCTGATTCCTCGTCTCAACGCGGCGCGGCCAGGACAGCCGTGGCATCCGGTGCAGATGGCGAGCAGCTTCTTTTCCGCTTGTCGGGTGCTGTGGCGCGATGGCGATGCCCGACTCTCGCTGATCGGCACCAGTATGTTCTGGGGCGCTGGTGTGACGCTGCGTTTTCTGCTGGTGCTGTGGGTGCCGCATGCGCTCGGCATCACCGACAATGCAACACCGACGCTGCTGAACGCGATGGTCGCCGTGGGCATCGTGGTGGGAGCCGGTGCAGCTGCGAAGCTGGTGACGCTCGATAATGTACGGCGCTGCTTGCCTGCGGGCTTCCTCATCGGCGTGGTGGTGGTGATTTTCACACTTCAGCACAACCTCATGAGCGCCTATTCCCTGCTGATTCTGCTGGGGGCACTCGGTGGGTTCTTTATCGTCCCGCTGAATGCGCTGTTGCAGGAGCGTGGGAAGGCCAGCGTCGGGGCGGGTAATGCGATCGCCGTACAGAATTTGGGTGAGAACGGCGCTATGCTGTTAATGCTGGGGCTGTATTCTCTGGTGGTAAAACTGGGTGTGTCGGTTATCACTATCGGGATTGGCTTTGGCGTCTTGTTTGCGCTGGCAATTGCGCTCCTGTGGGCATGGCTGATTCTGGCTAAGCGCCGCGATGGTTCTACCGGTGCGGAATAAACGAAATAGGAAGGGTAGCAATGAGTCTGATATGGCATGACTGGGATGTGGCAGACCTTAACGTGTATTCACTGCATGACATATTGGCGCTGCGCAATCAGGTATTCGTGGTCGAGCAAACCTGCCCCTATCTGGATATCGATGGCCGCGATCTGGTGGACGGTAACCGCCATATTACGGCGTACCGTGACGGCAAGCTGGCAGCATGCGCCCGGTTGCTTGCTCCCCATCCGAACAACGATGTGGTGACGATTGGGCGCGTGATTGTCGCGCCGCATGCCCGCGGGCAACATCTGGGGCACCAGTTGATGGAACACTCGCTGATTGCCTGCGCGCGCCACTGGCCGCAAAAACATCTGTTCCTGTCCGCGCAGGCTCATCTGCAATCGTTCTACGGCGCGTTTGGCTTTGTGGCGACCGGTGAGGAATACGACGAAGACGGCATTCCGCATATTGATATGCTGTCGGCATTCTGAGGGATGTTGAGCCAGCTGCGGAAGGAGTAGGGGGCGCGGCGTAAACGAAAAAACCGGCTAACGTATGGCCGGTTTTTTGTTGTCTGACGGTGGGTTAGCTGGCGGCGTGGGAGATTTTACTACCCAGTTTCTGCACATCCTGGCCAAAGCCGCGCGTGGTGTTACAGCCGCTCAATGTTGCTGTGACCAGCAGTGCTACTACGATCGTTGTTATACGTTTCATCATCGTTACCCGCAGGTTGTTGATAAACAGAGCGTGATAGGCTTCTACTGTGTCATAACCGCAGGTAAAAATTCAATCCTCGTATGGCCTGAACCAGCTGATATTGTTTGATATTATGTTGCTGCTGATGTGTATTAGCTCGGAGCTGAGCTGGCACTTTTATAGCACAGAGCTAAACCTAATCTGACAAGTGGTTTTGTGCCAGAAGCGGAAGTTGAAAGGTCTGCACTGCATTAATCATTAGGGAAATAGGTCATATCACTTGAAAGTATTGTGCAAGTGCACAGATGAATGCAAGGTATACAAATCAACCTCAACCTTATTGAAGAGAGCGTTTTGGACTGGTTGCCGAAATGTGATCAACTTAAAGTAGAGTAAAAAACAACCTTTAAAGGTCGGTTTTTGTGCTATAAAGTTACAAGATTTAGATAAAACCATCACTTGAAGTTATTTTTTAACTCTACAATGATTTAATTGTAGCGCTGAGTAAAGCGTTGCATATCGTTTATTAAATAAAAACATGGTGAAAAATATGTTTGATGATTTCGATTTTGACCTACTAAACTCCAATGAATTTAAAGAGGATTCAGTTAGAGAAGAGTTAATTTTACCAATTATCAAAGCTCTTGGTTATAAAGCATCGGGAGATAACCGTGTAATCAGGAGCAAAACACTTTCACATCCATTTGTCTCAATAGGTTCACAATCAAGAAAAATTTCAATAGTACCGGATTATGTTTTTCTTTCTAATGACCGACCGTATTGGATTCTTGATGCAAAGGCTCCTAATGAAAAAATAAACAAAAGCATGCACGTTGAGCAAGCCTATAGTTATGCTATACATCCAGAAATAAGAGCAGAAATGTATGCTTTATGCAATGGCAATGAATTTGTTCTATATAGCATCCGGGAGCTAAACCCAATACTCAGTTTTTCTTTAAAAGATATTGAAAATCACTGGGATAAATTTTTTAGAATATTAAATCCTGATGTTAAAGCTAATCCGGCTCTTTTAAATTATGCGCCTGATTTTGGAATTCACATTCGAAAGATGGGTTTAGTTAAAGGTGGGCTTTTCAGTGCGCCAGCTATAAATACTAAATTTATTAGTCGATTGAGTGAACGGTCATACACTTGCACATCTACAATACCTGGGGATATTGATATGGCTATTTCTCTAGACTTTAACAAAAAAACGTTTAAAGAACTACTTAAAATTCTACCATTGGAACAAGCAAGTAAAATCAGACAGGCTTTGAGTCAACAACCTTTTTATATAAATTTCTCTGAAAACGATCCTGATGTAAAATTCGGAATGACCAGCAATATTAGTAATGAAATACATCACAATGCTGAAGAAAGCTACATTCCTTTTATAGTTAAAGAAATATTTCCTTATAATCACTCTCTCGATGAATGGGAAGAATTAGCCAAAATGGAAATGAAGTGAATTTTATTTATTTCATTATGTGTGAAAACTTATATAAAATAATATCACATATAAACTATAGTGGCCTGCACCCCATTAATTAATACATTTCATTATAAGTGAAGCAACTTATCAGTGGCGAGGTAAATGGCGAACTTCCGCTCCTCGCTCATTACAGCCTGTCAGATTTGATGGTGTTCTGCCCGTGAGTCAAGTCTTAACTAATGCTACCTATGCTCGCAGAAAATGGCTCATAGCCACTTAAGATGCCGCACAATGTCCTGCGACTGATGAAGTATTCGAACAATAATGACGCTATCTGTTTCGTACAGAAAAAATAGCGTATGTCTGACGACGGGAAATGAGTACAAGCCTGGCCCAAGCTCCTTACGTTCGATCCCTATCTTGTTGTGCCTGATAGCGGTAAACGCGTGTTCGATGGTTTCCAGATAGGTGTTGGCGCTTTCCTCATTGAAATGCAGCAAACCGTAGAGGTAAATCGCTTCTAGATCGCGCTGCGCCAACGGCGTTAGCTTGATTTTATCGGGTGGCCGTTCGCGTCCTGTTTCTGATTTTTTGCAAGAACTCATCTTTATTCCACTCCTGTGGCTCTCCGCTGTTTATCCCTTCAGCGAGTAAATGACGCAGCGTTTGCAGATCTGACTCCGCCTGTTTTTCCCGTAGCATTCTCAGCGCTTCCCGAATGACTTCACTTTGCGTGCGGTAATCACCGGATTCCACCAGCGATTCCACGTAATGGCGAAGTTCATCTCCAAGGTCAATTGTCATGGTTCTGGCCATTATGCCTCCCGATTCTCAAATGTAAGATTTATTCTTACCAGAAGCACGTAGCGTACTTAAAGATGAAATCGTCGTCCAGTACAAGGAAAAAGGATTTCCGCGCTGCGAGCAAGCGGCGCGTGATGGAAAAGGGAGACGGCTCGAAATAAGGTTTGTAAGCGTTGCAAAAGGAGAAATCGGATGGGAAACAATGGGCAGGTTTTCTGTGATAAACGTGCCCACGGAATGATTACTCTTCTTCCGCCAGAAACAGCTCCAGCAGGGAATTCAGGAACAGTTTGCCGTGTTCGGTGATTTGCCAGTGCGTGGCGGTTTCCGTCAGATAGCCTTGCGCTAGCGCCTGATCCAACTGCGGACGAATGCTGTGTTCTTCCAGACCGGTGTACGCCGTGAAATCCTCGCGCGGGGCGGCTTCCAGCAGGCGAAAGCGGTTCATGAAAAACTCAAAAGGCCGATCGTCGTTAGCAACGTCATGCTGTTTATCCAGATACGTGCCCTGCATATAGCCACGCGGATGGCGGACTTTGACCGTGCGCAGAATGCGCCCATCGCTGAAAGTCAGCTTGCCGTGTGCCCCGCAGCCAATCCCTAAATAGTCACCGAAGCGCCAGTAGTTCAGGTTGTGCTGACACTGGTAGCCCGGTTTGGCGTAGGCGGAGGTTTCATATTGCTGGTAACCCGCCGCACTCAGTAGCGCATGACCCTGCTCGTAGATGTCCCACAGCGCGTCGTCGTCCGGTAGTGTCGGAGGGCGTGAGCTAAACAGCGTATTGGGCTCGATAGTCAACTGATACCACGATAAATGCGGCGGATTGAGCGCAATGGCCTGACGCAGGTCGTCCAGCGCTTCGTCCAGCGATTGATCTGGCAAGCCGTGCATCAAGTCCAGATTAAAGCTGCGTAATCCCAGACCGGTCGCCAGGTGTGCGGCGCGCTTGGCTTCGTCCGGGCCGTGAATACGCCCGAGGCGCGTCAGCTTTTGCGGATCGAAACTCTGCACGCCGATGGAGATACGGTTAATACCCGCGCGCTGATAGCCGCTGAAGCGGTCGGCTTCAACCGTACCAGGATTGGCTTCCATCGTAATTTCGGCATCCGGCGTTAGTGGAATTCTTGCCCGCACGCCGTCGAGCAGTGCCTGCATCGCTTCCGCGCTCAGCAGGCTGGGCGTGCCGCCGCCGATAAAAATCGAGTGCAGTTCACGACCGCTCGCTAACGGCAAATCGGCGTCCAGATCCGCCAGCAGGTGATCGACATATTCCTGATGCGGCACGTCGCCTTTCAGCGCGTGAGAGTTGAAATCGCAGTACGGGCATTTTTGTACGCACCACGGAATATGAATGTACAGGCTGAGCGGGGGAAGCTTAAGCATTGCGTAGCGCATCCAGCAGCAGGCGCAGCGCCTGGCCGCGATGAGACTGTGCGTTCTTCTCTTCACGCGTCAGCTCCGCTGCCGTTTTACCCAGCTCCGGCACGAAGAAGATCGGATCATAGCCGAAGCCACCGCTGCCCGCCGCTTCGTGCGTCAGCACACCCTGCCAGCTACCGTGGCAGACAATCGGCGTCGGGTCTTCCGCGTGGCGTAGATAAACCAGCACGCAGTGGAAGCTGGCGCGGCGCTGTTCGTCCGGTACGTCTTTTAGTGTCAGCAGCAGTTTATCCAGATTTTGCTGGTCGCTGGCATCCACACCCGCGTAGCGTGCCGAGTAAATGCCCGGTGCGCCGCCCAGCGCATCGACAGCCAGCCCGGAATCATCGGCAATCGCCGGCAGTCCCGTGATTTGCGCCGCGTGACGTGCTTTCAGGATGGCGTTTTCGATGAAGGTCAGGCCGGTTTCTTCGGCGGAATCCACGCCTAGTTCGGTCTGCGCCACAATATCCAGACCGAAATCTGCCAGCAAGCTGGCGAGCTCGCGCACTTTACCGGGGTTTCCGGTAGCCAAAACCACTTTTTGCATCGTCTTGTCCTGCGTATTTATTCAATGAAGTCCGCGACGTCAGCCGGGATGTGTTGCGGATGGGTAATTCTAATCTGTTTATGCCGCCCGAGTTCGCCTTTTTCAATCACGACCAGACTCTTGGCGACCCGAAACTGTTTGGCGAGAAATTTGGTCAGATGGGCATTAGCCTGCCCATCAACCGGTGGTGCAGTGATGGCGACTTTCAGTTCGTCGCCATGCAAACCCACGATCTGATCCCGGCTGGCTTTCGGCTGAATATACAGCCGAATCACCAGCGCATCGCCGTGGCGGGTAATGGCACTCACAGCAGGAACCACAGCCCCGGGAACAGGTCCATTCCCAGATAGTTGAGCATATACAGAATCAGAATCACGGCCATCGCAGAGAAATCAATGCCGCCCATAACTGGAATAACGCGGCGGAGCGGCGCCATTAGCGGTTCAGTCAACTGGTGCAGCAGATATTCGATTGGGCTACGGCCCTGACTGACCCAGCTCATGATGGAACGGATGATGATGACCCAGAAGACCAGATAGCCCGCGGATTTAATCAGCGAGATAAGCCCGACCAGCAGGTTCATTGGGCTAAGAGAAATCGCGCCAACCTGAATCAACAGCAGTAACGGATATTTGATCGTCGTGAGAATAAAGGCCAGCAGCAGCGAAGCGCTGTCAATCGGGCCTAACGACGGCAGAATGCGGCGCAGCGGCCCGACAATCGGCTGAGTGATTTTGACGACAAACTGCGACAGCGGGTTATAAAAATCGCTGCGTGACCACTGCATCCAGATGCGCAGCAGCAGAACCATTACATAGAGGTCGACCAGCGTTTTGACCAGAAAAGTCAGGGTGAGCATAAGTACGTCTTTTCCTTAATAAGATAAAGAATCGGGGAACCCGCTTTGGTTAAAAAAGCGTTTCCATTTCCTGTGCGCGAGCAATTGCCGCCTGCATGGCCTCGGCCACGGTTTGCGCCAACTGCTGTTCGTTAAATACCCGCAGGGCTTCTGCCGTGGTGCCGCCCTTCGAGGTCACATTCTCCCGCAGGGTCGACAGCGGCGTATCTGCATTAGCTTCAACCAGCGCGGCAGCGCCGGACGCGGCCTGTTGCACCAACAGGCGAGCCGTTTCCTGGCTGAACCCCTGACGGATGGCTTCCTGCTGCATCGCTTCCATAAACAGGAAGAAATAGGCCGGTGCGCTGCCCGCCGCGGCGATCACGCCGTTGATGCCTTGCTCGCTATCCACCCAGCAAATTTTACCGACGCTCTGCATCAGCTGTGCCGTGAAGTCTTTATCAGCCTGATTGACGGAGGCGGGGGCATACATCCCGCTCATGCCTTTGCCGACCAGAGACGGCGTGTTGGGCATAATCCGCACGATATTCAGCGGTTCGCCCAGCAGCGCCTGAAAACGGGCGATGTTGATGCCTGCGGCAATCGACAGTACCAGCTTACCGCTGAAATTGACCTGTTCACGCAGCGGTTCGCAAACCGTTGCCATCATCTGCGGTTTGACGGCCAGCACAATAACGTCCGCTTCCTGAGCGCAGCGTACATTGTCCGCGCTACTGATCACGCCATACTGTGCAGCCAGCGCATCGCGGTTCTTACCCGAAGGCGCGCAGACGCTGATGTGTTGAGCGGGATAACCGCCGTTGACCAATCCGGCGATAATGGCCTGCGCCATGTTTCCGGCACCAATAAACGCTATTTTACGTTGCTGCATCTGCATTATCGCTAATCACCTGTTCCGTTTGTATTCTGTCAAAGATGACGTGCCGTTCAGCGCGTACTCCTGTTTATGGACCTTTTACTGACAGCTACACGCTTGACTGACTGTTTAGGCGCTTTTTGCTGAATAGTCGCGCGCGCCAAAGATTGCCGTACCAATACGCACCAGCGTGCTGCCCGCGGTAATCGCCGCGCGCATGTCGTCCGTCATCCCCATAGAAAGTGTATCAATATGCGGATGATTTGCAGATAACGTTTGGAACAACGCGGCCATTTGTTTGAAAACAGCCAACTGCTGCTCGTAATCGGTTTCTGGTGCCGGAATCGCCATCAGGCCACGCAGACGCAGGTTGGGCAGTGCGGCGACGCTGGCGGCAAGCTCTGCTAATTCAGCGACCATAATGCCTGATTTGCTCGGTTCGCTGCTGATATTAATCTGCAACAGAACGTTTAACGGCGGCAATGTGGTCGGGCGCTGTTCGCTCAGACGCTGCGCGATGCGCAGACGATCCACGGTGTGAAACCAATCAAAATTCTCGGCCACCAGTCGACTTTTGTTTGACTGTAGCGGGCCGATAAAGTGCCACTCCAACGGCGTGTCCGGGTGGTTTTTCTGGAAATAATGGATCTTCTCCACGCCTTCCTGAACATAGTTCTCGCCAAACGCTCGTTGCCCTGCCGCGATGGCTTCTTCGATCGCGCTCACAGGTTTGGTTTTACTGACTGCAAGTAGCGTAATTTCTTCTGGTGCCCGCGCGCAATGCGCAGCGGCGGTGGCGATTTGCTGCCGGATGTCCTGTAGATTCTGCTGGATTGTCGTCATGGTTATTCAGGAGGTTATCTATGGAGTTGGATGAGTGGATGGCGCGTAGTGTAAAACATAATGCCTCGGATCTGCACCTTTGTAGCGGTCACCCGCCGGTGTTGCGTGTGGACGGGCGGCTACAGCCTGAAAATACCTTACCACGTTTAACGCCGGAGCAGGTGGCACAATGGTGTGATGCCTGGCTCGAACCGGCTCAACGTGAGCAACTGCGGCAGGCTGGTCAGGTGGACGGCGCGTTAATGCTGCCCGATGGACAACGCCTGCGGGTGAATGTGTTTCGCCAGCGTGAAGGGCTGTCTGCGGCGCTGCGTATTATCCCGTCCGCTCAGCCTTCATTGGAGGCGCTACAGGCGCCACCCGTTCTCTCGACGCTGCTGGAGAAGCCGAACGGACTGATCCTGATTACCGGGGCGACGGGGAGCGGCAAATCCACGACGCTGGCGGCCATGCTTGGGGCGTTAAACGACAGCAGCGATCGCCATGTGATTACGCTGGAAGATCCGATCGAGTTTATCCATGCCAGCCGACGCTGTCTGATTCAACAGCGGGAGATCGGTGCGCACAGTGCATCGTTTGCACTGGCGCTACGGGCCGCATTGCGGGAGGACCCCGATGTGATTCTGCTGGGAGAATTGCGCGATACGGAGACGATTCGGCTGGCGCTGACGGCGGCGGAAACCGGCCATCTGGTGTTGTCGACGCTGCATACACGTAGTGCATCGCAGGCGGTCGATCGTCTGATTGACGTCTTTCCCGGTGAAGAGAAAGCCTATGTTCGTAGCCAGTTAGCCACCTGTTTGCAGGCCGTCGTGACGCAAAGGCTGTTGCCCGCTGCGCAAGGTGGTCGAATCGCGCTTTATGAAGTGCTGACGGCGACTGCGGCAGTCAGTAACCTGATTCGGGAAGGGAAAACGCACCAGCTTCCCGGCCTGATTCAAACCGGAGCCGCTGCGGGAATGCAAACGTTCGAGCAAAGCTACCAGCAGCGCTGTCGGGATGGGCTTATTTCACACAGTTGCGACCTTGCCGTTTAGCCGCATAGAGGTTTTCATCGGCTAACTGAATCCAGTCCTCAACGGACGCAAGATCGGAACAGTAGGCGGCAATGCCAGCGCTAATCGTGAAACGCAGATTTTGGCGATCGTATTCCAGCGTATGTTGCTCGATCGCCTGTCGAATACGCTCAATCGTTACCACCGCCGTTTGGTAAGAGACGTCTTTTAACAGAATGATGAATTCTTCCCCACCGAGGCGAGCGACCAGATCTTCCTGACGTAGCGACATGCGCATAAGCATCGCCAGCTCTCTGAGGACGGCATCGCCAGCCAGATGACCGTATTGATCGTTAATGTTTTTGAATAAATCGATATCAATAATCGCCAGACAGCTTTTGTCCGTCTGATGGCTTTGCTTCTTGTTCTGAAAAAAAGCGTTGGCCTGTTCGAAGAAACTGCTGCGATTCGGCAGGCCAGTAAGAAAATCATGCCCCGCGTTAAAGCGCAGAGAGGCTTCTATCTGCGTGCGCTCATCTTCCAGCGAACGCGCGTGAATAATGATGCCGAGCGTTTTCACTAGCGGAGCCAGTAGCTCGATCATTGTTTGATCGTAACCTTCCCGGCGGTTAGCCAGCGCGATCATCCCGATCGCTTTGCCGTTGTGGGAGATAGGAATCCCAAGCAGGGAATACAGCGCGGGATGGATAGGCGGAAGGTCTCGGCCAGCCTTCTGCCTCAGTAGGTTATTGGTGCACACCACCGTATTGTGGGTGACCACGTGACCAAACAGATTGTCCAGTTTACGGAGCCTCAGGCCACCGTGGGTTCTGCGCTGGTGCCTGTACCAGTTCAGGGTTTCGTCATCCCAGGCAAGGTTGGATATCGCGGGAAGATAGAGCGACTGGCCGTCTTCGTCTTCCTGCAATGTGGCAATGAAGCCGAAGGTGCTGTTGGTGACGCTCAGCAGTCGCTCAAAGACTTTATCGCAGGCGGAAGGCAGATTGTGGTCGAGCAGAAAGCTGTCGTGGACTGAGAGCAGAATATCGAGAATGATGCCTTGTTGATGGGCTTTCTTTTCGGTTTCGACATTTTGCGTGATGTTGTGAGCATATTTAATGATTTTTCGTACATTGCCGTCGCTATCCATAACCGGACTGTAAGTTGCCTGTATCCAGAATGAATGTCTGCCTTTGCCAAGGCGGTGGAATCGCCCGCTGATAGGGTGACCGCGGTGCAAGGTTTCCCAGAATGTTTGATAGTCGGCTTGTTCGGTATAGAGAGGATCGCAGAGTGACTTGTGGTGCAGGCCGAGAATTTCCTTCTCTTCGTAGCCCGTCAACATCAGGTAATGTTTATTGACGTGGGTGATATAGCCGTCTTTATCAAACTCGATTACGCCTTGCGAATTTTCAATCGCGTCTAGCTGTGCCCGGTGCTCCGACATCAGACGCTTTTCTTGAGTAATATCGAGCGCCAGTTTTATGACGCCAATGCGGCGACCTGAATGATCAATAATGGGCGTATAGGCGGCATGGAGCCAGATGATGTCTCCTTTTTGGGTTTTCCGTTGGAATTCCCCTGCGTTGATATTCCCTTTAATCACATCGTGCCAGAAATGATCGTGTTTTTGGCGCAGCGCTTCTGGCATAAAAAGCGTGTGGTTCTTCTGAATAATGTCTTCTTTTTTGTAGCCCAGCATTTTGCAAAAAAGAGGATTGGCTTCAATCAGTTTCCCTGCCAGGTCGAATTCGGCGATGGCATAAACGGAATTGAACGCGTGCAGTTTGGCTTCATTGTCAAACCTGGTAATCAAATCAACATCAACTGACTGATTATTCATGTTTATATTTGCCTATATTCTTTCTGTCTTTACCCTTGATTCGCTGTTGTCAGAGGCATTCGTTTTATCATGATGCCATCTGTGATGTTATCGGGTGATTGGCTGTCCCCTTTTTTGTACGCGAAAACCAATGGGTCGAATTAATAAAATAGCGTGCTATTAATTAAGTTAATAAATATTATATCGAGATATAATTAATAGACTAAAACGCATGATAAATATTACCAATAAGAAACGTCTCTCATTGTCTTCTTATTCAATGTATTGAGGAAATTATTTTGGTCAGCGTTAACACTGCAACTCTATTTATACGCTCATGTGTAAAAACAGAGAATAGCGGTAAAAAAATAATACTCAAATTATCTGAAAGTATATCTATGAAATAGGTGTGTTAGGGGAGGAAAGGGGTCCTGCTTTTTCTCATTATTTATTCGATTTTTTTTAGGGAATAGGCGGAAGCGGAGCTCTCTGCGGGGGATGCCTGTAGTCAGCGCAGGGCTGACTACAGGCGGTGCAATCCATCAGTAGATTAGGAAAGGCGAGGATCGACCTGAAACAGCGCCATAGATCGCATCAACTGCTGGGACTGCTGCTCCAGCGACTGCGTCGTCGCAGATGAGGCTTTGACGAGCTGTGCGTTGTGCTGAGCGACCTTATCGATCTGTGTGAAGGCGACGTTAACCTGCTCAATACCGCGATGCTGTTCTTGCGTGGCGGTGGAAATGTCTCGCATCAGTTGTGTAATACGGATGATTTCGTCGGTCACTTCGTCCATGGTTTCGCCTGCTTTAGAGGCTAATTCAAGCCCTTCGGACACGCGCGTCTGGGAATCCAAAATCAATGCGCGGATCTCTTTCGCCGCCTGTGCGCTATGCTGCGCCAGATTACGCACTTCTCCGGCGACGACGGCAAAGCCTCTGCCTTGTTCGCCAGCGCGCGCGGACTCAACGGAGGCGTTCAGCGCCAGAATGTTGGTCTGGAACGCGATGCCGTCAATGACGCTGAGAATGTCATTGATACGCTTGGCGCTGGTGGCGATCTCCTGCATTTTTTCAATGACGTAACAGACAGACTCGTTGCTGCGGCTGCTGGTGTTCGAGACATTATTAGCGAGCTGATGCGCGAGTTCCGCGTGATCGGCATTGAGTTTCACCGTCGCGCTCAATTGCTCCATGCTCGCTGCGGTCTGTTCCAGTGCTGCAACGGATTCTTCGGTGCGTTGGGAAAGCTGCGCGTTTTCTTCAAACAGTTCGCGGCTACCGAGATCGATTTTCGTGCTGGCATCGCGCACCTGACTGACCGACTCCAGTAGCGCACCCTGCATGCGGCCGATGGCATCATTGAGCCGGCCCAGCTCGTTATCTCCGCCTTGAATCAGGCGGCGGGTCAGATTACCTCCAGCAACCTGCTCCAACTGCTCAATCGCATAGTCCAGCGGTTTGAGCAGCATGTGCCGTAGCGCGACCCAGGCTAATGCCACCAGCGTGATAGACAAGAGGCTGGCAATAGCAATGAGCAGCAGCATGATACGTTCATTGCTCTCGGACTGCGCCAGACCCTGTTCGGAAAGCTGCTGAGCATACTGACGGAAATTCTGGATCGACAAATCAAAGGCTTCGCTCAGCGGGCCGAGCTGCTTTTCCAGAACGTCATAATATTCGTCGGTATACTGTTTTTGCAGCGCACTTAGCATCGGGGTCATGCCCTGCTGAAAATAGGCCTGATAGGTTTTCAATACGTCCTGCGCCAGCGCCTGCTGTTTGGGATCGGCATTGGCCGATTTGATCACGCGTTCAATGTCTTCCTGCGATTGGCGAAGATGTTTCTCTACGACTCCGGTTTCCTTGGCACCGTCGTCCAGCAGGCCGATTTCGATTTTCCTGACGGCGAGCGTTGCCGAGGCTCTCGCGCTGAGTGTCTGGTTATAGCCGCTCATCAGGCTGCCCAGCTCAATGCCCTGAATCTGATTTTGTGCTGTCAGCGTTTCCCTGTCTTTCTTAATCGCGACTACGCCCATGCTGCTGACGATAAGCAGCAGCAGGGTAGTTAGCAGCAATAACGTTAATAAGCCGGTACGAATAGAAATATTTTTCAACCCCATGGTGTCCTTTTCCTTACGCCGCCTTCGTGGGTGATAACCCAGTCATCATTGGATGTGGTGTGTGCAACGAAAGAGAATACGTTATCTGTGTTGCGGTGAGATAAAATTAAAAAGCTATGGTAGACGTGAAAAGGGTCGGGCAAGAAGGGCGTAGCCGAGAGGTTTCCCGCAACACAGGTTTCTCCCACTCGGATTTCTCGCAACGCAAAGGGTATAAATAATTAGCCGTAGCGTTTACGCCAGTTTATTATCTGTCAATAGCGTTGGTTTTTCAGGGGCGTACTCAATACGCCAGTTAATGATACCCAGAGGTATCCGAGGTTTATGTGCAGTTAACAAGTTTTACGGATTATGGTTTGCGGGCGCTGATTTACATGGCATCGCTGCCGGGCGGGAAAATGACCAGCATTTCGGAAGTAACGGAAGTGTATGGCGTGTCTCGTAATCATATGGTCAAAATTATCAATCAACTTAGTCGTGCTGGGTTGGTGATGGCCGTGCGCGGCAAGAATGGCGGTATCCGTCTTGGAAAGCCGGCAGAAACCATCCGAATTGGTGATGTCGTGCGCGAATTGGAGCCGCTCACGCTGGTTAACTGTAGCCATGAATTTTGCCACATTACGCCAGCCTGTCGCTTAAAGCAGGTGCTTCAACAAGCGGTACAAAATTTCCTGCATGAGCTGGATCAATACACGCTGGCTGATATGGTCAAAGAAAACCCGCCGCTTTATAAATTATTGTTGGTTGAATGAGTTTTGTTCAGCCTCCTGCTGATGACAACGGAGGAACCGCAATGTCACAAGATCCATTCCTGGAACGAGAAGCAGAAAAATACGAATCCCCCATCCCCAGTCGTGAATATATTTTGGCGCACATCGCCAAGCGCGATACCCCGATTAGCCGGGAAGAATTAGCCGCCGACCTGCAATTAACCGGAGAAGAAGCGCTCGAAGCACTGCGCCGTCGCCTGCGTGCGATGGAGCGTGATGGTCAGCTTATCTTTACCCGCCGTCAGTGTTATGCGTTGCCGGAAAAACTCGATCTGCTGCGCGGTACGGTCATTGGTCACCGCGATGGTTTCGGCTTCCTGCGTGTGGAAGGCCGCAAAGACGATCTTTATCTGTCGGCTGAAGAGATGAAACGGGCGATTCACGGCGATGTTGTGCTGGCACAGCCGCTGGGTGCAGATCGCAAAGGGCGTCGTGAAGGGCGCATTGTGCGCGTGCTGGAACCGCGTACCGGGCAAATTGTTGGCCGCTACTTTGTCGATGCCGGTGTTGGGTTCGTCGTACCGGATGATAGCCGCCTGAGCTTCGATATTCTAATCCCGAAAGAAGACATTAACGGCGCTCGTATGGGCTTCGTGGTGGTGGTTGAGCTGACGCAACGCGCCACACGCCGCACGAAAGCGGTGGGTAAGATCGTTGAGATCCTCGGTGACAACATGGGAACCGGGCTGGCGGTAGATATCGCCCTGCGTACCCATGATATTCCGCACACCTGGCCGCCTAAAGTGGAAGAGCAGGTGAAAGATCTCTCCGAAGAGGTGCCGGAAGCCGCGAAAAAAGGCCGAGTGGATCTGCGTAAGCTGCCACTGGTTACGATTGACGGTGAAGATGCTCGCGATTTTGATGACGCAGTGCACTGTGAGCCGAAACGCGGCGGTGGCTGGCGCTTATGGGTTGCGATTGCTGACGTGAGCTATTACGTTCGGCCGAATACGGCGCTTGACCATGAAGCGCGGGCGCGTGGCACCTCGGTCTACTTCCCGTCTCAGGTCGTGCCGATGCTGCCAGAAGTGTTGTCGAACGGACTCTGTTCGCTTAACCCGCAGGTCGATCGCCTGTGTATGGTCTGTGAAATGACCGTTTCGGCGCAGGGTAAGCTATCGTCCTATAAGTTCTATGAAGCAGTGATGAGCTCACATGCGCGCCTGACTTACACCAAAGTGTGGAATATTCTGCAAGGCGACGCCGAGCTGCGCGAGCACTACAAGCCGCTGGTGGGCGGGTTGGAAGAGCTGCACCGCATGTACAAAGTGCTTGAACACGCGCGTGAAGTGCGTGGCGGCATCGCGTTTGAAACGGAAGAAGCGAAGTTCATTTTCAACGCTGAACGCCGTATCGATCGTGTGGAAGCGGTGGTGCGTAACGATGCGCACAAGCTGATCGAAGAGTGCATGATTCTGGCGAATATCTCCGCCGCGAAATTTGTGGAGAAAAACGAAGAGCCTGCGCTGTTCCGTGTACACGATCAGCCGAGTGAAGACCATGTCTTAGCCCTGCGTAGCGTGTTGGGCGAGCTGGGGCTGACGCTGAAAGGCGGAATGAAGCCACAGCCGAAAGATTACGCAGAATTGATGAATGAGCTGGCTGATCGTCCTGACCGGGAAATGCTGCAAACCATGCTGCTGCGTTCCATGAAGCAGGCGATTTATGACCCAGAGAACCGCGGCCACTTCGGTCTGGCATTAACGTCTTACGGCCATTTCACGTCACCGATTCGTCGTTATCCAGACCTGTCGCTGCACCGTGCCATTAAGTATCTGCTGAGCGATCGTCATGAGCGCTGGACGCCAACGGGCGGCTGGCATAGCGACATTAACGAGATGCTACAGCTGGGTATGCACTGCTCGATGACGGAGCGCCGTGCGGATGAAGCCACGCGTGACGTCGCGGACTGGCTGAAATGCGACTTTATGCAGGATCACGTGGGTGAGGTCTTTACGGGAATTATCTCCAGCGTGACCGGCTTTGGCTTCTTCGTGCGCCTGAAAGAGCTGTTTATCGATGGGCTGGTACACGTTTCCACGCTGGATAATGACTACTATCGCTACGATAATATTGGTCAGCGGCTGATCGGCGAATCGCGTGGGCAGGTTTATCGTCTGGGTGATGAAGTCGAAATTCGTGTTGAAGCCGTCCATATGGATGAGCGCAACATTGATTTCGCGTTGATTTCCAGCACGCGCAAGGTGCGTGGCGAAGGGAAAACGGCACGCGATCGTGTGAAGAAACCGGAATCGCGTGAGGCCAAGCCAAGTCGACGTCGTCGCAGCGCGAGCAAAGCGCCGGCAAACTTTGAGCCGGATGCCGCATTCCGCAAAGAAGGCGATAGCAACACGAAGTCGGATAAGTCAAAAGCCAAGCCGAAAAAGAACCGCGATAAAGCGAAAAAGAACGCGGAAAAAACGCGTAAAATCGCCGCCGCGACCAAAGCGAAACGTGCGAAGAAAAAATCTGCTGAGTAAGGTTAGTTAGCCTGCGCGCTCCACTGAGAAGGGGAGCGCGTGGGGAAAACCTCTAATCTCTACATTAACGGGCACCGCCTGTTATGGTTAATTTGAAGAGTATCAATGAGCGAAATTATTTACGGTATCCACGCGGTTAAGGCACTGCTTGAGCGCGATCCACAGCGTTTTCTGGAAGTTTTTGTTCTGAAAGGGCGCGACGATCGTCGCCTTCAGCCTGTGATTGCGGAACTGGAAGCGCAGGGCATCGTCATTCAGGTGGCGAATCGCCAATGGCTGGATAAGCAGGCTGACGACGCGGTGCATCAGGGGATCGTAGCGAAAGTCAAAGAAGGGCGGAAATATCAGGAAAACGACCTGCCTGCACTGTTAGACAATCTGGAAACGCCTTTCCTGCTGATATTGGACGGCGTGACCGATCCACACAACCTGGGCGCTTGCCTGCGTAATGCGGACGGGGCCGGCGTGCATGCGGTGATCGTGCCGCGCGATCGTTCTGCACAACTGAATGCGACAGTGAAGAAGGTGGCCTGTGGTGCGGCGGAAACCGTACCGGTTATCAGCGTGACCAATCTGGCCCGTACGATGCGCCTGTTGCAGGAGCGTAATATCTGGATCGTCGGCACGGCGGGTGAAGCGGATCATACGTTGTACCAAAGCAAGCTGACCGGGCCGCTGGCGCTGGTGATGGGCGCGGAAGGGGAAGGTATGCGTCGTTTGACCCGTGAACACTGCGATGAATTGATCAGCATTCCGATGGCGGGCAGCGTGTCTTCACTGAATGTGTCGGTTGCCACTGGCGTGTGTCTGTTCGAAGCCGTTCGCCAGCGCGCGTAATCAGTGTCGCGAATGATAGTAAAGAGGTGCCCTGGGCACCTCTTTTTCATTGGTGCTATGCAGCGGGGATTGCCAGTCTGCGCACGTCTTGCTGTAAAGGTTGTAAAAGCCGGAAAACAGACACCGCGTCAGACAGCACGATCGCCTGCTGTTCCAGCGATTGAGCGGCAGACGAGGATTGCTCCACCAGTACGGTGTTTTGCTGCGTGTTCTGATCCATTTCTATAATGGCCTGACCGACCTGAGAAATGCCGCGATGCTGCTCGTCCGAAGCGGTAGTAATGTCTTTCATGATGGCGTGGACCTGCGTCACTGACTGGACAATCCCTTCCATCGTTTTCCCCGCGCCGTTAACGAGTGCCGCGCCGTTATTAATCTGCGAAACCGACTCACCAATGAGCGTATCGATCTCTTTAGCCGCCTGCGCGCTGCGCTGTGCCAGATTACGCACTTCGCTGGCAACAACGGCGAAACCACGCCCTTGTTCACCGGCTCGTGCTGCCTCTACCGCAGCATTGAGTGCCAGGATATTGGTTTGAAACGCGATGCTGTTAATCATTGAGGTAATTTCAGCGATGCGGTGGGAGCTTTGCGCGATATCGTGCATGGTGTTGACGGCTTTAGAAACCTGCTCTCCCCCCTGATTCGCGGTGTCAGAAGCATCCATAACCAGTCGGTTGGCCTGATGGGCGTTATCAGCATTCTGTTTCACCGTTGACGTCAGCTGTTCCATACTGGCGGCAGTTTCTTCAAGCGCGGCGGCTTGCTGCGTTGTGCGAGAAGAGAGATCGGTGTTGCCGGCAGAAATTTCCCCAGCAGCATAGGAAATCTGGTTCGCGCTGAGGCGAATTTTATCAATCATGCTGTGCAGGTTGCTGTTCATCTGCCCCATGGCTGAAATCAACTGGCCTAATTCATCATGACGATCGTTGTGAAGCTGCACGGTGAGATCGCCTTCCGCAATCGCGCGGGTGGCATGTAACGCCTGATGCAGCGGGCGAACGATCTGCCGCGAGATAACGATGGCCGTGGTCAGACCGAGTATGATGGCAATCAGTGTAATCACGCCCAGTTGGATATCGCTGCTAATGACGTTACGGCCTGCGCGGCTCTCTTCCGTGAAGTAAAGTTTGTTGATGTTTTCCTGCAACCCTGCCATCTGCTCGTTCAATTCACTGAGCCGCTGTTGGCTGACATCCGGGCTCATCACCTGCTGGCGCTGTGAAATATAAGCGTTGAGTGACGCACTAATATCCTGAATGGCGCTTTTGTCTTCCGCTGGCCAATGTCCCGTGTCGATCGCTTTCAGCAGTGCGGACAGCTCTTCCTTAATGTTGCCGATCGCACTGTCGTGCTGTTCCAGATACTGTGCTTTACGCTCCAGCGCATAACCAAAGTTGCCTTCCCGTGCGACCACCGTCTTGTCATACATGGCGCCAAGACGGCTGATGCGTTTTAACGATTGGTCGCTATTGTGCAATCCGTAAAAGCCGACCATAGAGAGGATGACTCCCATGATGAGCAATAAACCAAACCCTACCAATAACTTTCGCGTTACAGACAGGTTTTGAAATGACATCCAGCGCAGCATAAACCTCTTCCTTTCGTTCATTAATTATTTACCGTCATCGCAGGTCAATAACGGATTAGTTGTTGTTGTGTGTTTGCATAAAAAGCAGGTGATGAAGGTGAAATCGGCACTATCTAACTGATAAAAAATGCCTTATCTGTTATCGGCATTTCAGGCGCAATGCTTATCCGTTTTCTTAAAAAATGTGAGGAGATTCGTGCGGATGTGAAGGCTGGGGGGATAACGCGCTCCGCTGGGGATTCCCGCATTGTTTATCACGTAAAGTCATGTATAAACGCTTTGCTATGCAAGAATCATCTATATTCTTCATGCTTCCTCTTATTATTACTGATGCGCCAACGGGGCTCATTTAAAAGGAATATCGCTATGCCTATTGTTACGTCGCTACTCGCTTTCGCCTCCTATTTCTTTATCGGGTTTGCCATGGTGCTGGCCTTTCTGTTTATCTACACCCGCGTCACGCCGCATGATGAGTGGGCGTTGATTAAAGAGAACAACAGTACGGCAGCCATTGGATTTGGTGGGGCGCTAATTGGCTATGTGATCCCACTTTCCAGTGCGGCGATTAATTCGGTGAGTCTGGTGGATTACATCACCTGGGGTGCAGTCGCGCTGGTGGTGCAATTGCTGATTTATTTCGCGGTGCGCCTGTATATGCCACGCCTCAGCCAGCATATCCAGAATAATGATGTCGCCACCGGTGCCTTTCTCTGTGCCGCTTCGCTAAGCGGCGGGATTCTGAATGCGGCGTGTATGTCGTATTAATTTGCCGTTGCATGACAATACCGGGAATCTGCCCGGTATTGTTTGGCGGACCTCCTTGCCCTGCACCTTTGTTTACCGCGTTTTTACAAGCAGCCCCGTCGATTCAGCGGTACAGCACGGCGCGCGCGAACCACATGCCGGGGAGCGTGGCAGCTTCGGATTTCAGTACAATCACATAATAATGCGCGCCGGAGGCATCGGCTTTTTGTTGAAGAGCGCGATCCACATCATCAGCGTTTCCGCGCATGCTAACCGAAATCATCCCCACTTTTTCCAGCTTGCTGGTTTGTGCATAGCGAATTTCGAGCGCTTTCTCCGCAGTCGGCGGTGCCGCGACAGGCTTCCCTTGTATGATTTGGCAGCCGGACAGCATCAATATTAAGGGTAAGAAAAGTATCCGCACGATGTTCATCGTTTCAGCCTGACAGGAGTAGATAGCGGAAGTGTAGCGCTATCACCGGGCCGATGGCATTCTCTTTAACAGGAAAAAATAACGGGCAGTCGGTGCTGCCCGTGAGTTGAGGTTAGCGCGACGTGACCAGCGTGAAGTCTTCGCCTTTGAAGACTTTTACTGGATTACCGCGCTCGATCTGGTGGTGGAACAGACGCCGCAGTGCCCGTAGTTCAGCATGCTGCTGTTGCTGTAATGCTTCCAGACGATAGGCGATGAGATAACAGGCAAGACGCTTGTTGGCGTGCTGGCTGCGTTCGCTCTGTACCTTCACCGTGATGCCGCTGGCGATATGGGTGGCGCGGACGGCAGACTCGGTTTTATTCACATGCTGCCCACCGGGACCAGAGGATTTGGTGGCTTCAAAGCGAATCTCGTTATCGGCAAACGCCTGTTCCTGATGAAAGCGCGCGACGCCGATAAACCAGTTTTTGCGTCCGCCACCTTTACGCCAGGGGCTATTGCACGTCCATTGAAGCGTACCGCACCAGCTGGCAGCTAGCGTTTCTGCCAGTTCACCGTTTAACAGAACCAGTGCGGAACGCAGTGTGCCTGCGCGTTTCCCCGCTTCGGTTTCGATAATTTCGCAGTCGACGCCTTGCCGCGCGGCATCTTGCGTCAGAGCCTGCAAAGCCTTTGCGGTTGCCAGCATGCATTCGTCCGGCCCCTGCGCGGCGGAGAGTTGAAGTAATATCATTTATCCTCCCCGCGCGTTTTGTAGGTGAGTACCGGTTTCAGGCGAGCAATCAGCGTGATTAACCCTGCTTGCTGCATCGCACCGATCACGCTGTCTATCGGTTTGTAGGCTTCCGGCGCTTCCTGAAAAATCAGCTGCCTGTCCTGACAAATCACGCGGCTGCCGAAGCGGGTACGCGCGAGTTGCTGGACGCTGTAACGTGAAGACAGCCGATCTTTACACTCCGTGCGCATCCACTTTCTGCCCGCGCCATGTGCCAGCGAATACAGGCTGTCGGCGTGAGGAATGGGTTGCACGATGTAGCTGTAGTCGCCGCGCGAACCGGGAATGATGACCGTGCCACAGTCGGCGGGTGTCGCGCCTTTGCGGTGCAGCCAGCCGGAAATGTCTTCAATCGTTGCTGATGTCACCAGATTGTGGTTCACGTCCAGTGCGGCATCGCCTTCCGTATGCCAACGTTCCAGCATTCGCTGCGCGATCAGCCGTCGATTGTGGGTAGCAAACGTCAGCGCGAACTGGTGCTGTTCCAGATAGGACTCCGCGGCAGGCGTGTTGGCTTCAAGCCCCTGATGGCCGAATTCCCGCACGTGAGCTTCCAGTATGGTTTGCCCTAATCCGCGTGAGCCGCTGTGAACGAGCAACAGCAGCTGTTTAGGATCAATGTGCAGAGCGTGCAGCGCATCTGGCTGATAGATTTCATCAAGCTGCTGCAATTCCGCAAAATGATTACCGCCGCCGATGGTGCCCAGCGAATAGCGGAAATCCGCTAGCGATGGGGGAATCTCGATATCGTCTTCCAGTGGTCCATCGATATTACCAAGCCGTTTCTCCAGCTTATCCAGAGAGATTTTGTTGGCGTTCAGGCTCGTACGCCATAGCGCCATGCCGCAGCCGATGTCGTTTCCGACCAGCGCCGGATAGAAGCGCTGTTGTGAAAAAAAGGCGGCACCGATAGGGTAACCTCGGCCCGGATGCAAATCTGGCATGCCGGCCACGCGAACCATATCGGGAAGTTGTGATGTAATTTGAAGCTGTTGGATTGCTTTATCTTCAATCCAGGTATTTTCCGTCGCGATCACACTGACGCGCGCCGAAATAGAGCGAATAGCATTGCCCATAGATCATCCTGCTGATCAATTTAAAAATAGGGTAAGGCAGGCTACAGCTGGGGGGATAACGCAAAGCGGAAAAAAATGCGGAATTAGTCCCGAGATGTCCTGCAAAGAATCAGAGTTGGTGCTGTCATGATGTCGTCTCCTTTGTCAGTGTGGGGGATGGGTGAAAAAACGTCGGCATAATACGCAAGCGGCGGCCATCGTGCAATACCTGCAACACGATGGCCGCTGTGTGAATGTTAAATACGGAAGACGCTGACCAGCTCGCTGAGGTGGTGGCCTTTCTGGCGCAGGTTCTGCGCGGTGTCTTCCGAATTGTTGACCAGAATGGTGTTTTCCTGCGTTGCCTGACCAATCTGTACAATCGCAATGTTCACCTGGCTGATACCGGCGGACTGCTCGCGTGAGGCGATATCGATATCGTTCACGATGGTGCTGACTTGCAAGATGCGGTTACGCAAGTCGTCCATTACCGCCTGTGTCTTCTCTGAGAAATGATAACCCGCTTCGATTTTCTCCAGTGACTCATCAATCAGACTTTCGATCTCTTTCACCGCGGTGGAGCTGCGCTGTGCCAGAGCCCGCACTTCAGCAGCAACGACGGCGAAACCTCTGCCATGTTCACCTGCGCGAGCGGCTTCTACTGCGGCATTCAGTGCCAGAATATTGGTCTGGAAAGCGATAGATTCGATCACGGTCGTGATATCAGCAATCCGCTGCGATGAATTCTTGATATCGCTCATCGTAGAAACGGAGTCGGTGACGGTCTGGCTGCCGTTTCGTGCTGCTGCGGCGCTCTGCTCTGCCAAATCTTTGGCGGCGGAGACGTTATCGGCGTTCTGCTTCACGCTGGCGGAGAGTTGCTCCATGCTGGCAGACGTCTCTTCGACGCTGCTGGCCTGACGGGCAATCTGTTCACTGATGTTTTCGCTATCAGCAGCCAGCGCATCGGTGCTGGCACTGATTTCTTCGGACGCATTTCTCACCTGCGACACGATGGTCGTTAGCCCTTGTCCGATGCCGTTAATGGCATCGATCAGGCGGCCAACTTCATCGTAACGGTTGCTGGAAAGCGTCGCGGTCAGGTTACCAGCAGAGAACTGTTCCGCCACTTTGACGATTTCAACCAGCGGCTGGCTCAGCCATTTGCGCGTCAGTACGACAAAGAATCCAGCGAAGAGCAGAACCAGAATAATGCCGCCGCCCAAAAACAGGTTACGGGTGTGGTTAATTTCTGCCATTAGGCTTTCTTTGCTCACCGTGCCTGCAACAATCCAGTTCCACTGCGGAATACTGCGGTACACCATGATTCGGGTTTTTTCTTCGCCAGTCATCGTGTTGTTGTCGTATTCGATCGTACCATTACCGGTTGCCAGCACTTTCTCTAACGCACCTTCTGACCAGTCAGGGCGCTGGTTGGCATTGCTTTGGTGGTAAAGATAGTTGCCTGTATCCTTTCCTTTTTTCGAGCTAAGTACAAAGAAATGGCCAGTTTCACCCATTTTCTTGTTCAGAATCGTTTGCTGCATCTCGGTAAATTGCTTTGTGATGTCGACACCGACGAACAGAATACCGATCACCTTGTTTTCACTATCGCGTATCGGTTGATACTGAGTGATGTATTGTTTGCCGAACAGCGTGGCTAACCCGCTGTAGGTGTCGCCTTTCATCACGGGTGCATAAGCTGGGCTTTCACGATCGAGTTTGGTGCCCATCGCGCGCGATCCATCTTCTTTTTTCAGCGACGTGGTAACGCGCGTAAAATCCTCTCCATCACGGACAAAAATCGTTGAAATCGCGTGAGTACGGCTCAGAAAGTCGTCTGGCACTTCGGTGTTGAGGTTCAATACCGTATCGCCAGCCTTAAGCGTTGGGTGAGAGGTGTTGCCAAAAGGCGTGCGGTTAACGGTATCCAGTGAAAACCGCGTCGGCAGAAAGCTCGCCAGCAGCCGCGTATAGTTGCTGACCTCGGCTTGTAGGCTGGTATCGTACATGTTGATCATGTCGGTGACGCCATTCACCTGGCTCTGCATGTCGTTAAGGGTCAGGGTCTTGAGCTGATTGCCTGCTGATCGGGTGAGGGATAGGGTGAATGCAATGAAAAGTATCGCCACGCTCAGTGAAGCGATGACGGATAGCTTGATACCCAGGCCCCAGTGTTTAAAAGAAAGTCCCAACATATGTGTGTCTCTTATAATAAAAAAGGTTATTTTTTAGTCTTGCTTCACATGCGTTAACGGCAGTAAGTGCAAAAAAATTAATCACGGAGTGTAAACATTCATTTCTGTTATTGATCTAGATCAATGTGATTTTTTTATTTACATAAATACGCCGATTAAACCAGCACGGAATCAGTGACGACACGGAGATAAGAAAATGGCTGTGAGTGGGTTATCGTAGAAGGTCACCCCCTTTCTGCTAAATACGATTTCGCTACATAAGCATAGGCTGACAGAACAGAAAACGAGGGAAATATGGTCGAAATGTCACTGGATAAACTCGGTAGCGGTATTGAAACGATTCACGCGGCGCCCGCGGGAAGGAGAGAGCAGCCCCTTCCGACGATTTTTTTCTTTCATGGTTACACTTCATCAAAAGAGGTGTACTCGTATTTTGGCTATGCGTTGGCTCAGGCCGGGTTTCGGGTGATTTTGGCCGATGCGGCCATGCACGGTGCGCGCTATGACGGGGATGACGCACGGCGGTTGCGCCACTTCTGGGATATTCTGCAATCGAATATAGAAGAACTCCCCGGCTATGTGGCGGAATATCGGCAGCGTGGCTTAATTGATGGGGAACGGATTGGTGTTTGCGGCGCGTCGCTCGGTGGAATGAGTGCACTTGGGTGTATGGCGCGCTATCCCTGGATTACCGCGGTGGCGGCGTTTATGGGATCGGGTTATTTCTCTACGCTATCGTCCGCGCTGTTTCCACCGGTTCCTGCCGATAATGAGGAAAATCAAGCGGTGTTGCAGACGTTAGCGAGCAAACTGGCTGATTATGATGTCACTATGCGTCTGGACGCGTTGTCCGAACGTCCGCTGCTGGTGTGGCACGGTGAAGCGGATGATGTCGTACCGGCGGCAGAAAGCGCCCGTCTCTATCAGGCATTACAGGCGCGCGATAAGCTGGCTAATCTGACGTATTTGACCGAACCGGGCGTGGGGCATCGCATTACGCCAACGGCGCTGCAGGCGGGCGCTGATTTCTTCCGGCGGACGCTGTAATCCTGCCCCGATCGCTGAAATATCGCCACGCAGAAAACTCCTGTGTTTCTTCCTTGTGTTCTTTAATGTCGGGCACTATACTTACGCGTCATTTTTTCAGCCGCACATACACACGTTCCTTGCCTCCACGGGCCGCGGTTGACCCAGACAGGAGGCTGAATAATCCGTAAGGAGCAATTTGATGCGTCATTACGAAATCGTATTTATGGTTCATCCTGACCAGAGCGAACAGGTTCCGGGCATGATCGAGCGCTACACTGCCACTATCACTGGTGCGCAGGGCACGATCCACCGTCTGGAAGACTGGGGCCGCCGTCAACTGGCTTACCCGATCAACAAACTGCACAAGGCACACTACGTTCTGCTGAACGTTGAAGCGCCGCAGGAAGCGATCGATGAGCTGGAAACAAACTTCCGCTTTAACGATGCCGTTATCCGCAGCATGGTTATGCGCGTTAAGCACGCGGTAACTGAAGCATCTCCAATGGTGAAAGCGAAAGACGAACGCCGTGAGCGTCGTGAAGATTTCGCTGAAGCTGGCGATGATGTGGATGCAGGGGATTCTGAAGAGTAATTGTTGTGGTGACGGTGAATCGTCTGGTGTTGTCCGGCACAGTGTGCAAGACGCCCATTCGTAAAGTCAGTCCGTCAGGCATTCCTCACTGTCAGTTTGTGCTTGAGCACCGCTCGACACAGGAGGAAGCCGGATTGAGTCGGCAAGCATGGTGTCGTATGCCCGTGATTGTCAGCGGACTCTCGTCACAAGCAGTTACCCACAGTATAACGGTCGGCACGCAACTTACCGTGCACGGGTTCATTAGCTGCCATCAAGGGCGCAATGGCTTGAGCAAGATAGTGTTACATGCCGAGCAGATTGAATTGATAGATTCTGGAGACTAGCCACATGGCACGTTATTTCCGTCGTCGCAAATTCTGCCGTTTCACCGCGGAAGGCGTTGTAGAGATTGATTATAAAGATATCGCTACGCTGAAAAACTATATCACTGAAAGCGGCAAGATTGTTCCGAGCCGTATCACCGGTACTCGTGCAAAATACCAGCGTCAGCTGGCCCGCGCTATCAAGCGTGCGCGTTACTTGTCTTTGTTGCCGTACACTGACCGTCATCAGTAATCGGCCACTGTCCATTAACGAGACTTTGAGAGGATAAAGTAATGCAAGTTATTCTGCTTGATAAAGTAGCAAACCTGGGCAGCCTGGGTGATCAGGTAAACGTTAAAGCGGGCTATGCTCGTAACTTCCTGGTTCCACAGGGCAAAGCTGTCCCGGCAACCAAGAAAAACGTTGAGTTCTTCGAAGCACGCCGTGCTGAACTGGAAGCCAAACTGGCTGACGTTCTGGCTGCTGCTGAAGCTCGCGCTGCTAAGATCAAAGAACTGGGTAGCGTTACCATCGCGTCTAAAGCAGGCGACGAAGGTAAACTGTTCGGTTCCATCGGTACTCGCGATATCGCTGATGCGGTAACGGCTGCCGGTGTTGACATTGCTAAGAGCGAAGTTCGCCTGCCGAACGGCGTTCTGCGTACTCTGGGTGAGCACGAAGTGAGCTTCCAGGTACACAGCGATGTCTTTGCTGAACTGAATGTTGTTGTTGTTGCTGAAGCGTAATTCACGTTTATCGTTGAATTAACACTTTAGTTAACATGTGAAACGCTGGCCTTGTGCCAGCGTTTTGCATTTTAGGGATCGGGAAATGACCTATCATTACCTATACCTAAAAAGCAGGCCGGAGGCCGCATGTCTGACTTGATTCATCTCATCCGTGTTTATGACGCGCACGCGCCTTTCTCTTCCCCCACTTTTCTGATTGACCGCCTGTGGCCGCGTGGCATCAGCAAAGCGCGTCTGGAGGGCGTTGAATGGTTTAAAGACATCGCGCCGAGCAGCGATCTGCGGAAGTGGTTTCACGCCGAGCCTGAACGCTGGGCGGAATTTGTGGATTATTATCGTAATGAGTTAGCGCAGGGCTCGGCGTGCGGCAGGCTGTTGGCGTTACTTGAAGAGAAGCAGGCAATCACGCTGCTTTATGGCAGCAAAGACGCGCAGCACAACCATGCTATCGTCCTGCGCGATTTTCTATTAGAACGGCTGGCTCGCTAGCGAGTGCGAGTAAAGGCACCGTCCGCACCGCGGGTGAACCGAATCGTCTGGTTCGCCGTGGTTTCGATCTCTAGCTCGGCGACCATACCTTGTGCATTCAGCTGTAATTTAACTGCCTGACCTGCGCGTAAATTGCTGAGCGGCTTATCCCTGCCTTCCACCTGAGCCATCGCGAACACATCGCTGACGGGCAGATTGTTATCGCGAAAGAGCTGGGCCAGCGTTTGCCCCGAGGCGATCTCATACTGTCGCCACGGCGCTGATGATGGCGCCGGAGGCTCGGTAGCCGCAGGCTGCTGCTGGGGTATGGAAGGCTGGCTTTCAATAATTACGGCCTGCATTGCAGCCTGATTATCTGCCTGCGTAAGAGGTACGGGCGTGGTACGGGCAGGCTGCGGATGTTGGGCGCTGTAAGGCCAAAGCAACACAACGAGCAGCAGTGCGATAGCGATTAAAATCCAGCGGCGATGGAGGAACGGCAACGGTTCCATCCAGTGATAGCCGTCGGGCAGATGCCAGACTTTCTGTAGCATGGCACCAAGACGCTCGCGCAGGGAAGGAGAGTGCAGTTGTTCCTGCTCTTCGCGTTCCCCGTCGTTTTCTACGGCTACAGCATGTGAGGGCTGCCGCTGGATGATTCGCTGGCAGAAGCGTACTAGCGTTTGATAATCCCAGGTGGTTTTCCGCTTCCTGGGCGCAATTCTGCCCATGGTGACCTCTCTTACTACGGTTTAATATAAAAACAGTTCAGTATAAAAATCAGTATAAAAACAGCATCATATAAAAATGATGTCATTAACAACGCTATGCCAGTCACTACGCTATACCAGTAGCCAGACGGCGTCGGCATAAAAACAGTATCAGGATAATAACGCAATCCAGTATACCGATAATCCGCATAGGCTGACCAGTTAACGCGTTGATGATTAAGGCAACCCGTGCGATAGAAACACCAGAACTACCAGTATAGGCCAGCTTCCCGGAATGGCTTGGCTGGCGTGCGGTTAACGTGATTACCTGCACACAGGATTTTACCCCAATCCCCGTCGCTGTTATGCTGCGCTTTCAGTTTTTTACAGATTAAAAGGAACATCCATGACAACTCCTTCTTTTGATAGCGTCGAAGCGCAGGCAAGTTACGGCATCGGCTTACAGGTTGGTCAACAGTTACAGGAATCAGGTCTTGAAGGCCTGATCCCAGAAGCGCTGCTTGCTGGTTTACGTGACGCGCTGGAAGGTAATGCGCCTGCGGTGCCTGTGGATGTGGTTCATCGTGCGCTGCGTGAAATTCACGAACGTGCTGATGCGGTACGTCGCGATCGCCAACAGGTGTTGGCGGTAGAAGGTCAGCAGTTCCTAGCTGAAAACGCGCAGAAAGAAGGCGTGAACAGCACGGAATCTGGTCTGCAATTCCGCGTGTTGACGCAGGGTGAAGGTTCGATCCCGGCTCGTCAGGATCGCGTACGTGTGCATTATACCGGTCGTCTGATTGACGGCAGCGTGTTCGACAGCTCCGTCCAGCGTGGTCAACCTGCTGAATTCCCAGTAAGCGGCGTGATTCCAGGCTGGATTGAAGCGTTGACGCTGATGCCAGTGGGTTCCAAGTGGGAACTCTATATTCCGCACAATCTGGCGTATGGCGAACGTGGCGCAGGTGCTTCCATTCCGCCGTTCAGCGCGCTGATTTTTGAAGTGGAACTGCTGGAAATTCTGTAATCTCCAGACAAAAAGAAAGGCGCTCAATGAGCGCTTTTCTTGTTTCTACGGAATGGTTTTTACTGAATGGTTATTTCTACTGACTTTCTTTTTTTATTGAAGCGACATTACTCACCGCGCAGCGCGCGTGGGAACAGCAAATTGTTTTCCAGATGGATGTGTTCCATCAGGTCGGTAATGAACTCGTTGATACCGGAGTACAGCGCACGCCAGGTATTGCAGGCCCCTTCCGGTGGTACAACGCCGTTGGTCAGCTCTTTGACCACTTCCACATCACGTCCCGCGTCATCGTGCTCATGCTCCATCACTGAAATCGGTGCGGCAGCATTCGCGCCCATTCCCTGACTGATCATCGGGAAGAGGATGCGTTCTTCTTTCATCATATGCTGAGACAGCTCGTTATAGATGGCGGTCAGCTGGTTTGCGAGGCCGTGCGGGCAGTCGGTTTTATCGTGATGCACGCGCTCGACTTTTTCTGCCATCAGAATCAGCTCCGGCAGCTGTTCGCGGTGGCGATCGTGAAAGCGAGGGATGATGTACGCGATAATGTCGGCCAGCGGTGCTTCACGCCAGTCGCGCGCGTCAGAAGGCTGTGCGGCCAGTTTTTCTAGCTGTGCTTCCAGCTCGTCGATATTGAGATCTTTTTTGCCCGCTGCGCGGCTGAGCGTTTGCTTTCCGCCACAGCAGAAGTCCAGATTGAGTTCACGAAAGAGTTTGGTCGCGCGCGGAATAGCGATAGCCAACTCACCCAGGGATTGATCGCGGTATGCCATGATGATGCCTCTCAACGAATGCAGTTTATAAATTGCATTTTAAATGCATCTTTAATCATTGAATATACCGCTTACGAGGTAGGCGGTATAAAGTATGTCGTTCTACTGCACGGTATTGCGGGTCTCAAGCGACTGCGTGATGGTGTGTAAGAGCGCGGGAATATCCATTCTCGGCAGTACGACCTCTATAAGCGACAGGCGAGATTCTGTGTTCACCTGCTCAAGCGCTTGCGCGAGTGCAGCTGGTGAACACACCTGTTTGCAGAGTATCTCATTTTCATCTGCACCTAGTGCAGCGGGAAGCTGTGTCCAGTTCCAGGCGGCAATATCGTTGTAGCGCTGTTCAGGGCCGTGAATGGCGCGTTCGACTGTGTAGCCTTCGTTATTCAGCACCACAATGACCATGTTCAAGCGATCCCGAATGATAGAGCCAAGCTCCTGTACGGTGAGCTGAAGTGAGCCGTCGCCGATCAACAGCACCACGCGCCGTTCTGGTTCAGCAATTTGTGCGCCGAATGCCGCTGGCAGAGAATAGCCTATCGATCCCCACAGCGGCTGAACGATGAAGTGGCAGTTGTTCGGTAACCGAAGCGCTGCTGCCCCAAAACAGGAGGTGCCCTGGTCGGTCACGAGAATATCGCCGGGCCGGAGGAAGCGCTGCATCTGTTGCCACAACTCCCGCTGATTGAGTGCGTCTGTGTGCTCTGATGGTGGTAAAGCCGGAGGCGTAATGGTGCGGTGATCCCAACGGGGCGCGAGTGTCGCGGTGATGTTTTCCAGCGCGGCGATAGCGTCTGACATTGGAATAGCTGGGAAAACCTGACTGCCGACACGCGCCAGCGTGGGCTGGATATCGATATTTTTTTCGCTGGGAATCTGGTGGCTGAAGCCTGCGGTAATCGTATCGGTGTAGCGTACACCAATGCTGATGATGACATCCGCGTCTTCGATGTGTGCCCGGATCGCTTCGTGACTGCCGCCACCCGAGTAGGTGCCGGTAAAGCTATGGTGCTGTTCGTTTAGCGTGCCTTTCCCCATCAGTAAGGTGGAGTGGGGGAGCGGCGTTTTATCGAGCCAGCGTTGGATTTGCTCTGCAACGCCAACGCGCTGAGCCAGAAAATCAGCCAGTAATGAGACCGATTTTGCCTCGCTCAGCATCGCTGTGGCGGCGGTAACAAAGGCTTGTAGTGACTCATCAGAGCGTAATGGTTCAGGGATAACGAGCGAATACGGTCGTGTTCCAGCCGGTGCCGCAGCCACGTCTAAGGGCAGAAACAGGTATACCGGCTTGTGCTGAGCAAGCGCTTCTCCAATGACCCTGTCGATCTCTGTGGTGGCGTTCTCGGCGGTGAGGCTGGCTTGCGCAACGGTGACTTCTGCCGCCATGCGGGAAAAGTGGCTAAAGTCGCCGTCGCCTAATGTGTGATGGAGTAATTCTCCGTTGTGCTGTGATGCCAGACTGGGCGCAACGGCAATGTGAATGACGGGCAGGCATTCCGCGTAGCTGCCTGCGATACCGTTAATCGCGCTGAGCTCGCCGACGCCGAAGGTGGTGAGTAGGGCCGCCGCCGGACGGCATCGCGCATAGCCATCGGCGGCATAAGCGGCATTTAACTCATTCGCACAGCCGACCCAGGCGATCTCAGGATGCCTGATAACATGATCGAGAAAATGCAGGTTGTAATCGCCCGGCACGCCGAAGAGATGCTGAATACCAATTTGTGCCAGGCGATCCAGTAAATAATCACCCACTGTATAGTTTTCGCTCATCGCTGATTCCTCTATGAATGACGGATATTCTGACGTTAAGTATTAGCGTTAAGGTGAATATTTCTAATATTTATTCCCTATGGTTAATCCTTAAAGCTACGTTTTTTCGTACTTGAGAGGTTTTTTAGTATTAAATTTATTAATGAATTAATAGGGTGCTGATGAATAGCGTGCATCGGCGTTAGCGAAACGTTAAGAATGGTAAAATCAGGAAAATAAGTATTTATCTGATAGTGGTGCAGAGGATTTCCCCGTATATCTCTGTCAGGCCGCAGTCGCGGTGAGCAAGGAGTTACCCTATGTTTAAGCCACTCGTCATCAGTGCCCTGTTTGTGGGAATGTTTGCGGTCATGCCAGCGCCAGAGGCTAAGGGTGCCAGCATCGATCTGATGCCCGGTGTCACGTTGAATATCGGCGAGCGTGACAGACGAGGTAATTACTGGGATGGCTATGACTGGCGCAGCGAGCGCTGGTGGCAGGAGCACCGGGGTTACCAGCGTGGTGAACGTAATCGGCACGGTTACTATTGGGATGGTTGGCGTTGGCGCGATGCCCGCGGGTGGCGTGAAAGTCAGCGCGACAGACGCGATTATGACAAGCGCCGTTTTGAGCCCCCTCGCTACGTTGACGAGCGCGGGCCGCGTCGCGGTGATTGGGACAGACGCGGGTATGAGCGGGGTAATGGTTACTATCGCAATGGTCGGGGATCGTTTCGCGACTAGCCGTTCATACAGGCTCCTGCCGAAGCAGGAGCCTGTGGATGACATGGCTGTCAGTCTTTATTTCGCGTGTTGCAGATCCAAGCGATAAACCGCAAAGCCCGTTTCGTCATTGCCGACGGACGTCATCGGGTACTGTGCTTTCTCTTTGATAAACGCTGTGGCTTTCTCAGACGGTGATGTCTCAAAACGGATATCCAGCGGCGTATCGCTGACGATAGGTGCCAGACGCCAGTTGTTATCCGCCTGCGGCTTCACTTCTCCCGACTTTTGCGTTTCCGCGCTGATGTAGGCCGCCAGAACGGAGCGGTTTTCATCCGGCGAGGCGAAGGCCACATACTTCTCACCCGTACCGGCAAATTTCTCACCGTAGGCGCGATAGTTATTGGTGGCGATCAGGAAGGTCGCTTTGGGATCGATCGGTTTGCCGTTAAACGTCAGCCCTTTGATACGGTGCGATTTATCGTTGATCAATGCGCACTCGCTGTCATAGCGGGCAGGCTGCGTCACATCAATCTGATAATTAACACCATCGATCACGTCGAAGTTATAGGTGCGGAAACCATCCCAGTTGAGCAGAGATTGCGGTTCACGCTTGCTTGGATCGATTTGTTTGAACTGACCCGCAGAGCACTCCAGCCACTCTTGTACCTGCTGCCCGTTAACTTTCACCACCACCAGCGTATTCGGGTAGAGATACAGATCGGCAGCGTTACGGAAGGTGAGCTGGCCTTTTTCTACTTCGACGTAGCTGGCCGGATCGTTTTTACGTCCACCGGCTTTAAACGGCGCGGCGGCGGAAAGTACCGGCAGATCGGCCAGATCGGGATCGCCCTGAATAAAGTGTTCCACATAGGTGCGCTGTGCATTGTTGACGATCTGCACGGTAGGATCGTCCTGAATCAGCGACAGGTAGCTATACATGTTGTCTGCGGATTTGCCGATCGGTTTGCTGACAAATTCGCGCGTATTCTGGTGCGCATCGGACAGTACTTTCACCAGCTTGTCATCTTCCGCCGCCAGTGATTTCTTCTGCGCTTTGTCATAGATCGGTCTGGCTTCCGCTTTCGCCTGTTCCACCTTCCATGTGCCGCTGTCGTTATTCAGCGTGAAATCGACGACGCCGAGGTGGTCACCCCATTGCCCCGGCATTACTGCAGGCACGCCGTTGAGCGTTCCCTGTTTGATGTCGGCACCCTTGATGTTCGCAAAATCATTGCTAGGGAAAACGGCGTGAGCATGGCCGAACATGATCGCATCGACCCCAGGAATTTGGCTGAGGTAGTAAACCGAGTTTTCTGCCATCGCTTTATACGGTTCGGCAGAAAGGCCGGAGTGAGGGATAACAATCACCAGATCGGCACCTTGCTTACGCATTTCAGGCACCCACTTTTTGGCACTCTCCGTGATGTCTTCTACGGTGACTTTTCCTGTCAAATTGGCTTTATCCCACACCATGACCTGCGGCGGGACGAAACCAATATAGCCAATACGCAGGGTATGCTGTTTGCCGTCGCGATCCGTAACTGACTTGTTTTCAATGTGGTAAGGCGTAAACAGCGGTTTACCCGTTTTCGCATCCAGCACGTTGGCGTTCACATAAGGGAATTTCGCGCCGGACAGCGCCTTGTGCAAGTAGTCCAGGCCATAGTTGAATTCGTGGTTACCGATGTTGCCGACGGAATAATCCAGCGTGTTCATCGCCTGATAAACCGGGTGCACATCGCCCGCTTTCAGCCCCTTCGCGGCCATGTAATCGCCTAACGGGCTGCCCTGAATCAGATCGCCGTTATCCACCAGCACGCTATTGGTGGCTTGTTCGCGTGCGGCGTGAATCAGGCTGGCGGTACGCACCAGACCAAATTTATCGGTTGGCGTATCTTTGTAGTAATCGAAATCCATCATATTGCTGTGTAGATCGGTGGTTTCCAATACCCGTAGATCAACAGTAGCGGCATGAACGGTCGTGGCGACCAGCGTAGCAAGCAGGCTGAGTGCCAGTGAATGCTTCATTGCGTAACTCCTTGTGAGGTAATTGTCGACGCGTGAGGCGATCGGGGGTGTCTTTCATATCATGATGAAGTTAAAGTGATTATCGTCCCTAAATGCTGAGGATGACATCAATAATGGCAATAATCGTAGATTGCCTCACAGATGTATAATGAATGACAGAGATGAAGTCTGCGTTACGTGTAACCGATAACGACGAGGTCGATCATGTTAGAAACTGTTTGCCAACTGGCTCGCGATGCCGGTGCTGCGATTATGCAGGTTTACGAAGGGCAACATCCTGTCGATGTTGCGCACAAGAAAGATGATTCACCGGTGACGGCTGCTGACCTTGCGGCGCATCGAGTGATTAAGGACGGGCTGGCTGCGGCGTATCCCGATATTTCTTTGCTGTCAGAGGAAGATCCGCCTGAATGGGAAACCCGTCGGCACTGGCAGCGCTATTGGTTGGTCGATCCGCTGGACGGCACCAAAGAGTTCCTCAGCCGCAATGGCGAATTTACGGTGAATATTGCGTTGATCGAGAACGGTCAGCCCGTGTTGGGCGTGGTGTATGTGCCGGTCACTGACGTGATGTATTCTGCGGCGGACGGCAAAGCCTGGAAAGAAGAGAACGGCCAACGTCGGCAAATTACGGTGAAGCAGGCTAGTCTGCCGCTGGTGGTGGTTAGCCGCTCTCATGCCGATCAGGAATTAAAGGATTACCTCAACCAGTTGGGCGAACACCAGACGGTGGCGATTGGGTCATCGCTAAAATTTTGTCTAGTGGCGGAAGGCGAAGCGCAGCTTTACCCACGCTTCGGGCCGACCAACATTTGGGATACCGCAGCAGGCCATGCGGTAGCGGTGGCAGCCGGGGCGCAGGTTAACGATTGGCAAGGGCGTCCGCTGTCCTACACGCCGCGTGAATCTTTCCTTAACCCCGGTTTTCGCGTCTCTTTATTTTAATCAGCTAGAGCCTGGATTCGTTATTTCTCTTCCAGCAACTGGCGCAGCAGGGACATCACCTGCTGCACTTCCTGCCCGCTCAACGCGCCATCCTTCACGAAACGGACTTTCCCCTGTTTATCCAGCACCGCGATAGCCGAGCTTTGCGGCTGTAGCTGCCAGGTTTTCCGCACGTTGCCGTTGCTATCGACAATAAATTGCGACCACGGGAAGGCTTTCTTGTTGTCCTCCAGGCTACTGCGCACAAACATGCTGGTGCCGATGATGGCATCGTCGGTATTCACGATTGTCGTCGTTTGGTAATAATCATGCGGTAGGTTAGCGGCCTTCAGTGCGGAGATGAGCGGATCGTTCATCTCTTTGGCAGAGGTTCGGCCAGCGATATGTTGTATCACCCGCACTTTTCCGGGCAATTGCGCGCTGTTCCAGTTTTTATAACTAAACTGATTATTAAGGTACTGAAGTTCTCCTCTGTCTGCGACGCCGACGGGAGGAACCAATTGGTTGAGTACCAGCGTATGGGCTAAGGCTGGGAGCCCCAGCAGAGGCGTGATAGAGAGCGCGAGGAGCAGGTGGCGTATTTTTATCATGGTATGTCCTTCAGTGTGGGGCCCGATGCGATATCAATGATGGAAAATATCGAGCTATGGAATAAGCGTAGATTCAGGAAACTGGTCTGTCCTGCTTTGCGATAAAACGGTTTGTGCCCGAGTGCACAAAACCCTTATTTTTGAAGGTTTATACTGATGACTAAGGGTTTCCTTAAACACTACTCTGTAAAAATCTGTAAAAGCAGTTAAGAATACTGAATAGTGGGGAACTAAATGCCGTTTTACAGCACTAATTAGCAGTATCCGTTATCTCATTAGCGCTCCATAACCTCAGCCATGTTGGCGAAAGGGAGAGCGTAAAAAAATAAAACGGGAGAGTAAAACGATGAGGATCTTCGAACGTTACAATCCTTTGAAAGTCGCCAAGTATGTGAAAACCCTGTTTCGTGGGCGGCTGTACATAAAAGGGGTTGGTGCTTTTGAGTTCGACTACGGCAAAATTCTATTGCCAAAGAAACAGGATAAGCAGCATCTTCTGGTGATGTCTGAAGTGAATCGCCAGGTCATCCGGCTTCAGGCCGAGATGGGATGATTGATAAAGAAACGGCCCGTAGCGGGCCGTTCTGGTTTTTATGAAGCCTGATTGGCTTATGCATGTCTTTTAGCGGTTAATCGTCGCTATCAATCTTCACGCTTGATGAGACAATCGGGCGATCTTCCAGACGCGTCACCAACAGCTGATCGATCTTGTAGCTGTCGATATCCACCACTTCAAACTTATAGCCTGAGAAGCGCACCGCATCGGTACGTTTCGGGATTTTCCGCAGCGTATACATCATGAAGCCGCCGATGGTTTCGTAGTTGCCGGAATGCGGGAAATCATCAATATTCAGCGCGCGCATCACGTCTTCTATTGGCGTGCCGCCTTCAACCAGCCATGAATTCTCGTCGCGCGCGACAATCTGTTCTTCCATTCCCTGACCCACGAGGTCGCCCATCAACGTCGTCATCACGTCGTTAAGCGTGATGATGCCGACGATCAGCGCATATTCGTTCAGAATAACGGCAAAATCTTCGCCCGCGGTTTTAAAGCTTTCTAGCGCTTCGGACAGCGTCAGCGTATCCGGCACGATCAGCGCCGGACGAATCTGCACGCCGCTACTCAGCGTCAGGCTCTGGTTTCCCAGCACCCGAATCAGCAGGTCTTTGGAATCCACGTAGCCGACGATCTGATCGATCGTGCCATCGCAAACCAGAAACTTGGAGTGCGGCTGCTGGGCGATCTTTTCCTTAATGCTGTCTTCCTGCTCGCGCAGATCGAAATAGACCACGCTTTCGCGTGAGGTCATCGAAGACGGTACGGTACGGGATTCTAGCTCAAACACGTTCTCGATAAGCTCATGTTCCTGCTTACGCAGTACGCCAGCCAGTGCGCCAGCTTCCACCACGGCATAAATATCATCGGACGTGATGTCATCTTTACGCACCATCGGCAGCTTGAGCAGGCGGAAAATGACGTTAGCCAGACCGTTAAAGATCCAAACCAGCGGACGGAAGAGGAACAGGCAGAAGCGCATGGGGTTGATTATGCGGACCGCGACGGTTTCCGGCGCAATCATACCAATGCGTTTCGGGGTGAGATCGCCAAACAGGATAAACAGACTGGTGACGAGTACGAATGAGCAGATGAAGCTGACTTTATCTGCAGCTTCGGGTGACATGAAGCGTTCAAACAGTATGGAAAACGTCGGGGAAAATGCCGCATCGCCGATGATACCGGCCAGAATCGCGACGGCGTTGACGCCAATTTGAATTACGGTAAAGAAGATGCCCGGTGTTTCCTGAAACTTGAGCACCAGATCGGCGTTGAGGTTTCCCTCATCGGCCATTAGCTTGAGTTTGATTTTACGGGACGCCGCCAGCGAGATCTCGGACAGCGAGAAAAACGCACTGATGGCAATGAGACAAAGAATCAGTAATAGACTGTTTAACATCATTTTTAAAGTTTTCGCATGAGTCGAGATTGACGCAGCGATCCTCAGAAAGGTGAACACATTATGGTAGTTATTGAAGGACTATAACCGGGCAACGGGCTGCCCGGTTCGGACGCATTATAGCAGGAGCGGTGAAATTACCGCCAGTGGTCAACGCTGAGGTGGAAGACAGACGCCGATACCGCCTAATCCACAGTAGCCGTTCGGGTTCTTGTACAGGTATTGCTGGTGATCGTCTTCCGCATAATAGAACGGACCCGCAGGCTCGATTTCTGTGCTGATGGCGCGTCCGTCACCGTTTTCCCTCATTGCTTGCTGGAAGCGTTGAAGGCTTTCCTCTGCCGCCTTTTCCTGTTCAGGCGTGAGCGTATAGATAGCGGAACGGTACTGGCTACCGATATCGCCCCCCTGACGCATACCCTGCGCGGGGTCGTGATTTTCCCAGAACAGTTGCAACAACTGCTCGTAGCCGATCACCGCAGGATCGAAAACGACACGCACCGCTTCGGCATGATCGGTCTGCCCGCTGCACACTTCACGGTAGGTCGGGTTGGGCGTGTAACCGCCAGTGTAACCCGCAGCGGTGCTGTAGATGCCTGGCTGTTGCCAGAATAAGCGCTCTACTCCCCAGAAACAGCCCATCGCAAAAATTGCCACGGACATGTGATCCGGCACATGCGTCATCGAATGTTCATGCACGACATGCAGCCTGGCGACGGGCATGGGGGTGGAACGCCCTGGTAAAGCATCGGATTGCGTAATCCGCTGCGTTTTATCAATTGAATTCATCACGTTGTTAACTCCAGCTAGACTGGGTAAATAACCCGTTTTCATGGAAAGCATAACCAAGAAGCGTTGGGCTGTCTTTATATCTTCATGGTGTTTGATGTTAAGGTAATGTTTATCTGTAATGTCGCATATTGATGTTTGTAGGTGAAAATCTATTCTTAAGATAGAAAATTAGTATTTATCACTAATATCATGCAAAGTTGGTAGGAGATTTCGGCGCTGCGTGGCGGATTGTCAGGTAAGCGTACAGCGACGGCCGTCAATGCGGCGGGCGAAGTGATAAAAGCCATGCTATAGGTTTTATAAGACAAGGTTTTAGGCGACAGACAGATTTATCAGGGAGCTCAGTGACTATTTTCATCTCAACGAAAAGTTTCATTGGAAAAAAAAGCGTTACCGGGCAAAAAGGCATAGCAGGACAAAAAAATAGCTTTGCTGGCTGCGGTGCGCCACGATACCGGGTTCTTGGCCTGATGTGCGCGCTGCTGATGCTGGCCCCAGAGAGCCAGGCGGCGAATGTGCGTCTGCAAGTTATGGGGCTGGAAGGGCAGTTACAAAAGAATGTACGGGCACGCTTATCGACCATTTCGGTTGATGAGGTGAATGCCGATGGGCGTTTCCGCTCACGCGTTGATGAAGCGATCCGTCAGGGATTGCGCGCGCTCGGCTACTACGATCCACAGATTGGCTTCGAATTCCGGCCTGCCGTTAATGGCGGACGACCCGTATTGATTGCCACCGTTACTCCCGGTGAACCGGTAAAAATTGCTGGGGTGAACATCACCCTGCGCGGCGGTGCGCATGACGATAAAGACTACCAACAGCTGGTTAAAGACGATCGCCCTGAAATCGGTTCGGTGTTGAACCACGGTGATTTCGATCGCTTTAAAAGCGGGCTGAACGGTTTGTCATTACGCAAAGGCTATTTCGATGCGCGCTTCCAGCAAAGCCAGCTTGGCGTGATGCGGGAAGAGAGGGAGGCGTTTTGGGATATCGACTTTGACAGCGGCGAGCGCTATCGCTTCGGTGCCGTACATTTTCAGGGCGCACAAATCCGCGATGACTATCTGCAAAATCTGGTGCCGTTTCACGAAGGTGATGCTTACACCAGCGAAGATCTTGGTGAATTAAACCGCCGTCTTTCTGCGACGGGGTGGTTTAACTCTGTCGTAGTCTCGCCTGATTTCGAGCGGTCGAAAAGCTCCAAGGTGCTACCGCTGGAAGCTGTGGTGACGCCACGAACCCGTAATCGCATTGAAACCGGGGTCGGCTATGCCACGGATGTTGGCCCTCGCTTTAAAACGACCTGGAATAAGCCTTGGGTGAATTCACGGGGCCACAGTCTGGAAAGCAGCCTGAGCGTGTCCGCGCCGGAGCAGTCGCTCGATTTTAGCTATAAAATCCCCTTGCTGAAGAACCCGCTTGAGCAGTATTACCTGCTGCAAGGCGGCTTCAAACGCGAAGATCTCAACGATACTCAGTCCGATGGCACCACGCTGAACGTGGCACGCTATTGGGATCTCTCCAGCGGCTGGCAACGGGCGATTAACCTGCGCTGGAGCCTCGATCACTTTACGCAGGCGAGCGTGACGGATACCACCATGCTGATCTATCCGGGCGTCAGCATTAACCGAACTCGCCAACGCGGCGGGCTAATGCCGGTATGGGGTGATACGCAGCGCTATTCCATCGATATTTCTGACACCGCCTGGGGATCGGATATCGACTTTGCCGTGGTTCAGGCGCAAAACGTCTGGATTCGTACGCTGGCGGATAAACACCGCTTTGTCGCGCGCGGTAATTTGGGTTGGATTGAAACCAATAATTTCTCCCGCGTCCCGCCTTCACTGCGTTTCTTTGCCGGTGGCGATCGCAGCATCCGTGGCTATAAGTACAAATCGATTTCGCCGCGCGACAGCGACGGTAAACTGACCGGTGCGTCCAAGCTGGCGACCGGCTCGCTCGAATACCAATACAACGTCACGGGAAAATGGTGGGGCGCAGTGTTTGTTGATTCAGGTGAAGCAGTGAATGACATCAAACGCAGTAACTTTAAGACAGGCACGGGCGTCGGCGTACGCTGGGCCTCACCGATTGGCCCGGTGAAACTCGATGTTGCTATGCCGATCGGCGATGCAGAGAAGAAGAACGATGTTCAGTTCTATATCGCGCTGGGGCCTGAATTATGATGGATGAGAAAAACGAAAAAAAAGCCCAGGATCTGGTGACAGAAGAAAACGTCGCGCAGGATAACGTGCCGACGACGCCGGCACGAAAAGGGCGCTGGTGGAAACGCATCGGTATTGGCTTCGTGGCATTCTTACTGCTGCTCGTGGTTGGTGTGGGGCTGCTGGTGGGCACTACGCCGGGTCTGCACCTGTTGCTGAATACCGCATCACGCGTGGTGCCGGGGCTGGACATTGCCAGCGTGAGCGGCGGCTGGCGTGATTTAACGCTGAAAAATGTCAGCTACCAAATGCCGGGCGTGACGGTAAAGAGCGAGGAGTTTCATCTGTCGCTCGCGCTGGGATGTCTGCGCAAAAGCCAACTGTGCATTAACGATCTTTCGGCGAATCGCGTCGATGTGGTTGTGGATACCAAAGCCTTGCCTGCGGCAGCAGAGCCACCGCCGCCTTCAACGCCAGTCACGGAAATCTCTGCACCATTCCCGATTTCACTGCGTCAGTTAACGCTCAGCAACGTTCAGGTTACCGTGGATGACACGGCGATTTCACTGAGCGAATTCCGCACCGGGATGCAGTGGGAAGGGCGCGCGTTGACGCTATTGCCGACCAAAATCAGCGCCCTGCTGGTGGCCTTGCCGAAAACCCCTGTCGATGTGCTGGAAGATGGCAAAGTGACGGCGGCAGAAATGGCCTCTGTCATCAAAGAAACGGCGGAAAGCGTGCGTGAAGCGGCCGAAAAAGGCTCGTCGCAAACCGTTCATATCGATAACGCGCTGGCGGCAAATAATAGGGTCGCGGCAGCTACTACCACGACACCGATACCAACAGCGTCGACATCCAAAACGGATAGCGCTTCTGACAAGCCAGCCGTGCCTGAAAAACCGCTGGGTGAACGCCTTAGCGAGCTGTTCTCCAAACCGCTATTACCTGATTTACCCCAGTTCACGCTGCCGCTGGATCTGAATATTGTCGAGATTCACGGCGAACAGCTGCGGCTGACGGGCGATCAGGACATTTTGATTAATAACCTGTTCGTACAGGCCTCTACCCAGCAACAGCATTTGCGTCTGGACAAGCTGATCGTGCAATCGCCGCATGGCGGACTGAATGTGCGCGGTGAAGCGACGCTCAGCGAGAACTGGCCCGTCTCGCTGACGGCGAACGGCGTGCTGAACGTCGATCCGATCAAAGGCGAAAAGCTGAAACTGACGGTTGATGGCGGCCTGCGCGAACAGTTGAATGTGGCGCTGAATCTCTCGGGACCGCAGCGTGCCCAGTTGGATCTGCAAACCAAACTGGCGGAAGCCGGGCTGCCGCTGGCATTGACGCTGCAAACCGAACGCGTGCGCTGGCCGCTGACGGGTGCAACGCAGTATCAAGCTGACAACGTCAGGCTGCGTTTTAACGGCAAAGCGACCGACTATGCGCTGTCGCTGCGCGGCGATCTGAGCGGGGCGGATATTCCCCCCGCGACGCTGCTGTTGGATGGCAAAGGCAACGAACAGCAGTTTACGCTGAGCCGCCTGCGGTTGGCGGCGTTGCAGGGAAATGCCGATCTGACGGCGCTTATCGACTGGAGCAAAGCCATAAGCTGGCGTAGCGAGCTGCTGCTGAACGGGATTAATACCGCGAAACAGTGGCCTGAATGGCCTGCAAAAGTCGACGGCAAGATTACGACGCGCGGCAGCGTTTATGGCGGTAGCTGGCAGTTACAGGTGCCTGAACTGCGTCTGGACGGCAATGTGAAAGCGAATAAGCTCACGGCCAGAGGCGAACTGCGCGGTAACGCGGCGGGTCAGTGGACAATTCCAGCGCTGAATCTGGCGTTAGGTCGCAACCAACTGAACGTTAAAGGCGAGCTGAGCGATAAGTGGCAGTTGGATGCAGATATCAATGCGCCGTCGCTGGACGGCATGTTGCCCGGCCTAGCGGGGCGTGCCATCGGTACACTCAAACTCCGAGGCAATCTGCGTGAACCGCAGATGCTGGCGGACATCACGGCGTCTGGTCTGCGCTGGCAGGCGATGACGATTAGCAGTGTGAGGGTGGAAGGCGATGTGCGCTCTGAACAGCAGATTCAGGGCAAGCTGGCCGTGCGTCTTGAAGCGCTCAAGCAGGATGGCCTGAATATTGCGCTGTTGACGCTGGATGCCAGCGGCAATGAAAAGCAGCACCAGCTTCGCCTGAATATGCAGGGCGAACCCGTTGCGGGGCAATTGGCACTTTCGGGTAGCTTCGATCGTCAGGAACAGCGCTGGCGCGGCACGCTGAACAATACCCGCTTTGATACGCCAGTGGGTGAATGGCGTCTGACGCAGGATATGGCGCTGGATTACCTGAATGCGCAGCAGAAGATCACTATCGGTACGCACTGCTGGCGGAATCCAAACGCGGAGCTTTGTGTACCAAAAGCGATTGAAGCTGGACCGAGTGGACAGGCGAGTATTCGACTGAACCGCTTCGATCTCGCCATGCTGAAACCGTTCCTGACGGCGGATACGGTGCTGGCCGGGACGTTTACCGGCGGTGCCGATATCAGCTGGCAGGCGGGACAAGGCTTACCGCAGGCAAAAGTGTCGCTGGTGGGTAACGGCGTCAGCGTTCGTCAGCAAATGCAGGGCAACACGCTGCCGATTGATTTCGATACCTTTACGTTGAATGCCGGGCTCGATCGCGGGCGAGCACAGCTTGGCTGGCTGATGGCGATTCGCGAGAACGGACGCTTCAGCGGTGATATTCAGGTGACCGATCCACAGGGCCGACGCAACCTCGGCGGCAGCGTCACGATCAACAATATTTCGCTGGCGCTGCTCAACCCTGCGTTGAGTAAAGGAGAAAAAGCGGCGGGGATACTGAATGCGAACCTGCGTCTGGCGGGGGATGCGGCGCGTCCTCAGATCTTCGGCCAGATGGTGTTGGAACGCTTGGATATTGATGGCAACTGGATGCCGGTCGATCTGACCAATGGACGGCTGGCGGTGAATTTCAGTGGGATGTCGTCAACGCTGCAAGGCTTCCTGAAAACGGATAACGGGCAGTTGAACCTCGGCGGGAACGCGGACTGGTCGCAGCCTGATGCCTGGCGTGCGCGGATTGCGGCGAAAGGCCAGAAGCTGCGGGTGACGATTCCGCCGATGGCGCGGCTGGATGTCTCACCGGATATTGTCTTTGAGGCTACGCCGCAGCTGTTCGCATTAAACGGATCGGTCAGTATTCCGTGGGCACGCATTGTGGTTAAAGACATGCCGGAAAGTGCGGTGGCGGTGTCATCGGATGAAGTGATGCTGGATGCACAGCGCCAGCCGCTGAAGAAAGCCAGCGCCGCGATTCCGATTAACAGCAACCTGACGATCCGCGTCGGTAATGATGTGCGGCTGGATGCGTTCGGGCTGGCGGCTCGTCTACAGGGCGACCTGAAAATGGTTCAGGACGAACGCGGATTAGGGCTGAACGGCCAGATCGACATTCCATCTGGCCGCTTTAAAGCCTACGGGCAGGATCTGATCGTCCGCAAAGGGCTGATTCTGTTCTCCGGCCCGCCGGATCAGCCGATCCTGAATATCGAAGCTATTCGTAACCCAGACAACACGGCCGATGACGTCACCGCTGGCGTACGTGTTACCGGAATGGCCGCTACGCCTAAGCTGGAAGTCTTCTCCGATCCGGCGATGTCACAGCAGGAAGCGCTTTCTTATCTGCTGCGTGGACAGGGTTTGGACAGCGGTGGAGCAGATAGCTCGGCAATGACCTCAATGTTAGTCGGTTTAGGGGTTGCACAAAGTGGTCAAGTTGTGGGTAAAATCGGCGAGGCCTTTGGCGTAAGTAATTTAGCTCTGGATACACAGGGTGTTGGCGATAATTCTCAGGTTGTCGTCAGCGGCTACGTCCTTCCGGGTCTGCAAGTGAAATATGGTGTTGGCATATTCGATTCTTTGGCAACGTTAACGCTACGTTATCGCCTGATGCCAAAACTATACTTGGAAGCGGTGTCTGGAATTAGCCAGGCATTAGATGTGCTCTATCAGTTTGAGTTCTAGCGATGCGAATTATTGTTTACGGCAGTTTACGACGCAAACAGGGAAACAGTCATTGGATGACAAATGCGCAATGGTTAGGGGATTGTCAGCTCGCAGGTTTCGAGCTGTACGATCTCGGCCATTATCCGGCAGTCGTACCCGGCGATGGAGAAATCCATTGCGAGGTTTATCGCATTAGTTCGTCGATTTTGACAGAACTGGATGCCTTAAAGCGGGACGGCCACGAATACCAACGTGAGTTGATTCGTACGCCTCTGGGCAGTGCCTGGATCTATCTGTACAAGCACCCTGTTGTAGGGCTGACGCGTATTGCCAGCGGTGACTGGCTAAAGCGCAGTGAAGAAGAGGCTTGAGGCCGAATCGCCAATCAAGTCATGGTCGCCATAAATAAAAACACCGCGCAAGGCGGTGTTTTTGATCATGCGATATCTTGAGCCCGTAGGGGCTTTAATGCATATCGTATGGCGCTTATTTGTTTTTCGCGCGCTCGAAGGAAGCAACGATCTCGGCTTTCGCCGCAGCAGCGTTATCCCAACCTTCAACTTTAACCCACTTGCCTTTTTCCAGATCTTTGTAGTGTTCAAAGAAGTGGCCGATCTGCGCACGCAGCAGTTCAGGCAGGTCGTTAACGTCTTTAATGTGATCGTATTCTTTGGTCAGCTTGCTGTGCGGAACGGCAACCAGCTTGGCATCTTCGCCCGCTTCGTCGGTCATTTTCAGCACGCCAACAGGACGGCAGCGGATCACTGAGCCTGGTTGCAACGGATACGGGGTCGGCACCAGAACGTCAACCGGGTCGCCATCCAGAGACAGCGTGTGGTTGATGTAGCCGTAGTTGCATGGGTAGAACATGGCCGTAGACATGAAACGGTCTACAAACAGCGCACCGGTATCTTTATCAATTTCATATTTGATCGGATCGGCGTTCGCGGGAATTTCAATCACTACATAGATATCTTCCGGCAGATCTTTACCCGCCGGGACATTGTTCAGACTCATGTCGGTTTCCTTCTCTTAAACCTGAAATAGCGTGGCCGTCATTATAGCCAAAAAGCGTTTAATGTCCCCGATTTTTAGCGTGTGCAAGGCGCGATGCGCTGGCGCGAGTCGTTTAAGTAAAAATACTTTCGTTACTAAAGTTTCTTTAAAGAAAGCAGGCTTGCTACCGATAGAAACATGATCGAGATCACGTTATGCGGAGCATTTCTCCGCATTTATTTATCATTTGTAATATCAGGGAAACAAAAATGTTAAGAAACATCACAATCAAGACGAGCTTGATTGCTTTGTTAGGAACGATGGTACTGCTGTTATTGCTGGTGTGCGGAATTGGCATCACCTCAATCAATCAGGGAATCACTTCACTTACGACAATCGACAAGATTCAGGGCAAAGAAGTCACGGCGCTGGCGGGGAGCTATACCGCGTCACTGCGTGCAAGAACGGGGGCAGCGTTGGCGGCTCGTCAGATGGAAAGCGGGCTGACCGATCTGGCGAATGCATCGGTCGCACGAGCAGAAGCCTACACGGCGCTTTCCCACAAAGAAATGGCACGCTTTCTTTCCTACGGCACAGTAACGGAGCGCGGTGCCAAAATGGCCGCAGAGGTGAAAAGTAACTACGAGCAATACATGAATCTTGGCGTTCAGCCGATGGTTGATGCGCTGAAACGTGGCGATGTTGCTGCCTACTACGTGCTGTTGCAGGACGTGTTACCACCGCTTAGCGTAAAGATGGACAAGGTGGCGAATGAATTCCGCGACTTCGGTCTGGAAGTGGGGGAAAACATGCTCGCAGAAGCGGAAAATTTCGCGTTCAACCGCCTGATGATCATCGGTATTGCCTGTATCTCCGTGCTGCTGCTGGTGTTGGCAGCCTGGATTGCCTTGAAGCGTTCTATCCTGTCTCCGCTTGAAGAGACGGTCGGTCAACTGGAGTTTATTGCCCGTGGTGATTTGACCCAGCGCATCGCCGATGGTGGCAATAATGAAATTGGCCGTCTGATTCAGGCGATGAAGGCCATGCAGCATTCGTTGGCAACCGCCGTGGGCCGCGTCCGTGATGCCGGTATGCAGATTGACGTCGGCACGCGCGAGTTGTCTTCCGGCAATACCCATTTAGCCGCACGTACGGAAGAATCAGCCTCCTCGCTGGAAGAAACCGCAGCCAGCATGGAGCAGTTGACCGCGACAGTGACGCTGAACGCGGAGAGTGCAGAGCAAGCGCATACGCTGGCGCAAAATGTATCCGACATCGCCAATAAAGGCAGCGAAACCGTGGGGAGCATGATTGAGAAAATGGAGATGATCTCCAGCAGCTCCGCACGCATTGGCGATATTCTGGCGGTGATTGACGGCATCGCGTTCCAGACCAATATTCTGGCGCTGAATGCGGCAGTAGAAGCCGCGCGTGCAGGTGAGCAGGGGCGTGGATTTGCGGTGGTTGCGGGTGAAGTCCGCAGTCTGGCGCAGCGCAGTGCGCAATCGGCCAAAGAGATAAAAATGCTGATGGAGGAATCTCAAAGCCGCGTCAGTGAAGGCACCGTGATGGCGAAAATGGCGGGCGAAACGATGAATGACGTTTCTGACGCCGTGGCGCGCGTGACGTCCCTGATGCGTGAGATCTCAACGGCCACGCGTGAGCAAAGCAATGGCATTGGGCAGGTGAATCTGGCGGTATCGCAGATGGATGAAGTCGCACAGCAAAATGCGTCTCTGGTAGAAGAGTCCGCCGCCGCTACGCGCTCACTGGAAGATCAGGCGCGCCTGCTGGCAGAAAGTATGTCTCAGTTTAAAGTGCAGTCGCAGGAGTTTGCCGCCATCGGCCGATTCTAATTCCCGTCATACTTCATAAAAAAATTCCCGTGAAAACGGGAATTTTTTTGTCTTATTCCTCGGAGGACGTCTGTTCGTCTTCTGGCTGCTTCTTCTTGCGTAGCTTATTCCAGATTTTACTTTCCTGTCCGCGCCAGAGGCGTTGGATATTGTCATGATGGCGCATCAGTATCAGGCAAGAGAGCATCGCGACGGGGAAGGTAAACTGTGGCTTGAACCACCAGACATAAAACGGTGCGATGAGCGCACTGACAATCGCGCCAAGCGAGGAATAGCCGCTGAGCAGCACGGTCAGTAGCCAGGTGCCGGTCATCAGACCCGTCAGATCCCAGCCGATAGGGGCGATGGCACCCAGCGCCGTTGCCACGCCTTTGCCACCGCGAAAGTGGAAAAAGACTGGATAGATATGGCCGAGGCAGGCAGCGATAGCGGTTAGCCCAAGATACAGCGGCGGAACGCCCAGTTCGTAAGCGGCCCAGACTGGCAGCATACCTTTCAGAACATCAAACACCAATACGGTTGCAGCGGCCGCTTTGCCGCCAATACGCAATACGTTAGTGGCTCCGGGGTTCCCAGAACCATGCTGGCGCGGGTCGGGTAGCCCAGCAATTCTGCAAAACAAAATCGCACTGGAAATAGAGCCACACAGATACGCGATTAACATCATACCAAGCGCGGTAACACTCATAACGCTATTCCGTTTAGTTTGTATAGAGAGACGTTTAATAAGGGTCGTTTTACTCTTCTCATCTGTGGATAATACGCACATTCCGTCGGAAGTGGTATCCGACAGCGACAAAAACAGAGAATGGCGTGATGGATATCGTATTTATTGAAGAACTTACTGTAATCACCACTATTGGTGTTTACGATTGGGAACAGACCATCCAGCAGAAACTGGTGTTCGATATCGAAATGGGCTGGGATAACCGTCAGGCAGCTGCCAGTGACGATGTGAATGACTGCCTGAGCTATGCCGATGTCAGCGAGGCGGTGATTGCCCACGTGGCAAACCAGCGCTTTGCTCTGGTGGAACGCGTTGCCGAAGAAGTCGCACACATGCTGATGCAGCGCTTCTCGATCCCTTGGCTGCGGATCAAGCTCAGCAAGCCGGGTGCCGTCGCACAGGCACGTCAAGTAGGCGTCATCATTGAGCGCGGTACACGATAAATCTGATTTAACAGAATAAATACTGATTTACGTGCAACTAAACCGTAACCCAAATAGTCTATAAGCCAGTTATAGCGGCTCGCGGAAGTACGCAGCCGCTTTTTTGTGCGCTGCATTTTTCGTTTTTATTAGAGGCAAGGATTTTTAGATGACTGACCTGCATTCATTGCTAATCGCATTTATTCTTGGCGTGGTTGAAGGACTGACCGAGTTTTTGCCCGTATCGTCTACGGGGCATATGATTATCGTTGGTCATTGGTTAGGGTTTGCTGATGAGAAAGCCAAGACGTTTGAAGTTATCATTCAGCTTGGCTCGATTCTGGCCGTTGTCGTGATGTTCTGGCGCCGCCTCTTTGGTCTGATAGGGATTCACTTCGGAGAAGTTCCACACGAGGGACAAACCTCTGGGCGTCTGAAACTGACGCACATCTTGCTGGCAATGATTCCTGCCGTGGTGCTTGGTCTGATTTTTCATGACGTCATCAAGTCGCTGTTTTATCCGCAGAACGTGATGTATGCGCTGGTGATCGGTGGCTTCCTGCTGTTAGCGGCGGAATGGTTCAAGCCAAAACAGCCGCGTGCTGTCGGGCTGGATGACATCACGCATCGTCAGGCATTTATGATTGGCTGTTTTCAATGTCTGGCGCTGTGGCCCGGCTTTTCACGTTCAGGGGCGACCATTTCCGGCGGGATGCTGATGGGCGTCAGCCGCTATGCCGCTTCTGAGTTCTCTTTTATTCTGGCGGTTCCCATGATGATGGGCGCGACCGTTCTGGATCTGTATAAAAGCTGGCATTTCCTGTCGCTGGCCGATGTGCCGATGTTTGCCGTTGGTTTCGTGACGGCCTTTATCGTGGCGCTGATTGCGATTAAAACCTTCCTGAAAATCATCAAACGCATCTCGTTTGTCCCGTTCGCGATTTACCGTTTTATCGTCGCGGGCGTGGTTTACATGGTGTTTATGTAAGACTGAGAACGTCGATTTTAGGTCGACCGTGATAGAGAAGAGGCCACGCATTAGCGTGGCCTCTTTGTTTCAGGACGCGCCTGATGAATCTGGCTGCTGTGCTTTCCAGTCTGCCAGTGCATGAATGCGGCGGCGTGCCAGTTCGTTACGCACGTCAATGCCCTTAAATCCATCGGCGACGACATCCGCACTGCTGACCTGGCTGGCGACGCGGAAGGCTTCACGCAGATAGTCGCCTTGTGGATACGGGTTCTCTTCAAAACCGGCACGGCCTCTGGCATCGGCTTCGCTCGTGAGCGCTAACTGCTCCAGACGCTGTGGCTTGCGCCAGACGTCAATCGCATCAAATAACTTCAGCAGGGTTTTGGGTTGCAGTACCTGCACGGTATGAACCAGATCATGATATTCCGCAACCAGCTTTGCCAAATCGCGAATCGGGTTAGGGATGCGCAGGCGCTGGCACAGTGCTTCAACCAATTTGACACCCGCCGGGCCATGCCCGTGATGACGCGGCCAGAGTTCAGGCGGCGTCAGCCCTTTTCCTAAATCGTGGCACAGCGTAGCAAAACGTACGTCAATCTCAGGGCTGAGACGAGCAGCCATCGCCACTGTCATCATGGTATGAATGCCGGTATCGATTTCCGGGTGCCATTTAGCGGGGGCGGGCACGCCGTACAGGTTATCGATTTCAGCGAACAGCACGGCCAGCGCGCCGCAGTCTCGCAGCACCTGAAAATAGACATCTGGCGACGAGGTACCGAGCGCTTTTTCCGTCTCTTTCCAGACGCGCTCTGGCGTCAGGTAAGCCAGTTCGCCCTCATGCGCCATTTTTTGCATCAGCGCCATGGTTTCTTCGGCAATCTGGAAGCCGAGATGCGCAAAACGCGCGGCAAAACGGGCGACGCGCAGCACCCGTAACGGATCTTCGCTGAATGCGTCGGAGACGTGGCGTAGCACGCGATTCTCAAGATCGCGACGACCGTGATAAGGATCGATAAGGTCGCCTTGCTCGGTGCGGGCAATGGCATTGATGGTCAAATCGCGGCGCAGCAAATCCTGCTCTAACGTGACATCGGGTGCGGCATGACAGACAAACCCAGTATAGCCTTTGCCAGATTTGCGTTCGGTGCGCGCGAGAGCGTATTCATCGCGGCTAACGGGGTGTAAGAAGACGGGGAAATCCTTTCCAACCTGCTGGTAGCCCTGCGAGAGCAGGTTCTCCGGCGTCGCGCCGACCACCACCCAATCTTTCTCGGTGACGGGTAAACCCAGCAGGCTGTCCCGAACAGCGCCGCCGACAAGGTAAATCTTCAACGTCGGGCTCCTGAATCAATAACCAATACTTCATTACATACTACCATCTTTGCGCCGCTACGTTGGCTGCAAAGAAAAATGCCTGCAAGAAGCAGGCACATGTTCTGATTAGCTCATCCAACGGTCATTTTTCTTTTTGCGGGGGATGATGTGCGGCAACAGCAGACCTAGCAGCAAGCCTATGCCAGCAACGCCGCCGCCATACATAAACCACTGTAGAATGATGGTGCGCTGCTTATCATCAAGTTGGACATTCGCCGCGCTGACTTTCTTCTGCGCAACGATAAGCTGATTTTTCAGATCCTGATTTTCCTGGCGTAATCCATTGATAACACTATCGCTGGCAGCGACTTTCTGCTGCATATCAGCGGTACGCTGGTTCCAGGTCTGATCGATATTATTCAGTTTGTCAGTCAGGTCTTTAACCTGATTTTCCAGCTCCGGCACCCGCGTGCGCAGGCTCGGCGTATTGCTAAGCTGGTCGAGAGGAATCCAGGTGGTGCGGTTTTTGTCATCACGGATCTGCGCATAGCCCGCGTTCTCATTAACGCTGAGTAACGTGACCTCTGCACCTGCATTCAGTGTGCCGACGATACGATATTGATTGCCAGGGCCGCTGTGGACATACGTCAATAACTCATCGGAAATGTAGCGTTTTTCTTCCGCCTGTGCGGTCCAGCTCAGCGTGAGAGAAAATAAAGTAAAACAGAGTAAGCCTAATTTCTGCATAAGATCATCATGTTGCGTTAATGGTGGTCCGATAGTAGAGGCTTAAGTCTGACGAGGCAATGTATAAACCGAAATGAGAACAGTCTTAGAACCTCCCCATTAGAGCTATTTCACACCAATAATGCCTACTGGGATAGGTTGTTAGAAGGCGGCAGGCAGCCTGTTTAAGCGGGGGAAAGCGGTGTCACTGATAGCAGGTTTGCATAAGAAATGCGCGCTTGTTCGCAGGTGAAAAAGAGTGTGTGCGGTAAGAGTAGTAAGCTGAAGTAAAATGTTATTTACTGACATGATAATGAACGTGGTCTTGGTGTTGTGAATGCTATGAGTGAAGAAATTGAGCTGAAGTTTATTGTTCATCCCGACAGCGTTGAATCGCTGCTGACGCAACTGGCTGACTGGGAAAGTGATTACAGTCAGTATGAGCACATGCGTGCTCAGCGTCTGAGCAATACCTATTATGAAACGGCGGATAATTACCTGCGTCGCAATGGCATCGGCCTGCGTATTCGTGGCGAAAATGAACGCTACGAAATGACGGCGAAAACGGCTGGTAAGGTGATTGGCGGGCTGCATCAACACCCAGAATATAACGTTGAGCTGGAGAAAGCTGAGTTGGATCTCAGCCTGTTTCCTGCGGAAGTCTGGCCGGAAGATTGCGATGTTGTGGAACTGCGATCCTCGCTCAATCCGCTGTTTAGTACGGATTTTACGCGTGAAAAGTGGGTGTTTACTTACTATCAAAGCGTGATTGAGGTTGCCTTAGATCGCGGTGAGATTCGTGCAGGCGACTTGAGTGAACCGCTGTGCGAATTGGAGATGGAACTTAAGATTGGGCAGACCACCCATCTGCTGGAGCTGGCAAAGGAAATCGCAGAGTTTGGTGGTATGCGCCAAGGCAGCCTGAGTAAGGCGGCGCGCGGATATCATCTGGCTAAAGGTAATCCCGTTCGCGAGTGTCAGCCTCTCACTCGATTGGTTGTGGATCCAAAAACCAATATCGATCAGGCCATCCGCGCAGCGCTGGAGCTGGGGTTGAGTCACTGGCAATACCACGAAGAACTGTGGGTAAGAGGGAATGCCTCTGCCCGTGAAGCCCTGCCAGAGGCCAGCGCGATGATGCGCGAAATGCTGGTGCTGGTGGGAGGTGTCGTGTTACGCAAGGTCACCACGCTTTTTCGCTCTGCACTCGCCACTCTGGAGGCTCGGCTACAAAGCTCCGACGGTGCGGAAGTGTGCTACAGCGTCGACTATCTGCAAAGTAAGTTGGTACTGACTTCTTGGCTGGTTGAGTCTGGCTGGCGTGACCATATGGATAATAAAGATCGCATTAAACTACAGGGTTCGTTCAAACGCTTTGCCGACATTATGCTAAGCCGTAGCACCGCGGATCTGAAAAGCGCCTTTTCTTCTAAATTGACGGAAGCGCAGTACGAACAGCAAATCCCTCGTCTGCAACGGAATATCTACGCGTTTCTTCTCTTATCCAGCGCTTATCCGGCGGAGCAGGTGGAAACCTACATTTCACACTGGCGGGCGTTACTCCAGGAAATTGAGCGGCTCGCTGCCGGGCAGGCTCCTTCTGCCTATCTGGAAGCCTACCGTAAAGAGGTGCTGAACTTGTCTCCGTTCTGGCTACATAGCGGCGGACCATCACAGTAACCGTTAACTGCCGCTTGTCAGTGAGGATAGGCGGCGCATCAAGGGAACCCCCATGTCGATACTTCCTTTGCCCGCTTTACCTGTGCTTCTGACGGAACAATCTCAGCGTGCTCTGTCGCGTTTGCGGGAAGCCGCACCTGATGAACCGATAACCGACAGTGACTCTGCTGTTCTGGCATTGAGCGATTTTGTCAGCGATGCGCTTGCACTGCATCCTGACTGGTGGCAAGGGATTCATCAGCAACCGCCGCAGCCCGAAGAGTGGCAGCATTACGCTGACTGGTTGAATAACGCGCTGGTCGATATTAACGATGAAAATGCGTTGATGGCGGCATTGCGCCGGTTTCGTCGCCATATGCTGACGCGAATTGCGTGGTCGCAGGCGCTGCAAACCAGTACCACGGAACACACGCTGCGTCAGTTGAGTGAACTGGCAGAAGTGGTGATCGTGGCGGCCAGAAGCTGGCTATATCAGGCCTGTTGTCGCGAGTGGGGCACACCTTGCAATGCGCAGGGCGTGGCTCAGCCTCTGCTGATTCTTGGCATGGGAAAACTGGGTGGGGGAGAACTTAACTTCTCTTCGGATATCGACCTGATCTTCGTCTATCCCGAAAATGGTCATACGCAAGGCGGACGACGCGAGCTGGATAACGCGCAGTTCTTCACGCGTCTGGGACAGCGGCTCATTAAGGTACTGGATCAGCCGACCGTTGATGGTTTTGTTTATCGCGTGGATATGCGGCTACGTCCCTTTGGTGACAGCGGCCCGCTGGTGCTCAGCTTTGCGGCCATGGAAGATTACTATCAGGAACAAGGCCGCGACTGGGAACGCTATGCGATGGTCAAAGCGCGCCTGATGGGAGGAATGGACGATGCCTACAGTCAGGAACTGCGCAGTACGCTGAAGCCCTTTGTCTTCCGTCGCTATATCGATTTCAGCGTGATCCAGTCGCTGCGAAATATGAAGAGCATGATTGCCCGCGAAGTGCGTCGCCGGGATCTGCGCAATAACATCAAGCTGGGTGCGGGCGGCATTCGTGAAATCGAATTTATCACGCAGGTTTTCCAACTGATTCGTGGCGGGCGTGAACCAGGATTGCAGGGGCGCTCGCTGCTGCCTACGCTCCAGCATGTCGGCACTCTGGGATTATTAACGCCGCAGCAGGTGCTCGATCTCAGTACTTCTTATCTGTTTCTGCGCCGTTTAGAGAACCTGTTGCAGGCGATTGCCGATGAGCAGACGCAAACCTTGCCGGGTGATGAGCTGAATCAGCAGCGGCTGGCATGGGGAATGGGTTTCGATAACTGGGACGCGCTGCAATCCATGCTGGAACAGCATATGCAGGCGGTGCGCCATGTATTTGATGACCTGATTGGCGATGATGCGCCGGACAATAATGACATCCCTGAACATAGCAGCTATAGCAGCCTATGGCAGGACACGCTGGATGATGGCGAGCTGGCTCCGCTGACGCCGCATCTCTCGGAAAACGTGCGTGAAAAGCTGATGCGGACGATTGTGGAGTTCCGCCACGATGTGGCGAAACGCACGATAGGGCCGCGCGGGCGAGACGTGCTGGATCAGCTCATGCCGTGTTTGCTGGCGGAAGTCTGCGCTCGTCAGGAAGCAGATACGGTGCTGTCTCGTCTGACGCCGCTGCTGCTGGGGATCGTCACACGCACCACCTATCTCGAACTGCTGCTGGAGTCTCGTGCGGCGCTCGGCCAACTGATTCGCCTGTGCGCGGCGTCGCCAATGGTTGCCAGCCAACTGGCGCGCTATCCCCTGCTGCTGGATGAACTGCTCGATGCGTCAACGCTGTATCAGCCGACGGCACCGGGTGCGTATGCCGATGAGCTACGTCAGTATTTGATGCGCGTTCCTGAGGATGATGAAGAACAGCAGTTAGAAGCGGTTCGCCAGTTCAAGCAGTCGCAGCAGCTACGCATCGCCGCAGGGGATATCGGCTGCGTACTGCCCGTGATGAAAGTGAGCGATCACTTAACGTATTTGGCGGAAGCGATTATCGCGGCGGTGGTTCAGCAGGCGTGGGGACAGATGGTAGCGCGCTATGGCCAACCGTCCCATTTGCAGCACCGTGAAGGCCGTGGGTTTGCCGTTATTGCCTATGGCAAACTTGGCGGCTGGGAGCTGGGATATAGCTCCGATCTGGATTTGGTATTCTTGCTGGATTGTCCCTCAGACGTGATGACGGATGGTGAGCGCAGTATTGATGGTCGTCAGTTTTACCTGCGCCTTGCACAGCGAGTGATGCATCTGTTTAGCACCCGGACGTCATCAGGCATTTTATATGAAGTGGATGCCCGTCTGCGGCCATCGGGCGCGGCGGGGATGCTGGTGAGTACGGTAGAAGCGTTTGATGAGTATCAGCGCAATGAGGCATGGACGTGGGAGCATCAGGCGCTGGTGCGCGCGCGTATGGTGTACGGCGAAAGCGGCGTGCAGCAGACCTTTGAATCTATTCGCCGCAGCATTCTGTGCGCCGAGCGTGACGCGGAGACGCTGCGAACCGAAGTGCGAGAAATGCGGGAAAAAATGCGTCAGCATCTGGCGAACAAAGATAAAGCACTCTTTGACATCAAAACGGATGCGGGCGGTATTACGGATATCGAATTCATTGCCCAATATCTGATGCTGCGTTACGCCGCTCAGGAACCGCGTTTGACCCGTTGGTCAGACAATGTGCGTATTCTGGAACTGATGGCGCAATATGGCGTGATGGAAGAGAGCGAAGCCAACGCGCTCAAGCTGGCCTACGTCACCATGCGCAATGAACTGCACCATCTGGCTTTGCAAGAGCTGTCCGGTCGGGTCAGCAAGGATCGGTTTGTTGCGGAGCGGGAGCAGGTGCTGGTGAGTTGGAATAAGTGGCTGGTGGGAGCGTAAGTTCCTTCTATCTATTGGTCAAATGTGTCGTGCGGTTTAGAGCCGCGCGGCAGTGGCGTGTATGATACGTGCCTATGATATTATTACGCGCATTATGCGAAATAAGCCTGGAGTAGAGGATGAAAGTGACGCTGCCTGATTTCCGTCAAGCGGGTGTGTTAGTGGTGGGTGATGTCATGCTGGATCGTTACTGGTATGGGCCGACCAGCCGAATTTCACCGGAGGCACCGGTGCCTGTGGTCAAGGTGGATACGATCGAAGAGCGCCCCGGCGGCGCGGCGAACGTCGCCATGAACATCGCTGCATTGGGCGCGGGGTCGCGTCTGGTGGGGTTAACGGGCATTGATGATGCTGCTCGCGCACTGAATGCCAAACTTGGCGAAGTGAATGTGAAGTGTGACTTTGTCGCGGTTCCTACGCATCCGACGATCACCAAGCTGCGCGTGCTGTCGCGTAATCAGCAGTTGATCCGACTGGATTTCGAAGAGGGATTTGAAGGGATTGATCCTCAGCCGATCATCGAGCGTATTCAACTGGCGCTGCCAAAAATTGGCGCGCTGGTGCTGTCTGACTATGCGAAAGGCGCATTAGCGCATGTGCAAACCATGATTCAGACGGCAAAAGCGGCTGGCGTTCCGGTGTTGATCGACCCGAAAGGCACGGATTTTGCCCGTTACCGTGGCGCGACGTTGCTGACGCCAAACCTGTCTGAGTTTGAAGCGGTGGCAGGGCGTTGCAAAACGGAAGACGAGCTGGTTGAGCGCGGTATGCAACTGGTGGCCGATTACGATCTGTCCGCGTTGCTGATTACCCGTTCCGAGCAAGGGATGACGCTGCTACAGCCGGGCAAAGCACCGCTGCATTTGCCGACGCAGGCGCAGGAAGTGTACGACGTGACCGGTGCGGGCGATACCGTAATCGGTGTGTTGGCCGCTGCGCTGGCGGCAGGCAACCCGCTGGAAGAGGCCTGTTTCCTGGCGAATGCCGCCGCAGGCGTCGTCGTCGGCAAGCTGGGTACGTCTACGGTCACGCCGATTGAATTGGAAAATGCTATCCGCGGCCGTGCCGACACCGGATTTGGTGTAATGACCGAAGAACAGCTGAAGCATGCCGTTGAACTGGCGCGTCAGCGTGGCGAAAAGATCGTGATGACCAACGGCTGCTTCGATATTCTGCACGCCGGACACGTGTCTTACTTGGCAAACGCCCGCAAACTTGGCGACAGATTAATTGTTGCGGTAAACAGCGATGCCTCAACCAAGCGTCTGAAGGGGCCGACTCGTCCCGTCAACCCGCTGCCGCAGCGGATGATCGTGCTGGGTGCACTGGAAGCCGTCGACTGGGTCGTGCCGTTTGAAGAAGATACGCCGCAGCGCCTGATTGCCAGCATTCTGCCGGACATTCTGGTGAAAGGCGGAGACTACCAGCCACATGAAATCGCCGGTAGTGAAGAAGTCTGGGCCAACGGCGGTGAAGTGAAAGTCCTGAACTTTGAGGACGGCTGTTCCACGACGAACATCATCAACACGATTAAAGCCAACACGTCTAAATCTTAAATGAAATAAAACTGACGGTGCTCGAAAGGTTTCGGCGCCGTTAGTCCGCAAGCTAATGATTCTCGCTCTGGTACATCACGGGCGAGAATCATAACAATCACGACGCCGACAGGGCGACACGTCAGATAAAACAGGTATGAAACCAGTGAAGAAAGAACCAGCCGAAGTGAATGCGGCCGCACTGCGGGTAGCGGAGTTGCGCCGGGTCTTACGCCATCACGAATACAAATATCACGTTGAAGATGCGCCCGAAATTCCTGATATCGAATATGACAAACTCATGCAGGAACTGAAAGCGTTAGAGGCGGATCACCCCGAGTTGGTGACCAGCGATTCTCCCACGCAGCGCGTGGGTGCGGCACCGCTGGCGGCATTTGAGCAGGTACGCCATGAAGTGCCGATGTTATCGCTGGATAACGTCTTTGATGAGGAAAGCTATCTGGCCTTCAGCAAGCGAATTGGCGACAGGCTGAAGAACGGTGACGATCTGACCTTCTGCTGCGAGCTGAAACTGGATGGCTTAGCCGTCAGCCTGTTATATGAAGACGGTGTTCTGGTGCAGGCGGCCACGCGCGGAGATGGCACGACCGGGGAAAATATCACCAGTAACATCCGTACCGTTGCAGCGATTCCACTGCGCCTTGAGGGTGACAATATTCCGCGCCGTGTTGAAGTACGCGGTGAAGTGTTTATGAAGCACAGCGGTTTTGAAAAGCTGAACGAAGAGGCTCGCCGTACGGGGAGTAAAGTGTTTGCCAACCCGCGTAACGCTGCCGCCGGATCGCTGCGCCAGCTTGACCCGCGCATTACGGCTAAGCGTCCGCTGACCTTCTTCTGCTATGGCGTCGGTCTGCTGGAAGGCGGTGAGTTGCCCGCCAGCCACTGGGAGCGACTGATGCAGTTCAAGAATTGGGGACTGCCGGTTAGCGACAGAATTAAGCTGTGCACTGGTCCGGCCGAGGTACTCGATTTTTATCGTAAGGTTGAGCAGACACGTAGCGCGTTAGGCTTTGATATCGATGGCGTGGTTGTCAAAGTTGACTCTCTGGAACTGCAGGAACGGTTAGGGTTCGTTGCCCGTGCGCCTCGCTGGGCGGTGGCTTTTAAATTCCCGGCGCAGGAACAGCTGACTTGGGTGCGCGATGTCGAGTTTCAGGTTGGGCGGACAGGCGCAATCACGCCCGTTGCGCGTCTGGAGCCGGTCGCCGTGGCTGGGGTTATCGTCAGCAACGCCACGCTGCATAATGCGGATGAAATTGAGCGGCTAGGTTTGCAGATTGGCGATCGCGTCATTGTGCGTAGAGCGGGGGATGTGATCCCGCAGATCGTCGGCATCGTGGAATCTGAGCGGCCAGAAACGGTGCGCCCGATCGTTTTCCCGGCAGCCTGTCCCGTGTGTGGATCTGACGTTGAACGCGTAGAGGGCGAGGCCGTCACGCGCTGTACCGGTGGCCTGATCTGCGGTGCCCAGCGCAAAGAGGCACTGAAGCATTTTGTTTCTCGTCGCGCATTGGACGTGGAAGGCATGGGCGATAAGATCATCGATCAACTGGTGGAAAAAGAGTACGTCAAGACGCCAGCCGATCTGTTTCGTCTGAGCGCTGGGATCATGACGGGGCTGGATCGCATGGGGCCGAAATCCGCGACGAATCTGGTCAATGCGCTAGAAAAGGCGAAAAGTACCACGCTGGCACGTTTCCTCTATGCGTTGGGGATCCGTGACGTTGGCGAATCGACGGCGGCTAATCTGGCTGCTCATTTTGGTTCGCTAGAGGCGCTTTTTGCTGCCGATGAAGACGCGCTGCTGGCGGTGCCGGATGTCGGTAAAGTCGTTGCCGCGCATGTGCGTCATTTCCTTGAGGAAGAGCACAACCAAACCGTGATCCGCGAACTGACCGATCCCGCCGGCATCAACATTCACTGGCCTGAGGTTCAGGTGGTCAATGCGGAAGAGATCGACAGCCCATTTGCGGGGAAAACGGTGGTCTTGACCGGATCGCTAAGTATTCTGTCCCGCGACGAAGCCAAAGATCGGTTAACGGCGTTAGGGGCGAAAGTAAGCGGCAGCGTCTCGAAGAAAACCGATATGGTGATTGCGGGTGAAGCCGCGGGTTCTAAACTGGCGAAGGCGCAGGAACTAGGGATCCCAGTGATCGATGAGGCGGAAATGATCCGACTATTGGGGGCGTAAACGGATGGAAAAAGAAGACCTGATAGACATTGCCACGATGCAGATGCCGTTTGGTAAATACAAAGGGCGAGTGCTGATCGATTTACCGGAAGAGTACCTGCTGTGGTTCTCCCGCAAGGATGAATTTCCTAAAGGTCGCTTAGGGGAATTGATGCAGATTACGCTGGCAATCAAGATAGAAGGTCTGCAAGGGTTGGTTACGCCGCTGAAGCGGTCCCGCTCCTGATTATCATTTCCTGTCGTAACCTCTGACGAAAAAGGTCGCTTCAATGAAGCGACCTTTCACATTGACTAGCTACCCCATCCCTGACGCAGACTACACGTAGATATTAATCTGGTTATCTGCTGTCGGGCGGTTAACGCCTTCTTGTTTAGCACTTTGAGCCGAAGCAGAGGAATCAGACTGCTGTTCCGATTTTTCACTCTGCAAACGGGCAATTTGTGCCTGTAACGCCTGGATCTGCGCTTGAATGGCCTGCTGCTGCTGTTCGATCAGTTTACGTTCTTCGTCGCTTTCTGCGCTGGAAGCGGATTCGGTCAGTTTACTCACCTGTTTGGTAAGCGCCTGAACCTGCTTGGTGAGCTGCGCAATCTGTTGCTCTGAGGTGTTGCTGCTTTTACTGCTGCTTGCCGTGGTTGTCGATACGCTGATACTACTGATGGTGTTTGACATTTTCCCTCCTGAAAAGATGCCGATGTACCCGTCATTCTTCAAGTTGCATGTGCGTTGGCTGCGCTTAGTCACCCGAATCACTTACTTATGTAAGCTCATCGGGACTCCCTCGCTTACCGCCTGCCTGAAACTCGAATTATTTAGGGTTGATACCCGAATGACTTGGGCTAGATGCCTGTGCATCGGCAATTTAAGCACTTTCTCGAAGGGGATATTGTTGGCAATGAAACATGAAATGCTCACTTTCCTGACAGCTCATGTAACAAAATGTATCAGTCAGGAAAGGGAGAAAAAGAAGCAGGGGGATACGCCAGATATTGCAGTTAGACGTAGATATCAACACCGCCTTTTTTGGCTTTATTTACAGTTTGTTGTGATGTTGTTTTTGATGCAGCTTCCATCGCTTTCTTTTCCGCTTCTTCTTTTTGGATGCGGGCAATTTCGGCATAGAGCGCCTGGATTTGTGCCTGAATCATCTGCTGCTGCTGTTTGATGAGTTTACGCTCGTCTTCACTTTGCGCATTGGCGGCCGATGTGCCCAGATCTTTTAGCTTTTTGGTCAGCTGTTTGATCTGATGTTGTATTGCGGCAATTTTTTGTTGAGCAGCACTACTGCCAGAAGGCGCAGCTTTACTATCACTCGTCGATGCAGCCTTACCCTCCGTATTAGATCCAGACTTGCTGGCCGTAGAGGCCGCCGCTACGTTTGATACCGTATTCATTGTAATCCGGCTGATATCATTGGCCATCACTTCCTCCTGAAATAAGTCAATTCTGCAGTGATTATCGGCAGTCTCGCCCTTTTCTTTACGAAAAGCTTACAAAACTACGAGGGGGATATGCGTTTACAGGAGGGAAATAAAGGGGGGCAAGGGGGCTTTTCTACTCCCTTGCCGCAATGGATGAGATGACGTTAGTTAACTACCGTACACGTTAATCGCGCTATTCAGCCGCCTTGCCTGAAGGTTGAGCCCTTCAGCGGCTTCTGTTGAGTGCGTAACCATATCGGTGTTGCGCTGTGTCATTTGTTCTATCTGCGCAATAGAGGTATTGATCAGGCCCAATGCTGAGGTTTGCTCATGCGTTGCGTTGCTGATCTCTTTGATCATGGTGGAGACCTGCAAGACTTCATCAACAATGTCGCTGATATGTTTGCCCGCGTTCTCGACCATTGTGCTGCCCTGTTTCACACTTTCGACGTTGGCATCGATCAGCGCTTTAATCTCTTTGGCCGCAGAAGCGGAATGCTGTGCCAGATTGCGAACCTCAGCGGCCACCACCGCAAATCCGCGCCCCTGTACGCCTGCACGAGCGGCTTCAACGGCCGCATTCAGCGCAAGGATGTTGGTCTGGAAGGCAATACTGTCTATCACGCCAATGATATCAACGATTTTATCGCTGGCGCTGGAGATGGAATCCATCATGCCGATGGTTTCCTTCATGATGTTGCCACCTTTAAGCGCGGTACCGCTGGCGGCTTCTGCCATGATGGTGGCCTGTGCCGCCGTTTCTGCACTTTGCTGCACGGCAACGGTAATTTCTTCAATGGCGGCGGCGGTTTGTTGCAGATTGGCCGATGTTTCTTCCGTGCGGGTATTCAGGTCGACATTGTTTTCCGCCAGCTTATGGCTGACGTTGGTGATGCCGTTTACCTGTGTACTGACGTCGCCGACAAGCGAATGCAGGTTCAGGCCAAACTGGTTAACAGAGCGTAGCAGCAAGCCAATTTCGTCGACCCGGTTCAGGTGGACATGCTTTACTTTACGGCCTGATACCACATGCTGAGCCTGCTTCAGTATCATCCTGATTGGCTGTGCAATTTGCTGTTGCAGAAACTGATCCATGATGACGATGAGTAGTAGCGTCAGTGCCAGCAGCCACAGCGGATTCATACCGCTGAAAGCAAGCAGTGCGGGAATGAGGCCCACCGCTAAGACCGCAATGCGCAGGCGCCAGCGGACTGACAATTTCTGCAAGAGCGACAGTGGCGAAAAGAGTCCGGTGCGAACGACTAATCCTTTGTAGAACTTACGGCTGCCCGCCTGTTTTTTCTGCACGGCGCTATACAGCGCTTCGGCAGACTTGATTTCTTCGGCGTTGGGCGTGTTACGTACCGAAATATAGCCTGCGAGCTGCTCCTGCTGGTAGACCGGCGTAACGTTAGCGCGAACCCAATAGTGATCACCGTTGTTGCGACGATTTTTAACTAACCCAGTCCAGCTATCGCCTTGTTTCAGCGTAAACCACATGTCGGCATAGGCTTCAACGGGCATGTCAGGATGGCGCACAATATTGTGAGGCTGATTGATGAGCTGCTCTTCGGAAAAACCACTAACCGTAATGAAGGCAGAGTTGGCATAGGTAATGTGGCTGTGAATATTTGTCGTGGACATCAATATGGTGTCCATGTCTAACAGATACTCCTGCTGTGTAACAGGTGTATTTAATCTCATTAGAAACCCCGGCGTACGTATCCCGCTCAGTTTCCAGGTTCAGACATGCTGGCCGCTTTTCTCGCCTCAGTCGCTCTGGTTATTACAGAGGCTGAAACGCCGTGTCGCTGCCGAATGGTTCGTCCCGTGAAATCTGTCAGGCATATTGCTGTGTAAATATTCAAGTTATTCAAATGGGTATACTGAAATTTTTTGGGTGACTCGTTCATTTATATAAAATAATTTTATGCATTATTTATAATGATCGGCCTATTTACCCTATATTGTGCGTGATGGCGATTTTGTAACAAATATTTCATCAGTGTTAGCACGCTTTTTCAGCACGCGTAAATTTATGATGAGGGCGATTATCTGTCAATTGATTCATTTTATTAGCAATAAATAATTGGTAAAAAATGATTAAAAAATAGGTAGGAAGTAAAATAGGGATTTTTCTTAAAAGATGTTTTGGAATCGATGAATTTGACGCTAAGAAGAATGACTTGTTAAGTTTTTTTTATTTTTTCTTTGCGTGAATGAAATTAAATGTTGCTGCTCTGCTGTTTATTCTTTTAATTACCGCCTTTCTTTCGTTTTTATTAACGCTGAATTTATTTTAGATCAAATAACGCTATCCGCAGACCAGATAATGACGCTGGCCTGCGGAGAACGGTAATCAGGTTACTGGCGCTGGATTGAAGACGGCCAGTGCATTATGCAGCCCCCATTGATCGGACCAGGTTTTTTTCTTGCCGCTGGCGATATCCAAAATGAAGTGGAAAAGCTGCCAGCCTACGTCTTCGATCGTGGCTTCTCCGGTCGCAATCGTACCGGCATCAATATCCATCAGATCGTGCCAGCGGTTTGCCAATGCAGTGCGGGTCGCCATTTTGATGACGGGTACAGCCAGCAGGCCATAGGGGGTACCGCGACCGGTGGTGAAGACCTGCACGGTGATACCGGAAGCAAGCTGCTGGGTACCGCACACAAAGTCGCTGGCCGGTGTTGCGGCGTAAATCAAGCCACGTTTGGTTGGACGCTGTCCGGGGGACAGGACTTCGACAATCGCGCTGGTGCCGGATTTGGCGATGGAACCAAGCGCTTTTTCCACCACGTTCGCGAGGCCGCCTTTTTTGTTGCCCGGCGATGGGTTGGCGCTACGGTCAGTTTGCCCGCTGTCGAGGTAGTTATCGTACCAGGCCATTTCTTCCAGCAGGCGTTTACCGACTTCTTCATTGATGACGCGTGGCGTTAACAGATGAATGGCGTCGCGCACTTCGGTCACTTCGGAGAACATGACGGTTGCGCCGCAGCGTACCAGCAGGTCGGATGCAAAACCAACGGCTGGGTTCGCGGTCACGCCGGAGAAAGCATCGCTGCCACCACACTGCATGCCGACAACCAGCTCAGAGGCCGGGCAGGTTTCACGCTGACGTTTGTTCAGCCGCTGCAGGTGCTTGTCTGCCATCGTCAGAATGTCGTCCACCATCGATCTGAAACCCACGTGGTGTTCATCCTGCAAGCGGACAATGCTGGTGTCGTCAAGGGAGATGGCCTGTACGTCAGACGTTCCTTCCAGCAGGCGCTCCGGCTGTAATTTTTCACAGCCCAGGCCGACCACCAATATCTCGCCGCCAAAATTCGGGTTCAGCGCCAGATTGTGAATGGTACGGATAGGAACCACCGCAGCGGGGGCATTGATTGCTACGCCACAGCCATAAAGATGGTTGAGTGCGACCACGCCATCCACATTGGGATATCTCGGTAATAAATCGCGCTCGATAATTTTGACGACATAGTCCACCACGCCCGCGACGCAGTGCACGCTGGTGCTGATGCCTAACAGATTTTTCGTCCCTACGCTTCCGTCGGCGTTGCGGTAGCCTTCAAAGGTATAACCTTCCAGCGCAGGCAGAGCAGGGGGAATTTTGGTCGCTAGCGGCAGGGTTTCCAGCGCGGGAGCCTGAGGCAACTCGACCAGCGATTCATCGATCCAGCTTCCTTTGGCAATATCGCGCAGCGCATACCCGATAATTTCACCATAGCGGATGATGGCGCCTGATTTGGCGATATCCACAAGGGCTACTTTGTGACCTTGCGGAACATGCTCAATTAATTCCAGATCGTCATTAAAACGGGTTCCAGCACGTAAGCCATTATTATTAACAACAATGGCAACATTATCAGAATCGTGAACCTTAATATAAAGTGGCTGCTCTTGTGCAGCATTACTTTCTGATTTATCTGACATGATGCAAGCCTTTATTATTGGTTTATCAGAAACGCGGTGATAACTATTATCACGCTATTATTTCATTGCTCGCTAACGAGTATACGTGAGGTTCTCTTCTCGTACATTATGCAATTGACCTAAGCCAGCGCTTTTTGTTTCGGATTTATCAGGCGAAGAACCAATTTTCGGTGAGTTTGATCACATTCTGACTGCGTACGGTTTTTTCAGGAGGAAATGACAATAATGTGTATAAATGTAAAAAGAGAACGGCGGTGTTTTTCGTGAAATACCTCGCATTATATCGTGCAAGTGCACCAACATATTCAAAAGGACATTTTTAATGTTGTGCTTTTATCTAGTGAGCAGTCAGCGGGTAAAAATTATAATGTTCCTGCGAGTTGAATATGTCAGCTAATTACTCTGATGCTATATAGCCTGGCTATTCGCAAAAAAAATAAAAATGGGAATGTTAACTATCCACTGATCTTCATTCTGATAACCCTACACCGTTATCTGTTATTCGGAATGAATGAGCGAACCGCGATTGAAGCAGGAGTTCATCATGAATACAGTAAGCTCAGCAGCTGGCGCGATACAAAAGAGAACAAACGCCCGCTACTGGATTGTCGTGATGTTGTTTATTGTCACGTCATTTAACTATGGAGACCGTGCGACCTTGTCCATTGCTGGCTCAGCAATGTCTAAGGAAATTGGGTTGGACGCGGTGGGGATGGGTTATATCTTCTCGGCGTTCTCCTGGGCCTATGTTATTGGGCAAATACCTGGGGGCTGGCTGCTCGATCGCTTTGGCTCAAAGAAAGTCTACTTCTACAGTATCTTGACCTGGTCGCTTTTTACCTTATTACAAGGCTTTGTCGATATCTTCAGCGGCGCGGGCATTGTTATTTCTCTGTTCCTCCTGCGCTTTATGGTCGGCTTGTGTGAATCGCCTTCCTTCCCAGGAAATAGCCGCATTGTCGCTGCCTGGTTCCCTGCACAAGAACGTGGTACTGCCGTTGCGATATTCAACTCGGCACAGTATTTTGCCACGGTCATTTTTGCACCGATCATGGGATGGTTGACGCAGGCAGTTGGCTGGGCGCACGTGTTCTGGTTCATGGGCGGATTGGGTATCATTCTGAGCTTCATCTGGCTGAAAGTGATCCACGATCCGAAAGATCACCCTGGTGTGAATCAGGCCGAACTGGACTACATCGAAGCCGGTGGCGCACTAATTAACATGGACGCCAAAGGGACAAAGAAAGCGACCGAAAAAGGCGAAAAATGGCACCAAATCAAGCAATTAATGCAGTCCCGTATGATGCTGGGTGTGTATATCGGTCAATACTGTATTAACGCACTGACCTATTTCTTCATCACCTGGTTCCCACTTTATCTGGTTCAGGCTCGCGGTATGTCGATCCTCAAAGCGGGATTTGTCGCCTCGGTTCCTGCTATCTGTGGTTTTGTCGGGGGCGTTCTGGGTGGCGTGATTTCCGATTACCTGATGCGCCGGACCAATTCACTGACCTTTGCCCGGAAAACGCCCATCGTTCTCGGTATGTTGCTCTCCATGTCGATGGTGATTTGTAACTACGTTGAAACCGAGTGGGTGGTTATTGCAGTGATGTCAGCAGCCTTCTTCGGTAAAGGCATTGGTGCGCTGGGCTGGGCGGTTATGGCCGATACCGCACCGAAAGAAATCAGCGGGTTAAGCGGCGGGCTGTTCAATATGTTCGGTAACGCGTCTGGTATCGTGACGCCGATTGCGATTGGCTACATCATCGGAATGACCGGTTCCTTCAATGGTGGTCTGGTGTATGTCGGGATTCATGCGCTGGTTGCGATCTTTAGCTACCTGTTCATTGTGAAAGATATTAAACGTATCGAATTGAAGCCGTTCGTTAAGAATTAAGGCCAGTCGTTACTGCATTAATCTGAATATAGGCAATAACACAAAACGCTGCGCTATCGTACTGATGGCGCAGCGTTTTGCTATATCCCCGTCATACTTCAAGTTGCATGTGCGTTGGCTGCGCTTACTCACCCGAATCACTTACTTGAGTAAGCTCATCGGGACTCATTCTCTTGCCGCCTTCCTGAAACTCGAATTATTTAGGGTATAGGCTTGCCGTTTATTTATCTCATGGAAATCCAGGTTTTATCTCTTTGAAATCGGCTGCTGGGAAGACGTATTTCGGTGTTTATAAGGCGGAAATTCGCTTTTCCCGGTTTTCGTGAAACACCTCCCATTGGCCTGTGATAATGACATATTTAATCTGCATTTCGACAGGGAATGCTGTGCTATTGCCCAATGAGTTGTGAAATAAGAAAACTTATACTTTTTACTGAGGTTGGTAAGGCGGTACGGAGTACAGCATCGCTTTCCTGACTGGTTTATTTCGGTATCGGGACCGTTATAACCTGTTTTTATTCTGATAACCCTACAAGCAGTGTTCAGTTCAAATCAGAGTAAAAACAAGGTCGCGCTAATAAAGTAGGAAAACAACATGAAATCATCTACTGGTGCACCATCTTTTTTTTATTTCTGTATGACTGAATTATTTTCATCCGCCTCAGCGCGCCCCTGCGTTGTGGCACACATCGGAAACCTAAGCGTCAATTCTGTGCGCGCCATTCATGACGGGAGCCTGTCATGACAAACTTTTCAGCGACGCCTGTGATTACCGACATGAAAGTCATCCCCGTTGCGGGCTATGACAGCATGTTGTTGAACATCGGCGGTGCACATGGTGCTTACTTCACGCGTAACCTCGTCATTTTAACCGACAGCGCCGGGCATACCGGTGTCGGCGAAGCGCCCGGTGGTGAAGTCATTTACAACACGCTGGTTGAGGCGATTCCCCGTGTGAAAGGCGAGCAAATCGCCCGTATGAACCGTCTGGTTCATGACATTCATGTCGGCAACCAATCTTCTGATTTTGATTCCTTCGGCAAAGGTGCCTGGACATTTGAGCTGCGCGTGAATGCGGTGGCGGCACTCGAAGCGGCGCTGCTCGATCTGCTGGGGCAATTCATGGGTGTTCCCGTTGCCGAGCTGCTGGGACCCGGTAAACAGCGTGATGAAGTCACCGTACTCGGTTATCTGTTCTATATCGGCGATCGCACGAAGACGGACTTACCTTATTTATCTGGTGAGAAAGGCAAGCACGAGTGGTATCACCTGCGTCACCAGCAGGCGATGGACAGCGAAGCGATTGTGCGTCTGGCCGAAGCCACAACTGACCGCTACGGATTCAAAGATTTTAAACTCAAAGGCGGCGTGTTGCCCGGCGAGCAGGAAATCGATGCCGTGAAGGCGCTGAAGAAACGTTTCCCGGATGCGCGTATCACCGTCGATCCAAACGGTGCCTGGCTGCTGGATGAAGCGATTGGGTTGTGCAAAGACATGAAGGGCATTCTGACCTACGCGGAAGACCCGTGCGGTGCCGAACAAGGTTTCTCCGGCCGTGAAGTGATGGCGGAATTCCGCCGCGCCACCGGGCTGCCAGTAGCGACCAACATGATTGCCACCAACTGGCGCGAAATGAACCATGCCGTGATGCTACAGGCGGTCGATATCCCGCTGGCCGATCCGCATTTCTGGACGATGCACGGTGCGGTGCGCGTCGCCCAACTGTGTGATGAGTGGGGTCTGACGTGGGGCTGCCATTCCAATAACCACTTCGATATTTCTCTGGCGATGTTCACGCATGTGGGGGCTGCGGCACCGGGCAACCCGACGGCGATTGATACGCACTGGATCTGGCAGGAAGGGCAGCATCTGACCAAAGAGCCACTGCAAATCGTCAACGGCAAAATTAAGGTGCCTGATCGCCCCGGTCTGGGGGTTGAGTTGGATATGGCACAGGTCATGAAAGCCCACGATTTGTACAAAAAATTACCGAGCGGGGCACGTAATGATGCCGTCGCCATGCAGTACCTGATTCCTGGTTGGAAATTTGATCGTAAACGCCCGGTTTTTGGCCGCTAACCCTACATAGAAAAATGAGAGAGAAAGGATAAGAAAATGACATTGCAAAGTTCAACGCCGGTGATTACTCACATGCAGGTTATTCCGGTTGCAGGTCACGACAGTATGCTGCTCAACCTGAGTGGCGCACATGCACCTTATTTCACTCGCAACATTGTGATTCTGAAAGATAACGCCGGGAATACCGGTGTCGGTGAAATTCCCGGCGGTGAGAAAATCCGTCAGACGCTGGAGGATGCTGCCGCGCTGGTGGTGGGAAAAACGCTGGGCGAATACAAAAACGTGATGACGGCGGTGCGTGCGCAGTTCGCTGACCGCGATTCTTCTGGGCGTGGTTTGCAGACGTTCGATCTGCGTACCACTATCCATGTCGTCACAGGGATCGAAGCCGCCATGCTCGATCTGCTGGGGCAATTCCTCAACGTCAGCGTGGCCTCGCTGCTGGGCGATGGTCAACAGCGTGATGCCGTCGAGATGCTGGGCTACCTGTTCTACATCGGCGATCGTAATAAAACCGACTTGCCTTACCAGAGCCAGACTAATGAGAAATGCGACTGGTATCGCCTGCGTCACGAAGAAGCCCTGACGCCAGAGACCATCGTGCGTCTGGCTGAAGCCGCGTACGAAAAATACGGTTTCAACGATTTCAAACTGAAAGGCGGCGTACTGGCCGGTAGCGAAGAGGCCGAGGCGGTTACCGCGCTGGCAAAACGCTTCCCACAGGCGCGTATCACGCTGGATCCCAACGGTGCCTGGTCGCTGGATGAAGCTATCGGTCTGGGCAAACAGCTCCGCGACGTGCTGGCGTATGCGGAAGATCCGTGCGGCGCGGAGCAAGGCTTCTCCGGGCGTGAAGTCATGGCGGAATTCCGTCGTGCGACGGGGCTGCCTACCGCGACCAACATGATCGCCACCGACTGGCGGCAGATGGGGCACACCATTTCGCTGCAATCGGTCGATATCCCGCTGGCCGATCCGCATTTCTGGACGATGCAAGGTTCCGTTCGCGTGGCGCAAATGTGCCACGAATGGGGCTTAACCTGGGGTTCTCACTCCAATAACCACTTTGATATTTCACTGGCCATGTTTACTCAGGTCGCCGCGGCTGCGCCGGGCAAGATTACGGCGATTGATACGCACTGGATCTGGCAGGAAGGCAACCAACGCCTGACGAAAGAACCGTTGCAGATTGTTGGCGGCATGGTGGAAGTGCCGAAGAAACCGGGTCTGGGCGTCGATCTGGATATGGACCAGGTGATGAAAGCACACGAACTGTATAAAAACATGGGATTAGGCGCACGTAACGACGCCATGGGAATGCAGTACCTTATCCCTGAGTGGACGTTTGATAATAAACGTCCGTGTCTGGTTCGCTAACGTTCTGATTTTCCGTTTTTTGAGCGCGCCGCTTCAGGCAAGCGGCGCTGGAATGACCGAGGATAAAAAATGAAGACTCCGCTGTTACCTAACCGTTTTCGCCAAGATTTGCTGCAGGGGAAAACGTTGATTGGCTGCTGGTGTGCGCTGGGCAACCCGATTTCAACTGAAGTGCTGGGGCTGGCGGGATTCGACTGGCTGGTGCTGGATGGAGAGCATGCGCCTAACGATATCGTGACGTTTATTCCTCAGCTCATGGCGCTGAAAGGCAGCCACAGCGCACCCGTCGTCCGTCCGCCGTGCAATGAGCCGATCATCATTAAGCGACTGCTGGATATTGGGTTCAATAACTTCCTGATTCCCTTCGTGGAAACGGCGGAAGAAGCCGCGCGTGCGGTTGCATCAACCCGTTATCCACCAGCGGGAATTCGCGGGGTTTCCGTGGCGCACCGTAGCAACTGCTATGGCACCGAACCGGATTACTTCGCCAAGATTAACGACAACATTACCGTCGTGGTGCAAATCGAAAGTCAGGATGGCCTCGACAATCTGGATGCGATTATCGCGGTTGACGGCGTAGACGGCGTGTTTGTTGGCCCGAGCGACCTGTCTGCGGCGCTGGGCTATCTCGGTCAGCCTAACCATCCTGAGGTGCAGAAGGCGATCCGCCACATCTTCGATCGTACCGCGGCGCATAACAAGCCGTGCGGCATTTTGGCTCCGGTTGAAGCCGATGCGCGTCGCTATCTGGAATGGGGCGCAAGCTTCGTTGCAGTCGGTAGCGATCTGGGCGTGTTCCGCAGCGCAACACAGGCGCTGAGCGACAAGTACAAGAAGTAATTCAGGCCGTTGACAAACCTATTTACGGAACGAGAACGATGGTAATGGGATAGAAGAGTAAAGCGTCCGCGCCAGGGATGGCGCGGCTCGAGCTTACAGGGACGTACTTGCAGCGTCTTTACGATCTACCCATTGCCATTGCTCGGCGTACTTTGTCAGCAAATTCAGTCATTCCGTGCGAATCGGATCCGCCATGAGGCGGGTTCATCGTGAATTGAAGAGATATCTACATCAGACAATGAGGTTAGGGCGATGAAAATTGGTTTTATTGGATTGGGCATTATGGGAAAACCGATGAGTAAAAATCTGCTGAAAGCAGGTTACTCATTAGTCGTGATGGATCGAAATCTGGACGCGGTCGCGGAAGTGGTTGCAGCGGGTGCTACAGCGGCTGAAACGCCGAAACAGGTTGCAGAGCAGTGCGATGTCATCATCACCATGCTGCCTAACTCTCCGCACGTTAAAGACGTGGTGCTGGGTGAAAACGGCGTCATCGACGGCGCGCGCGCCGGAAGCATTGTGGTGGACATGAGCTCAATCGCCCCGCTTGCCAGCCGTGAAATTGCTACCGCACTGGCGGCGAAAGAGATCGCGATGTTGGACGCGCCGGTCAGTGGCGGTGAGCCTAAAGCGATCGACGGCACGCTGTCCGTGATGGTCGGTGGCGACAAAGCGCAGTTTGACCGTTGCTTTGAGATTCTCAAATCCATGGCAGGTTCCGTTGTGCATACCGGTGATATCGGCGCGGGTAATGTGACCAAACTGGCGAACCAGGTGATTGTGGCGCTGAACATTGCCGCCATGTCTGAAGCGCTGGTGCTGGCAACGAAAGCAGGCGTTAACCCGGATCTGGTTTATCAGGCGATCCGCGGTGGTTTGGCGGGCAGCACCGTGCTGGATGCGAAAGCTCCGATGGTGATGGATCGTAACTTTAAGCCAGGTTTCCGCATCGATCTGCATATCAAGGATCTGGCAAACGCGCTGGATACCTCACACGGCGTTGGTGCACAGCTGCCGTTAACCGCGGCGGTGATGGAAATGATGCAGGCACTGAAAGCGGACGATCTGGGATCGGCCGACCACAGTGCGCTGGCGTGTTACTACGAGAAGCTGGCCAAAGTTGAAGTTACGCGATAAGCCGTGAAGCGATAGTCACGAGGCTGGCACAGGATGCCAGCCGACTGGCAGATAATCACTCTGATCTACCTACTGGGTTTCAGGATCTTCTGCCCTGAACGTTGGCAGGTATAAGCGCCGTTTCATGAGCGCGCGGATTATTGATGCAATCGGAACGTTGATGAAATCGGATCGTTTATGAAAATAGTGATCGCACCGGATTCTTATAAAGAAAGCCTGTCTGCACAAGATGTTGCTACGCAGATTGAAAAGGGATTTCGTGAAATATTTCCCGATGCCTGCTATGTCAAATTGCCTGTTGCAGATGGTGGGGAAGGCACCGTTGAAGCCATGGTCGCTGCGACCGATGGCAAGATTGTGAATGTTAAGGTGACAGGACCGTTAGGCGATAACATCGATGCGTTCTTTGGCCTGTCTGGCGATGAAAAAACGGCTTTTATTGAGATGGCGGCGGCAAGTGGTCTGGAGCGGGTGCCTTCGCAACTGCGTAATCCGTTAAAAACCACCAGCTATGGCACGGGCGAGTTGATTCGCTGTGCGTTGGATCACGGTGTTCGGCACTGCATCATCGGGATTGGCGGAAGCGCAACCAATGACGGTGGGTCAGGCATGGTGCAGGCGCTGGGCGCGAAGTTGCTGGATAAGCAGGGCGAACAGATTGGTTTTGGCGGTGGTGAACTCGACAAACTTGAACGCATCGATATCAGCGAGCTGGATGAGCGTATTAAAAATTGTCGCTTTGAAGTGGCCTGCGATGTGACTAACCCGTTGACGGGGAAACAGGGCGCGTCGGCGATTTTTGGCCCTCAGAAAGGGGCAACGCCGGAGATGATTGAACAGCTGGATAATGCGCTGAAGCATTATGCGGCGGTGATTCGCCACGATCTGGATATGGACGTGGAACACGTTCCCGGTGCGGGGGCGGCGGGCGGTATGGGGGCGGCGCTACAGGCCTTTTGCGGTGCTGAGCTGCGTCAGGGCATTGAGATTGTCACTGAAGCGTTGGGGCTGGATGAACTGGTACGAGATGCCACGCTGGTGATTACCGGGGAAGGGCGCATCGACAGTCAGACGATCCACGGCAAAGTACCGATTGGCGTGGCGCGGGTTGCCAAACAGTATAATAAACCGGTGATTGGCATTGCTGGCAGCCTGACGGCAGATGTCGCCGTGGTGCATGAACATGGCCTGGATGCCGTATTCAGCGTGCTTTATAACATCTGCTCACTCGAAGAAGCACTGGATAATGCGGCAGAGAATGTACGGATGACGGCACGTAATATCGCTGCCACGATCCGACTGGCGCAGTCGGTATCGCGTTGATCGTCATCGTGATGGGATGGCGCTACGGTTAGTCAGTGCCTTATCTATATATTTTATGCAGACTGAGAGACGGTTTCGTGCGCCACAATACGGCTATTTCATGCTACTTCGCAGCACGCGCCCGACACGGGACGGCTCAAACGCCGCTCGCCCCGTGACCCCAGGCTTTAGGCGGGAAATTATGCCGCTGACGCGGTGCCTTCGTCGGTATCTGGCTTAACGGACCGCTTGCGACACGTTTACTCGCCCCATAAATGGGGCTCGCCCTTCGGGCCAGCACGAGTGCTGTTCAAAAACGTCTCTGACGTTTTTGTCTGACGTGGCGCAAGCTTTCGCCGCGTCCCTGCGGCTCATCCGAAGCCCGCTATCTCCTCAGCATAATTTTTTACGCCGGATAACAGCAAAGCGCACGAAACTGTCTCCACAGCCACATAAAATATGACGTGGGGATATTGATTACGAATGCATAGGGTTGATATGCGGTTGGGCGGCTTTGTTGACGTTGTCGATTTCGTCCAGCAGCTCCAGCCATTCGGGTTCCAGATCGCTGGCGTGAACGCCTTTACGCAGCTGTTGTTCCAGATAGCGGCAGATGCGTTGCAGACGCGGAACGCCGCTGTAGCTGCAACTGCCATGCAGTTTATGAACCAGCTCGATGATGCCATCATCCGTCTGGCCCTTCAGCACGTTTTCTATCTTCCGCTGAACCTCCGGCAAGAAATCCAACAGCATTTGCAGCAGGTCACGCGCCAGTTCTGGTTTGTTGGCCGCCTGTTGCTGCGCCAGCGCCCAGTCGAGTGATAGCTGGCTATCGTCGTGCTCGTTCAGTAATCCTGTCATATCGCCCTGATTGCGCTTCAACGGATCTTGCCGTGCATGACGTGTCAGCACGCTTTTCAGCATCTGTTCGTCTATCGGTTTAGCAAGATAGTCATCCATACCCGAACGCAGCAGATGCTCGCGCTCACCGGTCATGGTCTGCGCCGTCACCGCGATGATCGGCGTGGTGGCATGATGAGGAATCTGACGGATCAACTCGCTGGCGCAAATGCCGTCCATACCCGGCATCTGAATATCCATGAGGATAATATCGCACTGATTCAGTTCTGCCTGTGCAATCGCATCTTGTCCGCTTTCGCACAGGATAATCGTCTCGACCTGCTCTTCCAGCAGCGTGCCTATCAGTTTCAGATTAGCCGGATTGTCATCCACCGCCATCACGCGCAGCGGCAAACGGGCGGGATGGCGTACGACACCCTGATTCGGTGCGGCATCGTCCGGCAGAAAAGAGAGCTGGAACAGCGTACTGTCCTGTAACAGCGGCAGCAGGCGTGACGCGGCGAGCGGTTTGCTCAGGCAGGCATGTACGCCGAAGGTTTTCAACTGCTCGGCATCCATTTGCGCGAGGCTGGGCAGCGCCAGAATCACACAAGGCGAGCGGCGGCAGATATCGCGCAGTCTGGGCGTGTAGTCGAGCAGGGTGTTGCGATATTGCACGGGAATACCGAGCAGCAGGATATCGAACTCCCCTTCCGGCAGTTGCTCAAACGTCGGGCTGTAGCTCACGATAAGCGGCGTCTGGCTCAGGATATCCAGCGTGGCTTGCGCAGCGATGGGATGGTACTCAACGTAGGCCAGATGTTTGCCTTGCAGCATCGTGTAGGCTGGCTCGGTCGGCATAGCGTGCGGGTTGAGCGGCAGCGTGATGTGGAACCAGAAGGTCGATCCCTTGTTGAGCTGGCTCTGGAAACTGATATCGCCCCCCATCTCTTTGACCAGACGCTGGGTGATGACCAGCCCGAGCCCCGTACCGCCATGACGGCGTGAAATACTGGTGTCGGCCTGACGGAAAGCCTGGAACAGCTGCGATTGCTGTAACTCGGCGATACCGATGCCGGTATCGCGTATTTGCACCTCTAGCTGCACCTGATGAGATTCCTGTCGACGCTTCTCCACCCGAATATCGATATTGCCCTGTTCAGTGAATTTGATCGCATTGCCCAGCAGGTTGGTGATGATTTGCTGTATCCGCAGCGGATCGCCGACAAACTGTTCGGGCACGTCATTCTGAATACTGAGCGTTAGCTCCAATCCTTTTTCATGTGCCGTGTGCGCCAGCAGCATCACAACGTCGTCCAGCGTGTTGTGCAGCGAGAAAGGAATATCCTCCAGCACCAGTTTTCCGGCTTCCAGCTTCGAGAAATCCAGCACATCGTTAATAATATTCAGCAGGTTATTGGCGGACCGTTCGATGGTGAGCAGATAGTCCGTCTGCGTGGTGTTCAGCGGCGTCTTCAACGTCTGGCGGGTGAAACCGATCACGCCATTCAGCGGCGTTCTCAGTTCGTGCGACATATTTGCCAGAAACTCTGATTTTATGCGCGCCGCTTCCTGCGCGCGCTTTTTGGCCAGATCCAGCTCGACGTTTTGGATCTCCATCTGCTCCAGCGTTTCCCGCAGATCGTAGGTCGCCTGATCGATATTTTGCTGCATCTCTTCGTGGTAGGCGGTCAGCGACATTGCCATCGAGTTGATGCCGTTTTTCAGCATATCCAGTTCGCCGAGCATGTAACCTTCGACCCGGCTATCCAACTGCCCACGGCGAATGCGGTCAACGGTATCCACCATATTACGAATCGGGGTGGTGACATCCCGCATCAGACGATAGGCAAAGATGACAGCGGCACCCAGAGAGAGCAGCAGCAGGAGCGCGGCGATGAAGATTTCCTGATACTGCTGAAGCCGAATGGTGCTGGTATCCAGCTCGATCACCAGATAGCCGAGAGGTGTAGCGGTACCGGGCAGCACCGGTGTTGTTCCGCCCGGCATGAATTCGCTGTCATTGACGATCGGCATGTGCAGAATCAGCGCGTCATTCGTGTGGTGCAGGTGCAGTTTATTGTGCGCAAGCGCATCGCTGCTGAGCGGCTGCAATGTCACGTTGTTGCGTACGTTGGTGGTCGCCAGAAGCTGATTACGCGCATCGAACACGCTAATGGTACGAATAATCGCGGAGTGGCGGCGATGAAGCGTATTGATTAACGCGGGAATCGTGTCCATCTGGCGATGGGTAATAGCGTAAGCGCTGATGGTCGCCAGCGGCTCAATGATACTGGTACCCGAATCGGCCAACTGCGACTGCAACTGATTGTAACGATGAATGACGAAGAACGAACTCAGCAGCAGCCCGATCATCAGCGTCGGTGCCAAAATCAGTATCAACATCCGTGCACGAAGACTGTATTTGGTCATGGGGTTCCAATGTGGGAGAATTAGGGGATGCTAGGCACCCTATTATGTCATTAGTTATACCTTAAATAATTCGAGTTGCAGGAAGGCGGCGACACAGTGAATCCTCAGGAGCTTACTTAGGTAAGTGACTGGGGTGAACGAGGAAAGCCAACGCACATGCAGCTTGAAGTATGACGGGTATTCGGGTACAGCCGTTCAACTCAAGAGAAAATCGATAGTACATTATGGCGCAATTCTACTCTCCAAACCGGCGTGTGACGACCCGGAAAGCGATTCCTGCTAAGAACCTCACTGTTACGGTCACGTCGCTTGATCCGTTTGGGCAGGGGGTGGCGCGTCACGAAGGCAAGACGGTGTTTGTCACGGGTGTACTGCCGGGAGAGCAGGCCGAGGTTCAGTTGACGGAAGAGAAGCGTCAGTTTTCGCATGCAAAACTGAAACGCCTTCTGACGCCTAGCCCGCAGCGTGTTACGCCGCCGTGCCCCCATTTTACCCGCTGCGGCGGCTGCCAGCAGCAGCACGCAGACATCACGCTGCAACAGAGCAGCAAAACGGCTGCATTGGTGCGCCTGATGACGCGGGAAACAGGCGCAGAGCTGCCTGAAGCCTCGCTGATTGCCGGCACACCTTATGCCTATCGGAGGCGTGCGCGGCTTGCGTTATACTTTCAGGCAAAAGAGCAGCGCTTGTTGATGGGTTATCGGCAGTCAAATTCTCACGATCTGGTGGATATCAAAGTCTGTCCGGTGTTGCGCCCCGAGCTTGAAGCGCTGCTGCAACCGCTGCGCGACTGCCTGAGCCGATTAAAGGCGGTGAAGCGTCTTGGGCATGTGGAACTGGTGCAGGCGGAGAACGGTCCGCTGCTGGTGCTGAGGCACCTTGATCCACTGCATGCATCGGATCAGCAGGCGCTGCGTGATTTTGCGCAGCAGCAGGGCGTTTCGGTTTATCTGGCACCGGATGCCGACTCGCTGACGTGTCTACAGGGTGAAGAACCGGTTTATCACGTTGCCGGGCTGACGCTGGCCTTTAGCCCGCGCGATTTTATTCAGGTCAATGACGCGGTGAACCAGCAGATGGTCGCGCAGGCGCTGACATGGCTGGATGTGCAACCACAGGATAGAATATTAGATCTGTTTTGTGGCATGGGTAACTTCACGCTACCGCTGGCACAGCGCGCCGCTAGCGTCGTCGGCGTGGAAGGTGTGACCGCGTTGGTTGAGAAAGGACGCGAGAATGCCCGACGCAATGGGCTGTCCAATGTCACATTTTTTCACCAAAATCTTGAAGATGACGTCACCCAGCAGCCGTGGGCGGCTCAGGGTTTTGATAAGATATTACTTGATCCGGCACGTGCAGGCGCGGCAGGCGTGATGGAGCAGATAACCAGACTGGCACCGAAACGCGTGGTGTATGTCTCCTGTAACGCCACGACGCTAGCACGCGACAGCAAAGTATTACTGGCCGCAGGTTTTAGGCTGGCGAATGTCGCCATGTTGGATATGTTTCCACATACCGGTCACCTTGAGTCGATGGCACTGTTTTTGCACGATACCGGCACGCGAAAGGCGTAACAGGCAGCAAAGCGGCGTCGTTTGCAAGGTGAAGGGTAACGTAGGGAGAAATTATGGTTGCGGTAAGAAGTGCGCATTTGAATACGGCAGGTGAATTTGTCCCTGACGCGTGGATTGCTTCACTGGGTATTTCCAGCCAGCAATCGTGTGAACGTTTAGCCGAAACCTGGCGTTACTGTGAGCAGCAAACGCAAGATCACGCCGATGCATCGCTACTGTTGTGGCGCGGCATTGAAATGGTGGAAATTCTGTCCACGCTCAGCATGGACAATGACAGCATGCGCGCGGCGCTGCTCTTTCCGCTGGCCGATGCGAACGTGGTCGACGAGGCGACGCTGGAAGCCGCGTTTGGTAAAAACATCGTTGATTTGGTGCATGGCGTGCGCGATATGGATGCAATCCGCCAGCTCAAAGCGACGCAGAATGATTCCGGCGCGTCTGAGCAGGTCGATAACATCCGCCGCATGCTGCTGGCGATGGTGGAAGATTTCCGCTGCGTGGTGATCAAGCTCGCGGAGCGAATTGCGCACCTGCGTGAAGTGAAGGATGCCCCGGAAGAAGAACGGGTATTGGCGGCCAAAGAGTGTACCAATATCTATGCGCCGCTGGCTAACCGCCTGGGTATCGGCCAGTTGAAGTGGGAGCTGGAGGATTTCTGCTTCCGCTATCTGCATCCTGATGAATATAAAAAAATCGCCAAGCTGCTGCACGAACGCCGTATCGATCGCGCGCAGTACATTGACGATTTTGTCAAAACGCTGCGCAACGCGATGAAAGAAGAGGGCGTGCAGGCGGAGATCTACGGTCGTCCCAAGCATATCTACAGCATCTGGCGCAAGATGCAGAAGAAGGCGCTGTCGTTCGATGAGCTGTTCGATGTGCGTGCGGTACGTATTGTCGTTGAGCGCTTGCAGGACTGCTACGGCGCGCTCGGTATCGTGCATACCCACTATCGCCATCTGCCGGACGAGTTCGACGACTATGTCGCTAACCCTAAACCAAACGGTTATCAGTCCATCCACACCGTGGTGTTAGGGCCCGGCGGGAAAACGCTCGAAATCCAGATTCGTACACGGCAGATGCATGAAGATGCCGAACTGGGCGTGGCGGCACACTGGAAATACAAAGAAGGCACCTCCGTGGGCGGACGTTCCGGCTACGAAGGCCGCATTGCCTGGCTGCGTAAACTGCTTGCCTGGCAGGAAGAAATGGCGGATTCGAATGACGTCCTGGACGAAGTTCGCAGCCAGGTGTTTGACGATCGGGTTTATGTCTTTACGCCGAAAGGCGATGTGGTGGATCTCCCCACAGGCTCCACGCCGTTGGATTTTGCCTATCACATCCACAGTGATATCGGGCACCGCTGCATCGGGGCGAAAATCGGCGGACGCATCGTGCCGTTTACCTACCAACTGCAAATGGGCGATCAGATTGAAATCATCACCCAGAAGCAACCGAACCCGAGCCGTGACTGGCTGAACCCGAATCTGGGGTATATCACCACCAGTCGCGGACGTTCGAAGATTCAGAACTGGTTCCGTAAGCAAGATCGCGACAAGAACATTTTGGCGGGTCGACAGATCCTGGATGACGAACTGGCACATCTGGGTGTCAGCCTGAAAGCAGCCGAAAAACTGCTGCTGCCACGTTACAACGTGAATTCGCTGGATGAATTACTGGCTGCTATCGGCGGCGGTGATGTTCGCCTGAACCAGATGGTGAATTTCCTGCAATCGCAGTTAAAACAGCCGAGCGCAGAAGAGCTGGATCGTGAAGCGCTGCGTCAGCTGACGCAAAAATCGCATCAGCCAGCGGCACGCAACACGAAAGACAACGGCCGCGTGGTGGTAGAAGGTGTCGGCAATCTGATGCACCACATTGCCCGCTGCTGCCAGCCGATTCCGGGCGATGAGATCACCGGATTTATCACGCGCGGACGGGGAATTTCGATTCACCGTGCCGATTGTGAACAGCTGGACGAACTGCGCGCCAGCTCGCCGGAACGCATTGTCGATGCTGTCTGGGGTGAAAGCTACTCCAGCGGCTACTCACTGGTGGTGAGGGTGATTGCCAACGATCGTAGCGGGCTGCTGCGGGATATCACCACGATTCTGGCGAATGAGAAGGTCAATGTACTGGGTGTCGCCAGCCGTAGCGACACCAAGCAGCAACTGGCCACGATTGATATGGATATCGAGATCTACAACCTGCAGGTGCTAAGCCGCATTCTGGCGAAACTCAACCAACTGCCGGATGTGATCGACGCGCGGCGCCAGCAAGGAGCGTAAATATTGATTTCACCATCAGCCAGTTGAAAACCTTGTGCGGGTGTGGTGAAAGGTTTCGTGCGTGATTAGCTGTAATGTTCTTTGTGGCACCATTGCCACGCCCGACTGAGGGATGCTCAGACGCCGCATCCCTCAGAACCCAGGCTTTTGGCGAGAATTGTGCCGCGTTGCGGTTCCTTCGATGAACATGTCCGCTGTCGAGCCACCTGTGACGCGTTTACTCGCCCATAAATGGGGCTCGCCCTTCGGGCCAGCACAAGTGCTGTTCAAAAACGTTTTTGACGTTTTTGTCCTACGCGGCACAGGTTTTCGCCGCATCCATGCGGCTCACTCGGCGGTCATGTGCATCTCAGCACAATTTTCTACGCCGTTGAAATGAAAATAGTGATGTCTTGGCGCTTTTTAGCCGAAGTTGGCTGCCGTGTTTTGCTATTTTTACACAAATTTTTTCAGGAATATTATGACCGTACCTTTGACGAATATACCCCCCGTCGAGCGCCTGCTCGCCATCATGAAAACCCTGCGCGATCCCGAAAATGGCTGCCCGTGGGACAAGAAACAGACCTTTGACACTATCGCGCCCTATACGCTGGAAGAAACGTATGAAGTGCTGGATGCCATCAGCCGTCAGGATTTCGATGATTTGCGCGGTGAGCTAGGGGATTTGCTGTTTCAGGTGGTGTTTTACGCGCAAATGGCGCAGGAAAAGGGCCTGTTCGATTTCTCCGATGTGTGTAACGCCATCAGCGACAAGCTGGAACGCCGCCACCCGCACATTTTCGGCGACCTGACGCTGACGGACAGCGATGCCGTGCTGGCAAACTGGGAGCAGACCAAAGCGCAGGAGCGTGCGGAGAAAGATCGTCATTCGCCGTTGGATGACATTCCTGATGCGTTGCCTGCGTTGATGAAAGCGCAGAAAATTCAGCAGCGTTGTTCGTCTGTGGGCTTCGATTGGGACAGCCTGGGCCCGGTGCTCGACAAAGTGTATGAAGAGATCGACGAGGTGATGCACGAAGCGCGGCAAGCCGTTGTCGATGAAGAAAAATTAGGTGAAGAGATTGGTGATTTATTGTTCGCTACAGTCAATCTCTCTCGTCACCTGGGGCACAAGGCTGAGAATGCATTGCAGGCGGCAAATCGCAAGTTCACTCGTCGTTTTCGTGAGGTAGAACAAATCGTTACGGCATCGGGAAAAACGCTGGAACAGGCGACGCTGGATGAAATGGAAGCCGCATGGCAGCAGGTGAAAAAACAGGAAATAGGCCATTAATCCATTTTTAATCACAAACCGTATTTTTATCGATTTTAATGAGTTTATTGCATTGTTATTAAAGGTAATTATTGGTTGTGGTAAGGGCGGTTTTACCTCGCCTTCGAGTGTGTTGGAATCGCCACATTGTGTAAAACGAACATTTGTGGCGTTCATCAGGTTCAGGTATACTACTTTCCCGTCTTGGTACCTCCATCGTCTTTAAACCTAAACTCTCAGGTTCAGCATGACAACTAATTATATTTTTGTGACCGGCGGGGTCGTTTCCTCTCTGGGTAAAGGCATTGCCGCAGCCTCTCTGGCGGCTATTCTTGAAGCCCGTGGCCTCAACGTTACCATCATGAAACTGGACCCGTACATCAACGTGGATCCGGGCACGATGAGCCCGACGCAGCACGGTGAAGTGTTTGTCACCGAAGACGGCGCCGAAACCGATCTGGACTTGGGTCACTACGAGCGTTTCATCCGCACTAAAATGTCGCGCCGCAACAACTTCACCACTGGCCGTATCTACTCTGATGTCCTGCGCAAAGAGCGTCGTGGTGACTATCTGGGCGCGACTATTCAGGTGATTCCACATATCACCAACGCGATTAAAGAGCGCATCATTGAAGGTGGCGAAGGCCACGATGTCGTTCTGGTCGAAATCGGCGGTACCGTCGGCGATATCGAATCTTTGCCGTTCCTTGAAGCGATTCGGCAGATGGCGGTGCAAGTGGGCCGCGAACACACGCTGTTTATGCACCTGACGCTGGTGCCGTATCTGGCGGCGGCGGGCGAAGTGAAAACCAAGCCGACGCAGCACTCCGTTAAAGAACTGCTTTCCATAGGTATTCAGCCCGACGTGCTGATTTGCCGTTCCGACCGTACCGTGCCGGCCAATGAGCGTGCAAAAATTGCTTTATTCTGTAATGTGCCAGAAAAAGCAGTAATCTCCCTTAAAGACATTGATTCGATTTATAAAATCCCGTCGCTATTGAAATCACAGGGGCTGGACGATTATATTTGTAAACGATTCAGCTTGAACTGTCCCGAAGCGAACCTGTCAGAATGGGAACAGGTTGTGTATGAAGAAGCGAATCCGGGCGGTGAAGTCACTATCGGTATGGTCGGCAAATATGTTGCGCTGCCGGATGCCTACAAATCCGTGATTGAAGCCCTGAAACACGGCGGGTTGAAGAACCGTTTGACGGTAAATATCAAGCTGATCGACTCACAGGATGTTGAAACCCGTGGTGTCGAAGTATTGAAAGATTTAGACGCTATCCTGATTCCCGGCGGTTTTGGCTATCGTGGCGTCGAAGGGAAAATCATGTCGGCGCGCTACGCCCGTGAGAACAATATCCCTTATCTGGGCATTTGCCTGGGGATGCAGGTCGCATTAATGGAATTTGCCCGTAACGTTGCCGGAATGGAAGGCGCAAACTCAACGGAGTTTATGCCAGACTGTAAGTATCCGGTGGTTGCGCTGATCACCGAATGGCGTGATGAGAACGGCAATGTTGAAGTCCGTGATGAAGCTAGCGATCTGGGCGGCACCATGCGCGTTGGCGGGCAGCAATGCCATCTGACCGAAGGCAGTCTGGTGCGTCAGATGTACGGTGAGCAGACGATTATCGAACGTCACCGTCATCGTTATGAAGTTAACAACATGCTGTTGAAACAGATTGAAGCGGCGGGATTACGGGTTGCTGGTCTTTCCGCCGACCGCAAACTGGTGGAGATTGTTGAATTACCCGATCATCCCTGGTTCGTTGCCTGTCAATTCCACCCGGAATTCACGTCAACGCCGCGAGATGGACATCCCCTGTTTGCCGGCTTTGTGAAAGCCGCTGGCGCGTACCAGAAGCGTCAGGTGAAGTAAGAGTTATATCAGCAACGCGCGATCGCTATCGCGCGTTGTTCGTCTAGGGTTTTAGTTCTATCTAAAGTTTTAGTTTAACTTGTACTGAGGAAAATCTAATGTCCAAAATTGTTAAAGTCATCGGCCGTGAAATCATCGACTCACGCGGAAACCCAACTGTTGAAGCGGAAGTTCATCTGGAAGGTGGTTTTGTAGGTCTGGCTGCTGCGCCATCAGGAGCTTCTACTGGCTCTCGCGAAGCACTGGAACTGCGTGACGGTGACAAATCCCGTTTTCTGGGCAAAGGCGTAACGAAAGCCGTTGCTGCTGTTAACGGCCCGATTGCTCAGGCTGTACTGGGTAAAGACGCGAAAGATCAGGCGAACATCGACAAGATCATGATCGACCTGGACGGTACTGACAACAAATCTCAGTTCGGTGCTAACGCTATTCTGGCCGTTTCTCTGGCTGCCGCTAAAGCAGCAGCTGCGTCAAAAGGTCTGCCGCTGTATGCTCACATCGCTGAACTGAACGGCACCCCAGGTAAATACTCTATGCCACTGCCAATGATGAACATCATCAACGGCGGCGAGCACGCGGATAACAACGTTGATATCCAAGAGTTCATGATTCAGCCTGTTGGCGCTAAAACGCTGAAAGAAGCCATCCGTATGGGTTCTGAAGTGTTCCACACCCTGGCTAAAGTTCTGAAATCCAAAGGTATGGGCACGGCTGTTGGTGACGAAGGTGGCTATGCGCCAAACCTGGGTTCCAACGCCGAAGCGCTGGCCGTTATCGCAGAAGCGGTAAAAGCAGCAGGCTACGAGCTGGGCAAAGACATCACCCTGGCGATGGACTGTGCAGCGTCTGAATTCTACAAAGACGGTAAATACGTTCTGGCTGGCGAAGGCAACAAAGCGTTCACCTCTGAAGAATTCACTCACTTCCTGGAAGATCTGACCAAACAGTACCCAATCGTCTCTATCGAAGACGGTCTGGACGAATCTGATTGGGCTGGCTTCGCTTACCAGACCAAAGTTCTGGGCGACAAAATCCAGCTGGTTGGTGACGATCTGTTCGTAACCAACACCAAGATCCTGAAAGAAGGTATCGAGAAAGGCATCGCTAACTCCATCCTGATCAAATTCAACCAGATCGGTTCTCTGACCGAAACGCTGGCTGCAATTAAAATGGCGAAAGATGCAGGCTACACGGCTGTTATCTCTCACCGTTCAGGCGAAACTGAAGATGCAACCATCGCTGACCTGGCTGTTGGTACCGCAGCAGGTCAGATCAAAACCGGTTCTATGAGCCGTTCTGACCGTGTTGCTAAATACAACCAGCTGATTCGTATCGAAGAAGCGCTGGGTGATGCTGCACCGTTCAATGGCCTGAAAGAAGTTAAAGGCCAATAATTACGTCTCTGGCGTCATCAGCTCGCTGAGAACGCGGCCTGATCTACACCAACGTGATTAACCCTAAAAATCCAGAAGCGTGAAAATGTTTCTGGATTTTTTTATGGCAGACATCCCTGTTCGTCACCCCTCTATCCGTTGCGATGCAACGTTGAAAAACGCTCTGTTCCTTCCTTTTCCTGAATATCCGCTGCCCACTTTGTGGTATCGGTTATACTCCCCGTTTTTATATTTTAATTTTTAAAATTCAACGCTTTATAAAATAAATCCCTCTATGACTCGCCTTATTTTCTTTTTGTCATGTCTGTATAGTATGCAGCGATATATAAAAATTTACATATCGATTATTGACATAATATTGACCAACAGGGACATAGCAGATGAAAGCCCCAAGAAAAAATAATAGAAAAAAAGCACAGTGGTTATTGCCAGCATTGATGGTGGTTGTTCCACCTGTATTGAGCGCCGAACCGACAACAAGCAAGGTCAACGAAAAGGCAAAAGCGGCCGATGTTATGGTCGTCAAAGCGGAACGTAGTGAGGCGAATGCGAATCTGGCTGGCGCAGGTATGACGACCGATGATGTGGAGATCGGGCCGCTGGGGAAACGCTCACGGTTAGATACGCCGTATTCGACCACGACCGTGACGGAAGCCATGATTGCCAATCAGCAGGCGAAGAACGTTAACGACCTCCTGAAATACAGCGCGTCCAGCCAGATGCAAGCGCGAGGGGGCATTGACGTTGGCCGCCCGCAAAGCCGTGGCATGCAAGGCGATGTGCTGGCGAACAGCCGGTTGGATGGGTTAAACATTATTTCTACCACGGCATTCCCAGTCGAAATGCTGGAGCGGCTGGATGTGATTAACAGCCTGACTGGCGCACTGTATGGGCCTGCCAGCCCGTCCGGCCAGTTTAACTTCACGCAGAAAAGGCCCACGGCACAAACGCTGAACCGCTTTACCGCAGGCTATTCCGGTAAAGGCGCTGCGATGGGCCATGCCGATCTCGGTGGACATCTGGGTGATGAAAACCAGTTCGGCTATCGCATCAACCTGCTGCACGATGAAGGCGAGGGGAGTATCAGCAACAGCACGCTGAGACGGCAACTCGCCAGCGTCGCGTTTGACTGGAATCTCTCACCCGACACGGTGCTGGAAGTTAACGCCAGCGAGTATCGCTTCAGAAAAATGGGTTATGCCAGTGGCTTTTCCTATGGTCCGACGATTCAGTTACCTAGTGCACCGGACGTGACAAAACAGGGATACGGGCAGAGCTTTGCGGGACTCGATCTGGTGACGAAAACCGCCAGCACACGCCTGAAGCACTACTTCAACAATAACTGGTATGCCTCGGGCGGGGTGGGTTATCAAACTGCCGATCGTGGTATGCGCTCGCTGTCGAATGCGATTACTAACAATCAGGGCACTGTGAGTACCTCTCTGACGCAGCCTTATACCGCTGGACGCTTTAAGGTATTGAGCAATACGTTGCAACTGAACGGCCATATTGATACGAACGGGCCTTCTCATGATGTGGTATTCAGCACCACCGGATACCAATGGACAATCTATAACGGACTGGGGAATAGCAAGCGCTTCCCGTTGGGAAACAGCACCATTGATTCACCGCGTAGTTATACCGATCCTAGCGATGGGCGTTTCTATCTGGGATCGGGTCGCTATAAATCCAGCCGTACCAGTCAGCAGGCTATCACCGCTGGCGATACCGTTACGTTCAACGAACGCTGGTCGGCGATGGGCGTGGTGAGCCAAAGTTGGATCACCTCACGCAGTTTTGGCTCTGATGGTGGAGTGACACGCGATACTGGCACCAGTCCGACTGTGTCATTGATGTATAAGCCCTTGCCTAACGTGATGACCTATGTCGCCTATGCTGATTCACTGGAACAGGGCGGCACTGCGCCAACAGATGATTATGTGGTGAATAAAGGGCAGACGCTGAAGCCTTATCGCAGTACGCAATATGAAGCGGGTGTGAAATCGCAGTGGGATGGGATGAACCTGAACGCGGCTATTTTCCGTCTGGAACGTCCCTTCGCGTATGTCGCCTCAGATAACGTATTCAAAGAGCAGGGTAATCAGGTCAATACAGGTCTGGAATTGATGGCGGATGGTGAAGTGCTTTCCGGCTTGCACCTTTACGGCAGCATGACGTTATTGGATCCCAAGCTGAAGGACACCGAATTAGCTGCAACGCGTGACAAGAGAGTGGTCGGGGTGCCGAAGATTCAGGCCAATCTGCTGACGGAATACAGCCATCCGTCTACGCCTAATCTGGTCTATATCGCGAATCTTCACTACACCGGTAAACGTGCGGCCAATGACACCAACACAACCTGGGCGGGTAGCTACTTTACGCTGGATTTGGGCACACGCTACGGCTTCAAACTGTACGATAAGCCTGCGGCATTTCGTGTTGCACTCAATAACGTCACCAATGAACGTTACTGGGCTTCGATATTCCCTGGCAGCACGGACGGTATTAACGGCGGTGCCAATGCGTTTGTCGGCGAACCACGTGAAATTCGCGCTTCTCTGACCGTTGACTGGTGAGTGTGATGTTGAAACGTAACCTTACCACGCGGTATCGCGAGTATTTGCTCAATGCGTTAGTGTTGTTGGCGGTGAGTTTCTCTGGCGTGCATCTGGTTCAGGCGGAAACGCCTGAACCCGCTACGCGGACGATTCACTATTACGGCGATCGCACTGTGACGGTGCCCGCGACGGTTGAGCGGGTTGCCACCTCGTGGAATGCGCAAAACTCGATACTGGCGATGCTGGGCTATGGCGATCGTATTGTCGGGACGACGAAACTCGTGCGCGATATGCCGCTGTTCCGCCAGTTTGTGCCGTCCATTACGCAGGCATCGCTGGTCGCTCATAGCGGAAACATGGGAATTAATACGGAAGCGCTGATTTCTCGTCGTGCTCAGGTCTTTTTCGTGTCGGACAGCGTGCCGGTTGCTGAAGCGGAAGCGCTGAGTAAAGCGGGGATTGCTATTGTACCGCTCCGTTATAACTCGCTGGCGGCAATGGTCGAACGCACGCTGATTACCGGTGAGGTTCTGGGGCCGGACGCATCGCGTCGGGCGCAGGATTTTGCCGCCTACTATCAGGATAACGTCAGGCGCGTGACGGAGGTGATCCAAAATATTTCGTCACAGCAGCGTGTGAAGGTCTACCATGCGGTTGGCGATCCGCTAACGACATCGGGGCGTCCTTCGTTGAATCAGGACTGGATGGATCTGGGCGGCGCGATCAACGTGGCGGAGCCGTGGTTTAGCCGTTCTGGCGTGACAACGGCACCCGTGTCGCTTGAGCAGATTTTTCAGGCCGATCCCGATGTGATTATTACGATGCGGGCTGACGATGCGAAGGCGATTCGGCAGGATGCGCAGTGGCAGCAGCTACGTGCGGTAAAACAGGGGCGCGTTTATGCGAATCCGCTAGGGATGTTCTGGTGGTGTCGAGAAACGTCGGAGCAGGCGTTGCAGTTTCTTTGGCTGGCAAAAACGCTGTATCCGCAGCAGATGCAGCACATTGATATGGCAAAAGAGACGCATGATTTCTATCAGCGCTTTTACGGTATCGATTTAACCGCGCAGCAGGTGGATACAATATTATCTCCACCCTGATGATACTCGTCATACTTCAAGCTGCTTGTGCGTTGGTTGCCTTTACTCACCCCAGTCACTTACTTGAGTAAGCTCCTGGGGATTAATGAGCTTCATAAATGAAGCTCACCCTTCGGGCCAGCGCTAGCGCTGTTCAAATCGGTTCTAACCGATTTGTCGTGCAGTTGCCGCGTTACAAGGCCATAAATGGGCCTTGCCCTAAAGGGTCAACGCGTAGCGTTGTTCAAAACGCTAACGTTTTGTCACGCATCTCGAATTATTTAGAGTATCGTAGGATAGCTTCATTTAATGACAGGGCCGCATCGTGATGCGGCCCTGTTTTTTAGACACAGACAAATGAGGGGATAGCGCGGATTAAGCCAGCTGCTTGAGAATCGCTTTAGCAACCACTTCCGAGCTTGCCGGGTTCTGACCGGTGATCAGCTTGCCGTCTTCAACGAGGTACGGTGCCCAGTCAGGGCCTTTTTCATACAGGCCGCCGAGTTTCTTGAACTCATCCTCAATCAGGAAAGGTACGACGTCCGTCAACTGAACCGCTTCTTCTTCACCGTTGGTGAAGCCTGTCACTTTGCGGCCTTTAATCAGCGCGTCGCCATTTTCTGCTTTCACGTGAATCAGTACGCCTGGCGCGTGGCAGACAAACCCGGTCGGCTTGTTGGCGTGTACAAAGGCTTCGATGAGCGCGATAGAGACTGGCGATTCTGCCAGATCCCACAGCGGGCCGTGACCGCCAGGATAGAAGACCGCATCGAAATCCTGTTCGTTGACGGTATCGAGTTTTACCGTATTGGCCAGTTCCTGCTGCGCAGCTGGGTCCGCTTTAAAGCGATGCGTCAGTTCAGTTTGAAAATCGGCCAGATCGCTTTTCGGGTCGAGAGGCGGCTGGCCGCCAGCAGGGGAGGCGAGCACCAGCTCGGCACCTGCATCTTTAAAGGTGTAATAAGGGGCGGCAAACTCTTCCAGCCAGAAGCCGGTTTTATTGCCTGTGTTGCCCAGTTTGTCGTGAGAAGTCAGGACCATTAAAATTTTCATTATTTTTCTCTCTATGGTTGCAGGATGATTGGGTGAAAGCTGCCGATTACCCTTTCAGGACGGCAACGATCGCGTCTTGTTTTTCATGGTAAGGCGCACGCAGTGTCAGGTTAGACGCGCCATCTTCACTTTGTATGACAATCGGTTTGGCATGGCTGAAACGGCGGAATCCGTGAACGCCGTGATATGCGCCGATGCCGGATGCGCCGACGCCACCGAATGGAAGTGTGTCGATAGACACGTGCGTCATCACATCGTTGATAACCAGCGCGCCTGATGTCGTTCTGGCAGCGAAACGCTGCTGCATAGCGTCATCGTTGCTGAACAGATACGCCGCCAGCGGGCGTGGATGCGCGTTGATGTAGTTAATCGGTTCTTCTGCCGCCTGATAGGTTTTAATCGGCAGCAGCGGGCCAAAAATTTCTTCCTGCATGATCGTCATATCATCATGTACGCCGAACACCAGATGCGGAGCAATTTTGCGGCTTTTCGCATCGTAGGACGCTTCGCCTTCCGGTGCCAGACTGACGACGATCGCGCCTTGCTGCTCAGCCTCTTTCAGAATACGAATCAGGCGATCATAATGCTTGTCAGCAATGATAGACGTGTAATCCGGGTTCGCCTGTAGCGTCGGGAAACTTTTCTGCATAAACGCTTTCGCCGCATCGCGGAAAGCCTGCTCTTGGCCTTCGGGCAGTAGAACGTAGTCCGGTGATAGGCAGATTTGCCCGGCGTTGAAGGTTTTCACCGTCAGCGTGCGTTCAACGGCTTCGGTGATGTTTGCGCTGCGATCAATCACGACCGGTGATTTGCCGCCCAGCTCCAGCGTGACCGGCACCAGATTCTCTGCTGCGGCGCGCATCACGTGTTTCCCAACGGCGGTGCTGCCGGTAAAGACCAGATGATCGAACGGCAGTTCGCTGAATGCCTGACCAATTTCTGCATCCCCCAGCACCACGGCCAATTCCAGCGGATCAAAATAGTGGGCAATCAGTTCTGCCAGTAGTTCAGACGTACGCGGTGTGAGTTCTGACGGTTTCAGAATCGCGGTATTACCGGCGGCAAAAATGTCAGCCAGCGGGCCGAATGACAGGTTTACCGGGAAGTTCCACGGGCTGATCACGCCAATCACGCCCAGCGGTTGATGCTGAATCCACGCCTGCATGCCGGGAGCCGGTTCATCCACGGATTCTGGCTGCATCCAGCGTTCAACGTTGTCGATGGCGTTCTGAAGTATTTTCAGCGTGATGCCGATGTCGGCAGCGAACGAGTGATACAGGCTGCGATGGCCGAAATCATCACTCATGGCCTGCGCGAGCGCCGCATGGTTTTCACGGAGTAGGTTGATGCTGCGCTGTAAGCGATCTTGACGCAGCGCGGCATCGGCTGGGCCAGATGCAATGTGAGCACGCTTCATCGTATTCAGGATGGCTTGTAAATCCTTTTTGGATTGTTGTGTCGACATGTTTTGTCCCCTTTTAGTCGTCGATTACCAGAGAAAACAGAAAGTTAGCCGGGGTTTCCGGGTCACTCAAGATGGGGTAAAGGATACGGCAGGGGTTGATCCGTCCGCCAACAAGATTATTATTCGAGGGGTATAAATAATTTTATATCTCAGTCTCTATAGGTACTGTATGTCACTCATTCGTCTACGCACATTTGTGGAAGTCTATCGGCAGCGCTCGATTAGCGGAGCGTCGCGCGCGCTCAATCTGACTCAGCCGGCGGTGTCGCAGCACATTGCCGGGCTGGAGGTGGCGGTGGGGCGGCGTCTCTTTGAGCGTCAGGCAAATGGTGTGACGCCAACGTCGGCGGCAGACGACTTAGCTGCGGATCTGGGGGACAAGCTCGATGAGGCCGAGGCAGCGCTGGCGTCTGCCCGCGCGAGGTCAATGGACGTCTCAGGGACGTTGCATATCATTGGTCATGCGGATTTCATGGCTGAAGTGGTGTCGGAGCAGCTATTGCCGCTGCTTGAAGCGGGCGTGCGGGTGCATATGCATACCGGTGACGGCGATTTGATTAAACAGATGCTGCTGGAAGGGCACTGTGATTTGGGTATAACGGCACACCCGGTGACGGATAAGCGGCTGAAAAGCGATTTGTTAAAGAGTGCGACACTACAGGCGGTGGCGGCTCCCGCGATTGTCGAACGGCTATTGCAGACGGGCGATCTGCCGCAGGCGCTGGCGCAGGAACCGATGCTGGCGTATGACCTTGAGTTTCCTCTGATCGATCACTGGTTGAAGAAGAACCGCATGGAGGAGAAGGGGCTGGTGCCCGCCGTGGTGAGTCAGGATCTGCGTGCGCTGCGCCGCGTGCTGACCAGTGGATTTGGCTGGACAGTGATGCCGGTGTATTTATGTCAGGACCTGCTGGATACGGGGGAGCTTGCCATTATTCCGCCTCCTGTCGGCACAACGCAGCTGGATTACTATCTGGCCTGGGTACCGGGTGCACTGCGCCAGCCGCGCTTAGCCCACGCGCGGCAAACCTTTCTGTGGCGATTACAGCACGCTGAATAGCGCTAGTCTCTGCTAAAAAAGCGCCATTTTTCAAGACATCACGAGGCAACGTCCGTTGGCGACGCTGCCTTTCTTCCTGTTGGCTTCTTATCTTCTATCCTGTGATCGCCATAAACGAACTGCTGGTTTCGTTCAGTTAAAATGGCTTTTTATAAAATCTTTGAAGCGGATCGCACCAATCTTCCCTGTGCTGCCAGCGTGGGGCGCGTGGTGGCAAAAGCGCAAAGGTTTTCACGATCGCCGGGCGCTACCGTATCAGCGTGACACCTTCATAATTAAAAATGTTCGGGGAAGGATGGCGATGAAAACGCGTAAGATCGGTTTGGCTAACTATTTAGCCTACGGTTCAGGGGACTTTCTTGGTGCTGGTACAACGGCGCTGACGGCCGCTTGGTTACTCTATTTTTACACCACGTTCTGTGGCTTAACGCCGATTGAGGCAACGTTTATTTTTGCGATGGCGCGTGTGCTTGATGCCGTCGTCAGCCCGCTGATGGGCTTCCTGACTGATAACTTCGGTTCAACCTGGCTGGGCAAACGCTTTGGCCGCCGCAAGTTCTTTATTCTGCTCGGTATTCCCTTCGTGTTCAGCTACAGCTTCATGTGGGTCGGGGATATGAGCTATTGGTACTATCTGCTGACGTACCTGCTGTTTGATATCGTCTATACGATGGTGCTGGTGCCGTATGAAACGCTGGTGCCGGAAATGACCGACGATTTCAAACAGAAGACCAAATTCTCCGGCGCTCGCATCGCGCTGGCGCAGCTGTCTGCGATTTTGGCCGCGTTCCTGCCAGGCATCCTGCTGGGTTACTTTGGTAAAGACAACGCTATTTCCTTCTTCTATTCGAGTCTGGTGTTCTCCGTTATCTGTGCGCTGGTGCTGACGCTGGTCTATTTCTTTACCTGGGAACGGCCGCGCGATCAGATGTCGGAAGCATCGCTGCGGGCGGAGAAAGAGCGCCAGTCTCTGACGTTAGGCCAAAGCCTGAAACGGTTGAACGTCGAACTGGTTTCCACGTTGCGTATTCGCATTTTCCGTCAGCATCTTGGGATGTATCTGGGCGGGTATATCGCGCAGGACGTGTTTAACGCCGTGTTCACCTATTACGTGGTCTTTGTGCTGATGCAAAGCCCGACGATGGCGTCTAACCTGATGGGAACGATGGCGATTCTGCAATTCATTGCGGTGATCGGCATGATTCCGCTGTGTATCCGTTTTGGACCGGCTCCGTCTTATCGTTTGGTCGTGTGCCTGTTTGGCGTGAGTGCGCTTTCCTACGCCGTCTTGTGGTACAGCGGCCTGCACGACACCTTCTCTCTGCTGCTGTTGATTTCTGCGCTGGCTGGTATCGGGCGCGGCGGGATCAACTACGTGCCGTGGAACACCTACACTTACATCGCGGATGTGGATGAGGTGATCACTGCGCAGCGTCGCGAAGGGATCTTCGCTGGGATTATGACGCTGACTCGTAAAGCCTCTCAGGCCGGTGCGGTGATGCTGGTAGGCGTTGTGTTACAGCTCTCCGGCTTTGTGTCCGGCCAGAGCGTACAGGCACCGGGCGTTAGCCACACCATTCTGATGATTTTGAGCTTCGGCACCGTCGGCGTGCTGGCGCTGGGCTTCCTGGTTTCTCTGCGCTTTAAACTCAACCTGCAAACGCACAGCGTGCTGCGGGAAGAGACGCTGAAAATGCGTGAAGCCGGGCGTCCTGTGCCGGAGAAGATTACGCCGCAGGCGCGGGCAACGGTCGAAATGCTGGCTGGTATGCCGTATGAATCGCTGTGGGGCAATAACAACATCGGCTACCTGAACCGCCATAAAGGCGACAAGCCGGTCACGCACGCCACGCAGCCGTAACTGTATTGAACTGTTAACTGATAACTCAATTGGATGAATGACTATGACCGTATTCAGTGTAAAACATAGCCCGCTTTTACGTCAGCCAGAACGCTTCATCTCCCGTGAGGATCTGAAGGCGCTGATTTGCCGTATCACCGACAATCTGGTGAATATTGAGGATAAAACCGGTGAGTTCTTGTTACGGCTGGACGATGGTCGGGTAATTGATACCAAAGGCTGGGCGGGATGGGAATGGACGCACGGCATCGGGCTGTACGGGATTTATCAGTATTACCAGCAGACGGGCGACGAGCAGATGCGTGCCATCATCGACGACTGGTTTACCGAGCGTCTGGCGGAAGGTACGCCGACGAAGAACGTGAACACCGTGTGCCCGTTCCTGACGCTGGCTTATCGCTATGAAGAAACGGGCGATGCGCGCTGGTTGCCGTATCTGGAGCGCTGGGCGGAGTGGGTGATGTACGAAATGCCGCGCACGGACAAGCAGGGCTTGCAGCACATTGTTTATAACAATGAAAACCACCAGCAGCTATGGGACGACACGCTGATGATGAGCGTGCTGCCGCTGGCGAAAATCGGGAAGCTGTTAAACCGGCCGGAGTTTGTGGAAGAGGCCACGTATCAGTTCCTGCTGCATGTGCAATATCTGATGGATCGCGAAAGCGGCCTGTGGTTCCACGGCTGGACGTTCGAGGGGCAGCACAACTACGCCAAAGCACGCTGGGCGCGTGGTAACAGCTGGCTGACAATTGTTATTCCTGAATTTATCGAACTGCTGGATCTGCCAGAAAACAACGCGACGCGCCGCTTCCTGTTGCAGGTGCTGGAAAGCCAGATTGAAGCATTGGCGAAATATCAGGATGACAGCGGCCTGTGGCACACGCTGATCGACGATCCGAATTCGTACCTTGAAAGCTCGGCAACCGCCGGTTTTGCCTACGGTATTTTAAAAGCGGTGCGTAAGCGCTACGTCGACCCGAGCTACGCTGAGGTGGCGGAGAAAGCGATTCGCGGCGTGATTAATCACGTCAATCAGGACGGCGAACTGACACAGGTGTCATTCGGCACGGCGATGGGCAACGATCTGGATTTCTACCGCAATATCGCGCTGACCTCCATGCCGTACGGTCAGGCAATGGCGATCCTGTGTCTGGCGGAATATCTGCGGGTATATCTGTAACGGGGTAACGTGAGCGTTGCCTCTTAGTCATATCGGTTATGCTGGCTAAGAGGCTCGTTTCGTGCGCGATACCGCCGCTATTCATATGCGATACCGTATACGCGCCCGACACAGGGAGGCTCAGTCGCCGCCACCCTGTGAACCCTGGCTTCCTGCTAAATTATGCCGCTGCGCGGTGCCATCGGTGTTCATGACCGCAATTCGAGCCGTCAGTGACGCGTTCCCGACGCGGCACTGACTTTCGCGGCATCCATGCCGCTCACTCGGCGGTCACGCCCACCGCTGCATAATTTTTACGCTGGATAACGACAAAACCCATAATAATTCGCAGAGTTTGTGCATAAGAAGCTAGTGACGATAAGAGGGATGTTTCATTTCCCACCCGCCAGATCGATAAAATTCCCCGTGACATAGGACGCCTCATCCGATAACAGCCAGCCTATCGCTTGTGCGACCTCCATCGGGTGACCACCTCGCTTCATCGGCAGTGAATGCTTGATGCGATCGACCCGTGCCGGTTCGCCGCCGTCAGCATGCATATCGGTATAAATAAAACCGGGACGCACGGCGTTAACTCGAATGCCCTGATCGGCGACTTCCAGCGATAAGCCAATCGTCAGCGTATCAAGCGCGCCTTTTGATGCCGCATAATCAATATATTCATGCGGTGAACCCAGCCGGGCTGCGGCGGATGACACGTTGACGATAGCCCCGCCTTTTCCGCCATGACGGAACGCCATACGTTTGACCGCTTCCCGAGCACAGAGAAAACTGCCCACCGTGTTGGTCACAAAAATGTCGTTAAGCCGCACGGCATCAAGCTGTTCAATGGTGGCTTGAGGTTTAAGCATCGCGGCGTTATTCACCAGACCCGTGAGGCAGCCAAGTTCTTTATCCGTCCGCTTAAAAAGCTCGATAACCTGCTCTTCATCGGCGATATCGACCTGAACGGCGATGGCCGTTCCGCCACTTGCGCGAATCTCTTCGAGAGCGCTATTCGCACTGTCCTGCTGGGTGCGGTAGCCGATGCAAATCTTGTGGCCTTTTCCGGCCAGATAGCACGCGGTTGCGCGGCCAATGCCGCGCGAACCGCCAGTAATCAAGGTAATGGATTCCACTCTGATACCTAGTTCTTTAGTCCTGCCACACTGTAGTTCGCTGGAAGCCAGCGGTAGCCGTTGGTGGTGCCGTTGCGTTCCAGACGCGTACCCACATGGCCGATGCCGGGGAAGGGCAGGTGAGCACCCGCAACCCAGTAACCCTGACTGGCGGCGTCAGCCAGCGCTTTATTACGGGATTCCGTCGCCTGATCCATATTGGAGTCAAAGCTGATGGTGGTGGTCGGTAAGCTCATCTGTACCGCTTCCGCATGAATGATGTCTCCCCACGCCAGCAGCTTTTTGCCTTCGCTCTCAATCAGAAAAGATGTGTGCCCCGGTGTATGTCCCGGACTCGGAATGGCGGTAATGCCGGGCAGGAGTGTTGTTTGCTGAGCCGGGAACGTTTTCAGCTTGTTCTCTTTGCGAACAACATCAAAGGTACTTTGCACGCGTTGGAACGCGGCCTTTCTGTTCTCTGGCGCACTCTTCAGATTATCCGGGCTGAGCCAAAAATCGGTTTCTGGCTGGCTGACATATACGGTGGCATTTGGGTAATTCAGCTTATTGTCCTGCACCAGACCGCCAAAATGGTCGCCGTGCAGGTGAGTCATCAACACGGTATCGACCTGCTCAGGTTTGTAGCCCGCTGCAATCAGGTTCGGCAGCACTTTTCCGACCGTAGGATTGCTCTGTTTACCGTTGCCCGTGTCGATTAGAATCAGGTGTTTGCCGGTATTGACCAGATAGGCGTTGATAGAGGTTTCCACCTGCGGTGTCAGCGCTTTTTCTGCCAGCAGTTCGGTGATTTTTTCCGGCGGGGTGCGCTGTAACAGTTTATCCATCGGCATGGTATTGGTGCCGTCAGACAGCGCGGTAATTTCGAACTGGCCCAGCATCATGCGGTAATAGCCCGGCTGGGTTTTAATCTGCGCGATATCCTGCGCCTGAGTAAATGCAGGCACAAAGGCACAGGAGACGAGTAATAGGGCGAGAGGTTTCAATAACTTCATTGATTCTTATCCTTGTTAATAATGAAACGTATGAAAGCAGGTGAAGTTGTAACAACAGATTGATTATTGACGCACCGGCCAAATTACTCAACTGTCCCTGATGTCGTGTGCTCCAGCCAGATTTGCCCGCGCATTGCTGACGTCCTGCAACGCGAATGATTTAGGGTATAATGCATTTTTAAGTGAACGAGACAGTGAAAACCATGCAGTACCCGATTAATGAAATGTTCCAGACGTTACAGGGCGAAGGCTATTTTACCGGTGTGCCGGCGGTGTTTGTGCGCCTGCAAGGCTGCCCGGTCGGCTGTAGCTGGTGCGATACCAAACATACCTGGGACAAACTGGCAGAGCGGGAAACCTCATTGGATCAGGTGCTGGTAAAAACGGAAGAGAGCGATGCCTGGGGCGCGGCAAGCGCGGACGACATTCTGGCGCTGATGGTGCAGCAAGGCTACACGGCACGCCACATTGTGATCACCGGTGGTGAACCCTGCATCCACGATTTGGCACCGCTGACGCTACAGCTGGAAAAGCAGGGCTTCAGCTGCCAGATCGAAACCAGCGGCACTCATGAGGTGCGCTGTTCGCCAAAAACCTGGGTGACGGTATCGCCGAAAGTGAATATGCGCGGCGGTATGAAAGTGCTCGATCAGGCGCTGCAACGGGCGGATGAAATAAAACATCCGGTGGCGCGTGAGCGTGACATTGAAGCGCTGGATGCGCTACTGGCACGGCTTGATGATGATAAGCCGCGCATCGTAGCGCTACAGCCGATCAGCCAGAAAGACGATGCGACCAAGTTGTGTATCGAGACCTGTATCGCCCGCAACTGGCGGCTGTCTATGCAGACACATAAATACCTGAATATCGCCTGATATTCATTTACTGATAATAGCGGCCGATCGTAGCGGCGTGAGAGAGGGATGCTCACGCCAGACTACAGCACCACCACTGCTTTATTACTCGCCTTTATAGACGCAGCCAGCGGTGCAGGTTTCTTTCACCATCACGGCGCTGAGCAGCGGTAATGTCGGCTTCAACTGGTGCCAGATCCAGTGTGCCAGCACTTCGCTAGTTGGGTTTTCCAGACCGGGGATCTCATTCAGATAGTGATGATCCAACCGTTCCCATGTAGGTTTAAACGCGGCTTTCAGCTCAGAGAAATCCATCACCCAGCCGGTATACGGATCCACTTCACCGGTAATTTCCAGTCTCACCATGAAAGAGTGCCCATGCAGCCGCCCGCATTTGTGGCCGTCTGGTACGTGAGGCAGATGATGCGCGGCTTCAAACTGAAAATCTTTAAAGAGTGTAGTGACCATAGCGATGTTCCCGGTTTCGTTCTGAAAAAGGAGCTCTCAGAACATAGTATGCAAAAAACCGTCGCATACTACCCGAAAGTGCTTATTCTTCCAACTGCACGATCGCGGCATGATGCCAGCCGGAAGGCAGCGGATCGGGACGGTGGATCGTCATGTGGCTGGTGGTCAGGTTCAGGACGCCACGGGCAAAGAGCGCGGGGATGCCGCCAGGGTAGTGCTCAACGCCGAATGCACGTCCCGTTGTGGGATCGACCCGATAGGCATTGTCCAGCCCCATACCCGTCGGGCGTTCTGGATTGCAGGGCGGACGCACATCGTACATGCCTTGTTCCGGTGAGTCGCTCTGCCGCTGTTCGAGATGCACGGCATGGAAATGGACATCACGAATGTAGCCTGCAGGGGTGCTGTGCAGGTTAATCGCTCCCTCGCTGATCCCCGCGATCTGAGAAAATTGTACCGCTTCGATCCGGCCCGGTTCGATGGCGGGATCGCGATAGCGCACGGAGATAAAGATCGGATCGGCCTTGCCCCAGTGGCACGGATGCGCGGCGACGCACTGGAATGTGATATTGCTGAACTGTAGGCGTCGGAACGTGCCGCCATCGCGCGAGATCAGGCCGATCGCACGGTTGGTATCGTAAATGGCGCAGTTGCTGACGGAAATATCTTCAATATCGGCAAAGGTTTCGGTGCCGATCTTCAGGGCGCAGCTCTTGGATCGTAACAAGCAATTGCTGACGACGACCTGCTGCACCTTACGTTGCAGATGGGGCGGCTTATTAGTGGTTTTGATGCACAGCGCATCGTCGGCGGCGCTCAGCGAGCAATTGCTGATTTGCACCTGCTGGCAGCTGTCGAGATCCAGCGCATCGGTATTTGCCATGCTCAGATCGTTATCAATCGTCAGACGTTCGACGATGATTTGGCGACAGCTGACCAGATGCACGGTCCACATCGGCGCGTGTTCAATCGTAAAATCACACAGGCGGACGTGTTCGCAATCCTCAAAGACCACAATACGCGGGCGATGTTGTGCAGGCAGACGATAGCCTTGATCGTCGGGCTCCGCCGAGAAATAGGCGTCGGCATTTCCCATAATCTTACCCTGACCGCAGATCGTGATATTGCTCTGCTGGTAAGCATAAAGAAACGCCCGGTGCGACAGTTCGGCCATGCTGATCGTGGTGGCCTGCGCAAACTGTTCATAGTCACCGCTGACGATTAACTCAGCCCCCGCCTCCAATTGCAGACAAAAATTGGAAGGCAGCAGTAATCCCCCTAACAGATAGCGCCCCGGTTCCACCGTCAGGGTACCGCCGCCCTGTGCCGCAATCCGATCGATAGCCTGCTGAAAGATAGCGGTATCCGGCGTGATGCCGTCGGCGGCGGGGGAGTATGACTGAATAGAGTGCTTCATCGCTTTATCCTATCTGATCGAGCCTGCTCCGATTGCAGCACGTTTGCTGGCCTTTGGCTGTGCCTGTGGTGGTTAAATCTGCGGAGGTTGGAGCGGGCTTCACAGCGCGCGGCGCGCGGCATCAGAGAATGTGAAAGGCATAACGAAGAGGGCGATGCGGCGCGTTATGCAGTGTGTGTTTCATCACACTTTTACGCCGTTTTTTCTCTTTCGCCGCGCACATGGCGTAGTTTTGTTGTTTTTGTGTTTCTTATTTGTGAATTAAATCTCTTTTTGGTGTGGTGCGTCGGTTAATGATGTGAGGCACCTCCCTGCCGCGTCACATTGGGCTTACACCGCGTGGTTGAAACGCCCGCTAACGCGGTGCAGCCATCAGCATTTCTTCCGTCAGCCCCGCAAATCAGACGTTTTCCCGCCGTGATGACTAGCGCGATAAAAAGGGTTCTGCCTATCTTGTCAGGGTCGAGAAATGGTTTGATTCACGGCTATGTACCCGACCTGCTTTCTCATCCATACGCCACACCAGTACGCCAGACACACGCACAAACACAATAATAATGTCGTTGGGGGAAAAATGAGATTACCTGGACTGATTGCCATCGCCTTCTCTGCGCTCTGTTCGTTCGCGCAGGCTGCTGAACCTGTGGAATTACGCCTCTCCTGGTGGGGAGGAAACAGCCGCCATCAGGCGACCTTGAGTGCGCTGGAAGCATTTCAGAAAAAGTATCCGCACATCAGCGTGAAACCAGAATATACCGGTTGGGACGGGCACCTATCCCGCCTGACGACGCAGATCGCCAGCGGCGAAGAACCGGATGTCATGCAGGTTAACTGGAACTGGCTGCCGATTTTTTCCAAGACTGGCACCGGCTTTTATGACCTGAATAAGCTGACCGATACGCTGAAATTACAGGATTTCCCCGAAGATGCACTGAAACCCGCGACGATTGACGGTAAGGTGAATGCGATTTCCACCTCGTTGAATGCGCTGGTGATGTACTACAACACGGAAACCTGGAAGAAGGCCGAACTGGCCTATCCGACCACCTGGGATGAGCTGTTCCATGCGGGCAAGGTGTTTAAAGAGAAACTGGGCGATAACTATTTCCCCATTGCTTCACCTGCACAGGACAGCGGTGAAGGCATGCTGGAACTGATTAACTATTACATGACGCAGAAGTACCAGATCGGCATGATCGATGAAAAGAACAAACGCTTTAACTACAGCGAGGCGCAGTGGATCGAGGCGTTTCGTTTCTATAAGCGTTTGATCGACGAGCATGTGATGCCGTCTTCGAAGTATTACAACGCGTTCGGCAAGGTCGGGATGTATGAAACACGCCCCTGGATTAACGGGGAATACGGTGGGGCACACCTGTGGATTTCGGTTGTGAAGAAATACGCCGATCCGCTGGCGGCACCCAGTAAGCTCGAATTAGGGCCATACATCATGACGCCGGGATCGGATAACTCCGGGCAGTTCTTCAAACCGTCAATGCTGTTTGCCATCAGCAAAAATACCAAGCACCCGAAAGAAGCGGCGCTGTTGTTGAATTATCTGATGAACGATCCTGAAGGCGCGCTGCTGATGGGCACCGAGCGCGGCATTCCGCTCAGCCGTATCGCCAGACAAGCGCTGGAAGAAAAGCAGAAGCTGGATATGAACGATTTGTCGGTTGCCGGGCTCTCGATGGCGCTGGAAAAACCGATGCAAACGCCCGTGTCCTCGTATCTTGAAGATCCACAGCTGGCCAGCCTGATCCTGCAAACCATCGAACAGCTCGACTATGGCAAAAAGAGCGTGGAAGAATCGGCGAAAAACTTCAGCAACTCTGGCGATCGCATCCTGAAGCGGGTTATTCGCTAGCAAGCGACTGACTAAGATCGTTATTGATTAAGATCGTGTAGTAACTGCCGGTGCGTTACGTGAGTTCAGCCAACTGCTGTTGCAGGCTATCGGCTAACGCGCGTGGACGCCCGGCATCAAACATCACATGTAGGCTCACCGGGTAATCCCGGTGTTGCAGGCAGAAATCCTCCATTTCATGCCCAATCCCGTATAGCGCCTGAATATTGGTTTTGGCGATTTCCCGCAGCGTCCAGTTGTTCTCCACTTGTTTGCAGTAGTGCAGCGTAAAGAAGGCTTTCTGCGCGTGAACAAAGGCGCGGCAATACAGCGTCAGACCGCGCCATTCCTGCTGCCAGCGCACGTTAAGCGCTTCTGGCATCGCGTGTTCGCGGGAGAATTGCAGTGCGGCCTGCTGGCACTGTTCCGCCAGCTGCCAGGCGGCATCTTTCTCTTTCGCAATGTGATAGAGATTCTGCGAAGCCAGCTCTGCATGCTGCGGATCGAACGTAATATCCTGACCGGAACCCGGTAGCCAGTGGTTGCGATTGAGCTGACCGTACAGGCTCCAGATCGCCTGACCAAAGCTGGTCGGCAGCAGACTGTGGCGATGGAAAACGTGGTGGCGTGCGTACAGCGACAGGGAAATGGCCTGATGAGCCTGATCCAACAAGGCGAGCATCGTGTGCAGCACCGTATCGTCCGGCTGCCATTGGTAGCGCGCCATTAGCCACTGTGCGAACAGCGTGCTTTCGTTTGCCGCTGCGGTCTGGTTAGTCAGCAGTCGGGAACAGGCAAACAGCGTAAATTCGCTCAGTGTGCCGATCACGCTGTGATTATCCACCCCTTCCCAACTGATGCGGCACAGCGCGCTGACAATCGCGGGATTTTTCTCCCGACACCATAGCAGACGCCCCTGAACTTCGGTGTAGCGCAGGAAGGGGAGATTGCCCCAGCCGACTTCTTCGCCAGCCAGATCCAACTCAACCCAGACTTCACGCCCGCTGACGCCCAGCAGTGCGGGGTTATTGGGAAACTCCGGCCAGAAGCGTTCCGGTGTGACTTTGATGGCGACGGAGACGGATTCTGGCAGAGTACGAATGGCGTTCAGCACATTACCGATATCCTGATGGCTGGCGGGAAACGCACGTAATACCAGATGGCGCTGGTGGTAGTGCATCACGCGGGCGACGGCGGAAAATAGGCGGTGGTAGATTTGTTCGCTGTCGGCGTGGGTCGGCCAGAGCGTGGTAACGGGAACGACGCCGTTGATCGCATCGCCGGAAGGGGCGGAAAAGCGCAGCAGGCTATCGCTGTTGGAGATCGCCAGCAGCAGGCCGCTCAGCCGCGGGATCTGCTGCATCAGCAGTTCGACTTTGGCGGCAAGGTAGTCGCACCAAAAATCGGTATCCATGCGGAGGCTATGTTTGTCGTCCAGCAATTCCGGGTGATGGAGCAGTAAATCTGTGGGAAACGACAGCTCTTTGCATTGCAGATATAGCGCTAGTCCCTGTTCACGGCAGTGCGCCGCGACCTGATTCAGGTAAACACAGCGTGAACGCTGCTGGCTGCTGATGCGATCGTCAAAACGCGCGTTATTGTAGGCTTCCGGCGTTACTAGCTTATCCAGCAAATCCGCCGCGCCCAGCACCAGCGTATTGAAACCCTGTTCACGGGCGTAATCGACGACCGAGATGACCTGTTGCCAGTGCCAAATATCCTGCGTATTGAGTTCCAGCGCGCGTCGTTGCCACATCATTTTTCTCCCGTTGCCACTGGCGTGAGTATCGCATTGATGTGTTATCGCAAAGGAGAAATTCCCTGAGTGAACGCCAGAAATGTGAGCCTGTTCGCTAATCGCGAGCGTCTAAAGCATTGTTGGCGAGACATTTATTGTGGGAGTGGGTATCGCGGATTGACTATGATGCGTTAACCCACGAGAGGCAGGACAGAAAAATCGAGGATGCTAGCTAAAAGCCTTCCAGCAGCCTTAATTGGCTGAATGTGAGTGGCCGATAGAAGATATATCCTTGAATCCCAATGGGGTGATATTTATTTAACCGATTCAAATCAGTCGCCTTCTCAACGCCTTCACAGATAATGTTTACGCCAAGAGGAATGAGTTTGTTCAATAAGACCTTGAGTTTTTGTGATTTGGTCTCTTCTTTCCCGATGCCATCGATAATAGAGCGATCGATTTTTATGGTATCGAAGTCAAACAAGCTCAGGCTGTCTATTTGTAGATTTCCTGCGCCGAAATCATCTAATGAAATCATAAAGCCATATTTCTTGGCCTGATTTAAAAAGGGTATCCCATCTATTAGCTGCTGCCGGGTCGTTTTTTCACTGATCTCTATTTCTATATTCTTCGGGTTAACCTCATGCATGAGGCATTTTTGGTATAACGTTTCCAGATAGGCGGAATTATTAAAAAGTAAATGTGACAGGTTGAATGATATTGTCATGCTACTTTTGTTTTTTATTACCTGACAGACCACATCAAACATAAAGTCTGTCACTTTATCGATTGCTTTACATTCCTCAATTTTATCTATGGTCTGCTGAGTCGATGTTAAAACGCCTTCCGAGTTATAAAACCTGGCGAGGGCTTCATAGCGGAATATTTTATTTTGAGGGAGATGGATAATAGGCTGAAACTCGGCGGTCAGCCTAAGAATTTTTCCATCGATATTCAATGTTGTTGTATTCATTTTACTGATTACTCACCCTCTCCATAGAAATAGGCATTCCATAGCGTTACTCGTCTGGATTCTACACAGCAATTTGGAATATTTGGAAATTGTTTAAAATGATCAATAATCCCCATTTGATAGTGTTTGTCTATTGAATGAAAAATAATGATCGTTTAAATCTATGTTGTTGGTGGTTTTTTATTCCATATTTATTAATTTATATGAGTTTTTATATTGCTATTTTTTGTTTAATTGGCTGTTAAGTTGTTTTTGTTTAAATTTAAGCCAATTTGATCGGTGTGTGTGACCGTTGAGACTTTATGACATCCTTGTTAGGATGATAAACGACATAAAGCTCGTCGTTTCGTCATGGTACTGGAGTGAAGAAGAACGCATAAATTAAATCTGGGGAATGTTTGACTCAGTAAGAATAAGTGTTTTTCTACCGTGTTTAATGTGTGTGAAAAATTTAATCTCGTGTAAAAATTTGTTTCTATTAAAAGAGAAATCCTTTTTGGGTTTTGGGGTATATCACCATCGCGTTAATAGGTAGATCTTATCGTGGAACACTTTTCTCCTCCTCCCGCTAAAGTGATTAGCGCATTACTGCAACATCCCTATGTGATGTCTATCTATGCCAAGGATATGCTATATGCATTAAAGGCAGACGTTGCGGAATTGAATCCGGATAAAAACCGTATCGTGTTAGATGTGGAATACTCTGGCTCGGATATCGACAGATATCTTGCCGATGGTGGTTTGAATTTTGATCTGGAGGCGCTCAAGGGCACGGATAACATCGAACGAGAAACCTACAGTCTGTGTAATATTTCTACCCAATTATTCAAGACGGACAGTATGTTTTATCGCCTGGAATGTCGCTTGCCAGAATCTGTTTTTGTCACTGAAAACAGGGGGGCGATTCGTATTCCCTTTATTCTTGGCATGCAGGCTCGTGCTCGCATTGAAGTTTATCTACACACGCTGAATGTGCCCGGAACGCTGCGTAATTTATCGACCGGTGGATGTCTGGTCGAAATCGATCTGGTTGAGAGTATTGCGATTGAAGTGGGCCAAGATATCCCCGGCATTACGCTTGAATTCCCTAACGGAGAAAGCTTTTATGCCGAGGGAAAAATTCGCCATATACGCCCCTTTGGAAATAATGGCTATGCGGCCGTTGGCATCCAATTTATCCATTTGTCTTCATCTCAGTCTGAAGCCCTGCTTCATTATACGAATGAGTCGGAAAGAGAGGCGGCATACCGAACCGGCATAACTGGCAGCATGGTGTATTCGTCCCCGTTGTTCATTCCGGGCACCAAGGAGAAAAATCTGTTGCTGCGAGAAAGCCAGGAACGTGAGAAACGTACCCGCCAGACGCCCATGGAACGGGGCGTCATGGAAGTTGCCCATCGGCTTCAGATTGGGCTTATGTACATCAAAACGCGCAATCAACTGCCGGTTGAGATCTTTTATGACTGTGTCGATACCTTGCTGTATATGGTCAAAAAAGAGAGAAAGGCTTTTCTGTATGCGCTGTCGTTCCTGCGCGATGAGGCGGACTGGGTTAGGCATGCGGTACAGGTCGCGGGGAAATTGGCCGACATGCTGTTAATTGCCGATCCGCACGATCCCCATGTGCGTGAGGCGGTGTTAGGCGCGTTACTGCACACGATGGGTAAACCGCTGCTGGTTAACGCCCGTCTTCCGTCGCTGAAGGTCAACATGAATCCGGCGCAGAAAGCGATCCTGAGCGGTCATGTGGAAGTGCTGTGCGCGAAGTTACGTGAGCTCGGCTGGTCGATAACCCCCACCTGTCGCGATGTGATTGAGAATGCCAACGAGCGTTTGGACGGCAGCGGCTATCCGCAAGGCAAACGCGCCGAACAATTGTCGCCGTTAGTCCGATTGGTCTCTGTGATTAAGGCGATTAATAAGCTCAGGCATGCGCGTAATGGTGTTTCTCCCCGCACGCCATTGGCCGCCTATCGTAAAATCTATGAGGCTAACGCGGCCTATGATAAGGCGGTGTTGGTCAAATACGTGCAGATTTACGGCCTCTATCCCATCGGCAGTCTGGCGAAATATTCGGGAGGCTTCCTCGGGTGGGTGATGGATATTGATAAAAAGGGTAAGCCTATCGTGGTGCATCTCACCAAGAACCTGCGTTTTCCTGATACCAATATCAGCAGTGTCGTTTCTAATGGCGACTTGCAGCAGGTCGGTAAGCTCGAAAACATCGTTCATCCTGACGATTTCGGCATGAAGGTCCTGAAAATTTAGCGAGTATCGTCTGCACAGAGGGCTGCATAGCAGCCCTTCTTCCTCACCACATCCTACCGACATTTTTCCCGCAACAGGCATGAAGCGCACGTGCTATCAGGCATAACACTTTAAGCAATAAGGACTATCAGAAAAACCATTTAGTCATTTTGGTTATTTAATATTTCCATCATTTCTTTAATTGTTAAGATGCAGATCGTTACCCTTATCCTCCATCCATCTTTTTATTGCATGTTTTTGTATTAGCGTCGTTGGCTAACAGCACAGGCACAAGGAAACAGAAATCACAATGACTACTCCGGTTTCCCCCACTTCATTGCTTCCGCTGAGTGTGGAGCAATTAACGCGTTTACAGGCGGCAACCGGTGATTTCTCATCGACGCAGCTGGCCTGGCTATCCGGCTATTTCTGGGGTTTAGTACAGCAGCCAGGGAATGTGCAGCCGGGGGCGATCGCCGCCACGGCAACGACAGTATCCGCAATCACGGTGCCAGTACAAACGATTACGCTGATTTCCGCCTCACAGACCGGCAATGCACGTCGGGTGGCGGAACAGCTGCGTGACGATCTGCTGGCAGCCAAGCTGTCCGTCAATCTGGTCAATGCGGGCGATTACAAATTCAAGCAAATCGGGCAGGAAAAACTGCTGCTGATTGTGGCCTCGACGCAGGGGGAAGGGGAGCCGCCGGAAGAAGCCGTCGCGCTGCACAAGTTCCTGCTGTCCAAAAAAGCCCCGGAGATGAAAGACACCGCGTTTGCCGTGTTTGGTCTGGGTGATACCTCTTACGAATTCTTCAGCAAGGCGGGTAAAGATTTCGATAGTCGTCTGGCTGAATTAGGCGCTGAACGCCTGCTGGATCGCGTGGATGCTGATGTCGATTATCAGGGGCTTGCCGAACAGTGGCGACGCCAACTGGTTGATATTTTGCAGGCGCGGGTGCCGGTTCAAGGCGAAGCCGTCGCGCAGATTGCCGCTCAGGGTGCACTGGATGAAATTACCAGCAGCCCGTACAGCAAATCCTCACCGCTGCATGCCACGTTTGCCGTAAACCAGAAAGTGACCGGGCGTAACTCCGAAAAGGATGTTCGCCATATCGAGATCGATCTGGGCGATTCCGGTTTGCGTTATCAGCCGGGAGATGCGCTGGGCGTGTGGTTCGATAACGATCCTGCGCTGATTCAGGAATTGTTGGAACTGCTGTGGCTGAAAGGCGACGAGTCCGTCAGCGTTGACGGCAAGACGCTGCCATTATCGCAGGCGCTGAAAAGCCACTTTGAGCTGACGCAGAACACGGCACCGATTGTCGAGAAATATGCAGCACTGTCGCGTAATGAAACGCTGTTGTCGCTGCTGGCCGATAAGCCTGCGCTTCAACAGTTCGCACAGCGCACACCGCTGGTGGATATGGTGCGACAAGCGCCGACTGAGCTGACGGCGGAACAACTGCTGGGTCTGCTGCGTCCGCTGACGCCGCGTCTTTATTCTATTGCCTCCTCGCAGGCGGAAGTCGAAAGCGAAGTGCACATCACCGTTGGTGTGGTGCGCTACGAATACGAAGGCCGCGAGCGCGCCGGTGGTGCTTCCAGCTATCTGGCCGACAGGCTGAGTGAGGACGATGAAATCCGCGTCTTCATAGAACATAACGATAACTTCCGTCTGCCTGCGAATTCCGACGCACCGGTCATCATGATCGGGCCGGGCACCGGAATCGCGCCGTTCCGCGCCTTTATGCAGCAACGTGATGCCGATGGGGCCGAGGGGAAAAACTGGCTGTTCTTTGGTAATCCACACTTTACGGAAGATTTTCTGTATCAGGTTGAATGGCAGCGCTACGTCAAAGATGGCCTGCTGACCAACATCGATCTGGCCTGGTCGCGCGATCAGGCGCATAAAGTTTACGTGCAGGACAAACTGCGGGAAAAAGGCGCGGAAGTCTGGCGCTGGATTCAGGATGGCGCGCACCTGTACGTGTGTGGGGATGCCAACCGTATGGCGAAAGACGTCGAGCGGGCACTGCTGGACGTGATAGTTGAGCATGGCGGCATGGACAGTGAACAGGCCGATGAGTTTTTAAGCGATCTGCGCCTTGAGCGCCGTTATCAGCGAGATGTGTACTAATGAGTGAAAAATACGTTTTCAGTGAAAAACACCCCGGTCCCTTGGTCGTAGAAGGGAAACTCGCTGACGCAGAGCGCATGAAGACAGAAAGTAACTTTCTGCGCGGTACGATTGCTGAAGACCTGAACGATGGTCTGACCGGTGGCTTCAGGGGCGATAACTTTCTGCTGATCCGCTTCCACGGTATGTATCAGCAGGATGACCGCGATATTCGCGCCGAACGTGCCGAGCAGAAACTGGAGCCGCGCCATGCGATGCTGCTGCGCTGCCGTCTGCCCGGTGGCGTGATGACGCCAGAGCAGTGGCTGCGGATAGACAAATTTGCGACTGAAAATACGATCTACGGCAGCATTCGCATCACGAACCGCCAGACGTTCCAGTATCACGGTATTCTCAAATCGAACGTGAAACCGGTACACCAGATGCTGAATAGCATCGGGCTGGACGCGCTGGCGACGGCGAATGACATGAACCGTAACGTGCTGTGTACGTCCAACCCGATAGAATCCGAACTGCATCAGCAGGCGTATGAGTGGGCGAAAAAGATTTCTGAGCATCTGCTGCCGCGCACGCGTGCCTATGCTGAGATCTGGATGGATCAGGAGAAAGTCGCCACGACGGATGAAGAACCGATTTTAGGTTCAACGTATCTGCCGCGTAAGTTCAAAACCACGGTCGTGATCCCGCCGCAGAATGATATCGATCTGCATGCGAACGATCTCAACTTCGTTGCGATTGCCGATAACGGCCGTCTGGTGGGCTTCAACGTGCTGGTGGGCGGCGGGCTCTCTATCGCGCACGGCGACAAAGAAACTTACCCGCGTACCGCCAGTGAGCTGGGCTACATTTCCATTGAACATACGCTGGCAATCGCGGAAGCGGTGGTGACCACGCAGCGCGATTGGGGTAACCGGACCAACCGTAAAAACGCGAAAACCAAATACACGCTGGAGCGCGTAGGTGTAGACAACTTCAAACAGGAAGTAGAAGCGCGTGCCGGTGTGAAATTTGAAGCGGTGCGCCCTTATGAATTCACCGGACGTGGCGATCGCATCGGCTGGGTAAAAGGCATCGACAATAAATGGCATCTGACGCTGTTTATCGAAAACGGTCGTGTTCTGGATTATCCGGGCCGTCCGCTGAAAACCGGTCTGGCTGAAATTGCCAAGATCCACAAAGGGGATTTCCGCTTAACGGCGAACCAGAATTTGATCATCGCGGGCGTTCCTGCGCGTAGTAAAGCGAAGATTGATGCGCTGGCGCGTGAGCACGGCCTGATTGATGACGGCGTCAGCGAGCAGCGCAAGAATTCGATGGCCTGTGTGTCGTTCCCGACCTGTCCGCTGGCGATGGCGGAAGCCGAGCGTTTCCTGCCAGAGTTTGTCACGAAAGTGGAAGACATCATGCAGCAGCACGGTGTGGGCGATGAGCACATTGTTCTGCGCGTGACGGGTTGCCCGAACGGCTGCGGCCGCGCGATGCTGGCGGAAATCGGTCTGGTGGGCAAAGCGGTGGGGCGTTATAACCTGCACCTTGGTGGGAATCGCGAGGGGACACGCATTCCGCGTATGTATCGCGAGAACATTAATGAAACCGAGATCCTTGCAGAAATGGATCGGCTTATCGGGCTGTGGGCGCAAGATCGCCAGCGGAATGAAGGCTTTGGGGATTTCGTGATTCGTACCAACATCATTAAACCGGTGCTGGATCCCGCTCGCGATTTTTATGACTGACAGGAGAGCCTGATGGCCGAATTTAATCTTGAGGCGCTCAACGCGTTACCGAAAGCGGAACAGGCGGCAGAATTGACTGTCGTGAATGGTCAGCTTGAACAGCTATCGGCGCAGGAAAGAGTGAGCTGGGCGCTGGAGAATCTGCCGGGCGACTATGTGTTGTCGTCCAGTTTCGGTATTCAGGCGGCGGTATCGCTGCATCTGGTGACGCAACAGCGGCCGGATATTCCGGTTATCCTCACGGATACGGGCTATCTGTTTCCTGAAACCTATCAGTTTATTGATGCACTGACGGAACAGTTGACGCTGAATCTGCAAGTGTATCGCGCTGCGGAATCCCCGGCCTGGCAAGAGGCGCGCTACGGCAAGCTGTGGGAGCAGGGTGTGGAAGGCATTGAGCGCTACAACCTGCTGAATAAAGTCGAGCCGATGAATCGGGCGCTGAGCGAGTTAAAGGCGAAAACATGGTTTGCTGGCCTGCGTCGTGAGCAGTCCGGTAGTCGGGGCGAATTACCGGTGCTGGCGATTCAGCGCGGCGTCTTCAAATTCCTGCCGATTATCGACTGGGATAACCGAACGGTGTACCAGTACCTGAAAGAAAACGGCCTGAGCTACCACCCGCTGTGGGAACAGGGCTATCTGTCAGTTGGCGATACGCACACCACCCGCAAATGGGAGCCGGGTATGGCCGAAGAAGAAACTCGTTTCTTCGGCCTGAAACGCGAATGCGGGCTGCACGAAGGGTAAAACAGAAAACCGGGCATCGCCCGGTTTTTTACTTCTGGGGTTAAGGGTTGTGCTGCGCGCCCTGAATCGCGGTCACATACAGCAAATGGGTTATGCATAAAATGGGTTATGCATAGTTGGATGCGCCAATGCACTGCCCTGAATGTAAGTTATTGAGAGCTGGGTTAACTGTGATTTAACGCCGCCAGGCTACTGCTACGTAAATCAATGACCATCCGGCCTTTGATTTTTCCTTGCTCCATTTCTTCAAAAATGGCGTTGACGTCGGTCATTGGGCGTAGCGTCACTTTAGGGACGACTTTCCCTTCCTGAGCAAACTGGAACGCTTCCTGTAAATCCTGACGTGTCCCTACCAGTGAACCGATGACCTGAATGCCATCGAGCACCAGACGCGGAATGTACAGATCCATGCTTTCGGGAGGCAGGCCGATGGCAACCACCCGCGCACCAGCGCGTACCGCATCAATGGCAGAATTAAACGCCGCCCGCGCGACGGCAGTGACGACGGCAGCATGCGCACCGCCCACTTTTTCCTGAATAATATCCGCCGCGTTTTCTTTCGCTGGGTTGATGACTAAATCTGCACCCATCTCTTTTGCAAAGGCCAGTTGTGCATCGTTAACATCCACGGCGATAACGTTGGCGTTAAAGACATTTTTTGCGTATTGCAATGCCAGATTCCCTAACCCGCCGAGGCCATAAATAACAATCCACTGGCCGGGTTTAACGGTGGAAACTTTGACCGCTTTGTAGGTTGTTACACCCGCGCAGGTAATACTGCTGGCCGCAGCCGGATCCAATCCATCGGGAACCTTGACCGCATAATCTGCGACGACAATACATTCCTCAGCCATACCGCCATCGACGGTATAACCGGCATTTTTGACGCCACGGCATAGCGTTTCATTGCCGCCGACACAGTATTCACAGTATCCACATCCTTGATAGAACCAGGCCACGCTGGCACGATCGCCCGGTTTGAGTGAGGTGACACCGGGCCCAATGGCTTTAACGATGCCAATGCCTTCATGGCCGAGAATGACCCCCGTTTTATCACCATAATCGCCATTTTTGACGTGTAGATCCGTATGACAGACACCGCAGTATTCCATGGCGAGCAACGCTTCGCCGTGTCCGGGTTCGCGTAATGCTTTTTCAATAATTTCGGCTTTTCCACCTTTACCGGCGACAACTGCTTTCATAACTGACTCCTGTTTGTATTTCACATATCAATAAGCTGACGATGAAACATGCCTCTTGTGAGGCGACGGCGAAAAATTAAGACGAGTTTGACCTTGTGATGCTGGATGGCATCACAGAAAGACTCGTTATACGGATAGAGAAAAGATAAGTAGCTAGTGTTGTAAGCGCCGTCGTAGCGTTAACGATGGCTTCTCGTTAAAGAGCTTTTGATAATCTCTGGCAAACTGGCCCAGGTGCCAGAATCCCCATTGCATGGCGGCATCTTGAACCGTACGCTGCGGCGATATTGGGCTGATGAGTTCGCGACGAACCGCGTTGAGACGGATGATTTTTAGCCAGGCATTGGGACCAATGCCTACCACGTTGTGGAAGGCGTTCTGTAATGTTCGGCGACTGACGTGTAACTGGCGGCAGAGATCGAGCACGGTGACAGGCTCTGATGTCTGGCTCAACACATACTCACGTACAAAAGAAATCAATTTGCGATGGTGATGACTTTGCGCATATTCAGAGGGCGATTGAACGTTTTCCAGAAAGGAAATGAGCGTAGTCAGTAGGTTATGTTTCAGCACTTTTTCTGCATTACGTGTTTTCATCACGTGGGGAAAATGGCAGCTATACCAGAGAGCCTGACGAATAAATGAACACAGCGTGGCTTTTTTGTCGTGTTCTATTTGCAGCGTTGCGCCCTGATTCAACCTCTGAGTCAGCCATTCTGGATCGCTAAGTGCGCCAATATACTGATTAAGCACATCGTGTGAGATAACAACGCCCAAAATGGAAAACTCGTCGGGTGTGCTTAATTCAAACTCTTTGCCGCCGGGGCTAACCGCGATGCTGTATTCATCCAGCGGTTGGGCATCAATAAATCCCATACTCTCTTGTGTCGAAGGGACGCCGAACCAGAATGAACCGGGCCATACCATACAAGATTGGCGGAGCGCGAGGTTCGTGTATTCGTGACAAAGCTGAATGCCATCTAACAGCAATTCCTGAAGTTCGCCGCGGAAATGGCCGGGTGAAACCTGATCGTACAACTGCTGCCAGGCTGTGATCGTACAGGACTGGGCATAAACATCCTGTGTGGAATACTGATGGATGTACTGCTCCTGAGAAGACAATCGTTTTTCTGGAGGAGTGACCCTGGCATCAAGCTGATGCAGTGGTGGGGTATTCTCGGTTCTCATAGGCATTTTCCTCCCAGAAAAAGCTTTACTCTATGGTGACATCCAACATTGTGATACCCAGCATGTTTGCAAGCCATCGTCGCTATAACGCGCTCCTGCCTGTTATTCACGGCGATGGCTGTATACCCGTCATACTTCAAGCTGCTTGTGCGTTGGCTGCCTTTAAATACTCGGCCTATCGTGGGCCTCGCCCTTAAGGGCCGCGGCAACTCGAATTATTTAGGGTATGGTTCTGATAAAATTAAACGATCCTGAACATATCAACCATCACACAGCGTCGAATTCGCACAAAAGTGCGTGCAGATGTCACACCTTCGCCCGTCGGCGTGGAAATGGTCATCGACGTACACCCTTCGCCGCCCAATCCTAATCCCGCAATACAGGGGCCATTTTTCACAAAGATGCTGGTGTTGATCGCATTCGCCATCTTGTGCAGGTTATTAATATTTGTCGAGTGCATGGCGGCGGTATGACGACGTCCGCCTTCCAGATGGATGGCAAGCTCGATGGCTTCCTCTACATCCCGCACACGAACAATGGGCAGAACCGGCATCATCATTTCGGTTACGGCGAACGGGTGATTCGCGTCCGTTTCCGCCAGTAGCAGGCGAGTGTGTTCGCTAACATCCAGGCCAATGGCTGCCGCAATTTTTGCCGCGTCGCGTCCTACCCAATCGCGATGTGGACGACCGTTCCCATGCTCATCAATATCGGTGAGTAACAATGACTGAAGTTGCTCGGTTTGTTGGCGAGTGAGTAATACAGCCTGGTGGTATTGCATTTCCGACAATAACTCATCGGCGATGCTGTTGACCACGATTGCCACTTTCTCATCGACACAGATAATGTTGTTATCAAACGATGCGCCACGAACAATATCACGTGCGGCACGTTCGATATTTGCCGTCTCATCAACAACTACCGGTGGATTTCCCGCACCAGCAGCAATCAAACGTTTGTCTGTATGTTTGCGGGCTGCTTCCACGACGGCTTCGCCGCCGGTAACAACCAGCAGGCTGATACCGGGGTGCCGGAATAGCCGCTGTGCAGTTTCAATATTAGGCTCAGCCACCGTCACTAACAGGTTCTCTGGGCCACCTGCGGCAACAATGGCTTTATTCAACAGGCTGATCGTGTAGAGCGATACTTTCTTTGCCGAGGGATGTGGAGCAAAAACGATACTGTTGCCTGCGGCAATCATACTTATGGTGTTATTGATAACGGTGGCGGCCGGATTGGTTGACGGCGTGACGGATGCCACGACGCCCCATGGTGCGTTTTCAATCAGCGTGAGGCCGTTGTCCCCTGTTACGACTTTTGCCGACAGGCTCTCGGTTCCGGGCGTACTACGTGCCTGTGAAACATTTTTGGCATATTTATCCGCCACGCGCCCCATGCCGGTTTCTTCCACGGCCATTTCGGCCAGAACCTGCGCATAGCGTTCGCCAGCCTGACGGATGGCCGCAATAACGTTTTGCCGCACAATGACGTTATCCAGCCGCTTTTGCGCGTGCGTTGCGGCAGAGACGGCATCGTCCAGAGAGGCAAAGATCCCATATTGTGCATCAAAGTCAGTAATAGGGCGTGCCGGGGCGTTGAGCTCGAGTGTTGATTGTTCCATACGCGCAATCCTCTTCTATTAATAAGCTAATTTGGCTTGACGTTTGTCGTGGCATGACCACAACAGATTCGCGTCCATACCACGAGGAATCTTGATCCATTCTGTTCAGTCAACGCTTGAACGAATCGTGTGAACCTCTTCTCGTTAATGGCTTTTTGCTACCCGCGGGGCTACTGGCATGTTGCAATGAATCTGGAAAAGCAAATATCAAAAATCGGCAAACTGTCCGCAACTTTGACATGCGTCATAAACTCTTTTGAACAAATGTCGGTGTAAGGTCGATAGCTGACGAGGATGTGTGAGTAGTCGGATTTATTTTACTGTTATTCCATTACGGAACTTGTCATTCCAATTCGGCATTTCATAAGTGTTCTGTCCGCACCGTATAGTCGCATTATCTATTTTTTTGCTTAGTTAAGGCGACTGTGAACTATCTCCCTTTATTTGCCGATCTTCGTCAGCGTCCGGTACTGGTTGTTGGCGGCGGCGAGGTTGCTACGCGCAAAATCGATCTGCTGCAACGCGCGGGTGCGGAGATAAAAATTGTCGCGCAGGCGCTGGCGGAACCGTTGGCGGCGCAGCATCAGGCCGGGCAGGTGGAATGGCTGGCGCACTCTTTTACACCGGAACTGTTATCCGGCGTGTTTTTGGTGATTGCGGCCACGGACGACGCCGAGCTGAATGCCGCGGTATTTGAGGCGGCGAATCAGCGTCATTTGCTGGTGAACGTGGTGGACGATCAGCCGAAGTGCTCGTTTATTTTCCCCTCGATTGTCGATCGCTCTCCGCTGGTGGTGGCCATTTCCTCGGGTGGACAGGCACCGGTGCTGGCGCGTCTGCTGCGTGAAAAGCTGGAATCCTTACTGCCCGCTAGCCTGGGCACGATGGCGGACATCGCCGGAAGCTGGCGCGACAGAATTAAAACCCGACTGCATTCGATGCCGGCACGCCGTCGCTTTTGGGAGCGGCTGTTTGTCGGACGCTTTGCGTCGCTGGTGTCCGCAGGTCAACTGGCACAGGCTGAAGAGGAATTGCAACAGCAGCTGGTGCATCAGCAAGAGGAACAGCAGCAGCCAGCGGCCGCACGCGGTGAAGTCGCACTGGTTGGCGCAGGCCCCGGCGATGCCGGACTGCTGACACTGCGTGGGTTACAGGTGATGCAGCAGGCGGACGTGGTGCTGTATGACCATCTGGTCAGCCCCGAGGTGCTGGATTTGGTGCGCCGCGACGCCGAACGTATCTGCGTTGGCAAACGCGCCAGCGCGCATTCGTTGCCACAGGATGAGATTAATCAGCTACTGGTGAAGCTGGCGCAGGAAGGAAAACGGGTCGTGCGCCTGAAAGGCGGTGACCCCTTTATTTTTGGCCGCGGCGGTGAAGAGCTGCAAGCGGTGGCGCAGGCTGGCATCACGTTTCAGGTGGTGCCCGGCGTGACGGCTGCGGCGGGCGTCACGGCGTATGCGGGAATCCCGTTAACGCACCGTGACTACGCGCAGAGCGTACTTTTTATTACCGGACACTGTCGCCCGGATGGCGACGAGTTGGACTGGTCAACGCTGGCGCGTGGCCGTCAGACGCTGGCGATTTACATGGGAACGATGAAGGCTGCGGAAATTTCGCAGCAGCTAATCGCGCATGGTCGTTCATCGCAGACGCCTGTTGCCGTGATCAGTCGCGGTACCCGACACGATCAGCAGGTGCAAATTGGCACGCTGCAACAGTTAGAACATTTGGCACGGCAAGCGCCGACACCGGCGCTGCTGGTGATTGGCGAGGTGGTGGATTTGCACCATCAGATTGCCTGGTTTGGTCAGACAACGCCGACGGTGCCGCAAGACAGCCGCCCAGCGGTAGTAAACTTGGCTTAAGGAAAGGGTATGGACGAGAAACGACTCACGCATTTACGGCAGCTTGAAGCCGAAAGCATTCACATCATCCGCGAAGTGGCGGCCGAGTTCAGTAATCCGGTGATGATGTACTCCATCGGCAAAGACTCTTCGGTGATGCTGCATCTGGCGCGCAAGGCGTTCTATCCAGGATCGCTGCCTTTCCCGCTGCTGCACGTTGATACCGGCTGGAAATTTCGTGAAATGTACGAATTCCGCGACCGGACGGCGAAGGCCTACGGCTGTGAACTGCTGGTGCACCGCAACCCGCAGGGTGAAGCGCTGGGGATTAACCCCTTTGTGCACGGCAGCGCCAAGCACACCGACATCATGAAAACGGAAGGGCTGAAGCAGGCGCTGGATAAATACGGTTTTGATGCCGCGTTTGGCGGGGCGCGCCGCGATGAAGAGAAATCGCGTGCTAAAGAGCGTATTTACTCCTTCCGCGACCGTTTCCACCGCTGGGATCCGAAGAATCAGCGCCCAGAGCTGTGGCATAACTACAACGGCCAGATTAACAAAGGCGAGAGCATCCGCGTTTTCCCGCTCTCTAACTGGACCGAGCTGGATATCTGGCAATACATCTATCTGGAAAACATCGATATTGTTCCGCTGTATCTGGCTGCCCCGCGTCCGGTGGTGGAACGTGATGGCATGTTGCTGATGGTGGATGACGATCGCATCGATCTGCAACCCGGTGAAGTGATCGAACAGCGCATGGTGCGCTTCCGCACGTTGGGCTGCTGGCCGCTGACGGGCGCGGTCGCCTCGCATGCGCAGACACTGCCGGAAATCATCGAAGAGATGCTGGTTTCCACGACCAGTGAGCGTCAGGGAAGGGTAATTGACCGCGACCAGGCCGGTTCAATGGAGCTGAAAAAGCGTCAAGGGTATTTCTGAGGAATCGTCGAATGAGCCAAATTTCTTTAAAAGACACAGCGGCAGACAATGCGGCTGAGAAAGATGCAGTCGTCATCAACAATGCGATTGCACAGCAGATCGCCGAGCAGGGCGGTGTGGAAGCGTATTTACACGCGCAGCAGGATAAAACGCTGTTGCGTTTCCTGACCTGCGGTAGCGTCGACGATGGAAAAAGTACGCTGATTGGCCGTTTGCTGCACGACACGCGTCAGATTTATGAAGATCAGCTTAGTACCCTGCACAATGACAGCAAGCGTCTGGGTACGCAGGGCGAAAAGCTGGATCTGGCTCTGCTGGTCGATGGGCTTCAGGCCGAGCGTGAGCAGGGCATCACGATTGACGTGGCCTACCGCTATTTTTCCACGGAAAAACGCAAATTCATCATCGCCGATACGCCGGGACACGAGCAGTACACCCGCAACATGGCGACCGGCGCATCAACCTGCGAACTGGCAATTCTGTTGATTGACGCTCGCAAAGGCGTCCTGGATCAAACCCGTCGTCACAGCTTCATTGCGACCCTGCTGGGGATTCGCGATCTGGTGGTGGCGGTGAACAAAATGGATTTAGTGGATTATCAGCAAACGGTGTTTGAGCAGTTTAAGCAGGATTATCTGGATTTTGCTCAGCAGCTGCCTGCCGACCTGAATATCACCTTTGTGCCGATTTCCGCGCTGGATGGCGACAATGTCGCAACGCCAAGTACGACGATGGGCTGGTATACCGGGCCGACGCTGCTGGACGTGCTGGAAACGGTCAATGTGGCACAGCGTACGCTGGAGCAGCCGATGCGCTTCCCGGTGCAGTATGTGAATCGCCCGAATCTGGATTTCCGTGGCTACGCGGGCACGCTGGCATCCGGCATCATCCGCGTTGGGCAACGGGTTAAAGTGCTGCCATCCGGCGTAGAATCCACCGTCAGCCGTATTGTGACCTTTGACGGCGATTTACCGCAGGCGCAGGCGGGTGAAGCAATTACGCTGGTGCTGGCGGATGAGGTGGATATCAGCCGTGGTGATCTGCTGATCGACAGTAGCGAATCGCTGAAAGCGGTGCAGCATGCGCTGGTGGATGTCGTCTGGATGGCGGAGCAGCCGCTGGTGCCGGGACAGAGCTACGACATCAAGATTGGTGGTAAGAAAACGCGCGCTCGGGTCGAGAATATTCAGTATCAGGTTGAGATCAATACGCTGACGCAGCGCGTAGCGGAGAACCTGCCGCTGAATGGTATCGGTTCGGTTGAGCTGATTTTTGATGAGCCGCTGGTGTTGGATAACTATCAGCATAACGCGGTGACGGGCGGGATGATCTTTATCGACCGTCTGAGCAATGTCACGGTCGGTGCTGGTCTGGTGCGGGAGCCTATCGAGCAGGTGTATCAGGAGCCGGGCGCACACAGCGCGTTTGAGCTGGAACTGAATGCGCTGGTACGTCGCCACTTCCCACATTGGGGTGCGCGCGATCTGCTGGGAGGCAAGTAACGTGTCTTTACGCGATGAACCGACTGACGATAACGTCGTCTGGCATGCGCACGATGTCACCCGAGAGTCGCGCGAGAAGTTGCATGGTCATCAGGGCGTCGTTATCTGGTTTACCGGGTTGTCTGGATCCGGTAAATCCACGCTGGCGGGGACGCTGGAGCAGGCGCTACATCAACGTGGCGTCAGCACCTATCTGCTGGATGGCGACAATGTGCGGCACGGGTTGTGCCGCGATTTAGGCTTCACCGACGACGATCGGCGCGAAAACATCCGCCGCGTGGGCGAAGTCGCCAAACTGATGGTAGATGCCGGTTTGGTGGTCCTGACCGCGTTTATCTCGCCGCACCGCGCCGAGCGTAAAATGGTGCAGGATTTACTGGGCGAAGGGCAGTTCATCGAAGTCTTCGTGGATACGCCGTTAGCGACCTGTGAAGCGCGCGATCCTAAGGGGCTGTATAAAAAAGCCCGTGCCGGAGAGCTGCGTAATTTCACCGGGATCGACTCGGCGTATGAAGCGCCAGAGGCGCCAGATAGTCATCTGGATGGCGAACAATTAGTAACAAATTTGACAGACCAATTGTTAGATCTGCTCGGCAAGAGAGCTATTATCAAGCTCTGATATCCCGCTTTTTTCACCGCGCTAGAGGGTGATGAGGGGACGAATGGGAAAGATTATGCAAAATGCCACGCAGTTAACGATTAGCAAGACTCGGCCAGCGCAACAAGAAGAAGATGACGGCGTTTCCTACCTGTTTATGGGTGCGGTAACGGGGTTCTCCTTTTATTGGTTGGCCTTTACTATCCCTTTTCTGGTATACGGCTCTAATACCACGTTTTTCTTCATGCTCTACACCTGGCCGTTTTTTCTGGCGCTGATGCCGTTTTCAGTGCTGGTTGGTGTCGGGTTTAGCTTCCTGCTGAGAGGCTATCTTTTTTATACGCTTTTTGCGACAGGGCTGACGGTGGTCTGCCTGTTTTGGCTGGTATTTTCTTTTCTGACGGGGTGGTAAAAGAAAAAGGCTGCCAGCGAGGAAGACGCTGACAGCCCAGGTCTACCGTATTTACAGTATCTTGCTCAGGAAAGCCTGCGTGCGCGGGTTACTCGGATGAGTAAAGATTGCGTCTGGCGTTCCCTGTTCCTGAATAATCCCCTGATCGATAAAGATCACTCTATCGGCCACTTCTCTGGCAAATGCCATTTCATGGGTCACGATGACCATCGTCATGCCTTCATTCGCCAGCGTTTTCATGACTGCTAACACTTCGCCAACCAGCTCCGGGTCCAACGCGGATGTCGGTTCATCGAACAACATGATCGCGGGTTCCATCGCTAACGCGCGGGCAATCGCGACACGCTGCTGCTGTCCGCCGGACAGGCTATTCGGCCAGGCATCGATTTTATCCAGCAGGCCGACCTTGCTGAGCAACGCTTTAGCCCGTTCAACGGCCTGTGCGCGCGGCAATTTTTTCACATCCATCGGTGCCATAATTATGTTTTCCAACACCGTCATGTGCGGAAACAGATTAAAGCGCTGGAACACCATCCCCACGCTTTCGCGCACGCGATTGATATTGGTTTTCTGATCGTGAATGGCAAAACCGTTGACCGTAATCTCGCCTGCCGATAGCGTCTCCAGTGCGTTGATGCAGCGCAGAAAGGTACTTTTTCCTGAACCGGATGGACCAATCAGGCAGAGCACTTCCTGAGGCGCGATGTCGCAAGAAATACCGCGCAGGACATGCGTATCACCAAACTGTTTTTGCAGGTTTTTAACGTGAATCACTTTTGCCAAACCTCGTTTCCATGTGCCGCACCAGCAGCGAAAGCAGGAAAGTAATAACCCAATAAACGATAGAGATCGTCAGGTAGGGTTCCCAGTACGTGGCGTAAGCCCCTGACACCGTACGTGCGGCATAGGCGAGATCCGCCAATCCGATTGCCGAAGCCAGCGATGAATCTTTCACAATCGCGATGGCGTTGTTGCCCAGCGGCGGCAGCATGCGGCGAAAAGCCTGCGGCAGAATGACTTTCCGCATAGTGCGGCCATAGCTCATTCCGAGAGAGCGTGACGCTTCCATCTGACCGCGATCGATCGACTGAATACCGGCGCGGAATATCTCGGAGACATAGGCACCCGCATTCAGCGTAATCGCCACGACGCAAGAGAGGAACGCGCCGTAATCTGAGCGTAGCGTGCGGGCAAAATCGACCGACATAATATTGCTGGTCACCAGCAATCCATCACGTGGGTTGATGAATAGCGGCACCAGCGCGAAGTGCACCACCATGATTTGTACAAACAGCGGCGTGCCGCGGAAGGCGCTGATGTAGATGCGTACTGGCCATTGCACGCCGTAGTGCAGGATATATTTCCACGGCCCGTGCGGCGCCTGCGCTAAGCGGCCTAATCCGAGTGTTAATCCCCAGCAGGTGCCAAGAATGACACAGATAATGGTACATTTGATGGTCATCCAGGTGCCTTCCATAAACAGCGGGGCATATTCCTGAATGATCTCCCAACGAAATCCCGTCAAGATCGTTTCCTTTTTTGAATAGGCTAACGTAATGATTATTCTAAATTAAACCGGACAGGCTAGCTGTCCGGTTGATGCGACGTCTCGTGTGAGGCGGTGGAGGCCTGGAGAGGTGCGCAGTATCTTGCAGGCGTTATTCTGCGGGTAAGGTCGGAACGTTGTTATCAAACCAGGTTTGATAGATCTTGGCGTAGGTGCCATCAGCAACGATTTTTTTCAGCCCAGAGTTAATCTTCGCGCGCAGCTGATCGTTGCCTTTCGCGACAGCGATCCCGAAATACTGGCGTTCGAATTTGGCATCGGAAACCAGATTGAACTGTTTTTCAGGGTGAGTCTTAATGTAAAACTTCACCACGCCTACGTCGCCAACCGCTGCGCCCACACCATCTTCATACAGCTCTTGTAACATTAACGGGGTGTTATCAAAGCGCTTAATCGATGTACTGTTTTTGCCTAATACATCGGAGACCACGATATCGGCGGTACTGGAGTTCACGACACCGACTTTGTGATCTTTCAGCGCAGCAATCGAGTCGATCGTTGAGCCTTTAGGCACCACGATGGACTGCTCGGCTGGGAAATACGGTGCGGAGAAATCGACCATTTGCTTACGTTTGTCGGTAATCGTGATACCGGAAATGATAATGTCGCGGTCGCCGGAGTTAAGGGTCGCGAAGATCCCTTCCCACGGCGTATTGATCAGCTTGATATTAAAATTCTCCGCCTTGGCGATCGCTTTAATAATATCAATATCAAAGCCTTCCAGCTCTTTCTGCGCGTTTTCAAATTCAAAGGGACGATAGGTTCCGCCAGAGCCAACAACGTAAGTGGGTTCCGCAGCGAAGACGCTGGTGGGGAATACGGTAGTGGATAGTGCGGTGGTGAAGAGCGCACCAACGAATAACAATTTTTTGAACATGGTTTTCTCCTGGTTTAAATGTAAAATTTTCTTTTTTTATGCACTTTGTATGCATAAAAATACACAGATAGCATTAATGGTTCAACTGACGTTTTTCCTATGGACGGTTTTAGCCAGGCGGACGCGATGTTCTTGCATCTTCTGACGAATAGAAAGTACGAGAGGATGAATGGACGACGTGAGTGTGTCGGGGGTACGCGTTTGGCGTGCTCTTCTGCCCGAAATATCCCCATTTGGGCACGCGGCAGAGTGAATATTGCCTCCCACTGCCGGACACAGTGGAGTCGAAACAAAAGTTATGGGATGATTAGGCGGTTTTTCAGGGGGCGGGATGGGAAAGCTTACGCTGTTATTATTGATATTGCTTGGCTGGCTTCAGTACTCACTGTGGCTGGGCAAGAATGGCATTCATGATTATGTGCGGGTGAAAGATGATGTTGTTGTCCAGCAGGGGAACAATGCCAAATTAAAAGACCGTAACGAACAGCTGTTTGCTGAAATTGACGACCTCAATGGCGGACAGGAAGCGATTGAAGAGCGCGCACGTAATGAGCTGGGTATGATTAAACCCGGTGAAAGCTTCTATCGTCTGGTGCCAGAATCGAACCATCGTAACGCGAATACGACGTCATCTAATAACGCTTCATCCAACAACACACAACGTTGACGCATGCAGACACCACGTCTTTCCCCGCCTGACATTGTTGCCGTTTTGCCCGCCGCGGGTAACGGCAGCCGGATGCAAAACGATCGTCCTAAGCAGTATCTGACGATTGGCAATGATGCGACCGGCCATAAAACCATTCTTGAACATACTATCGACGCGCTTTTACGCCATTCACGCGTGCAGCGTGTCGTCGTCGTTATCAGTCCTGATGACGCCTTCTTTCATACCCTGGCGATTGCCAACGATCCCCGTATTTGTGCCGTGACGGGCGGGCAGCAGCGTGCGGATTCCGTGCTGGCTGGGCTGTCTGCCGTTGCCGATAGTGCATGGGCGTTAGTGCATGACGCGGCGCGTCCGTGTCTGCATCAGGACGATCTGACGCGCCTGCTGGCGATTGTCGAGCAGAGTGACGTTGGTGGAATTCTGGCCGCGCCGGTTCGTGATACCATGAAGCGTGGCACGGACGGGTTTATCGATCGCACGGTAGAACGTAACGATTTATGGCATGCGCTGACGCCGCAGCTTTTTCCTGCGGCGCTGTTGAAACAGTGCCTGCAACGGGCGCTTCAGGATGGCGTTGCCGTCACAGATGAAGCCTCCGCGTTGGAATACTGTGGCTATCGCCCGCAAATTATCAGCGGACGCTCGGATAATATCAAAGTCACTCGTCCAGAGGATTTGGCATTAGCCGAATTCTATTTAACCAGTTTGCAGTAACCTCATTTTATTCGCTAAATTTATTCGTTAAATACAGATAAGGAGAACGCGCGATGCGTATCGGTCACGGTTTTGATGTCCATAAGTTCGGTGGAGAAGGTCCGCTGGTGATCGGTGGCGTGCGAATTCCTTATACTCAAGGCCTGCTGGCCCATTCCGATGGGGATGTGGTGCTGCATGCGGTAACCGATGCGCTTTTAGGAGCCGCCGCGCTGGGTGACATTGGTAAGCTGTTCCCTGATACCGATCCGGCCTTTAAAGGCGCGGACAGCCGTGGCCTGCTGCGTGAAGCCTGGCGTCGTATCAATGAAAAAGGCTACCAGTTAGGCAATCTGGACGTCACGATTATTGCGCAGGCACCGAAAATGGCACCGCATATCCCGCAAATGCGCGTGAATCTGGCGGAAGATTTGCAGTGTCATATGGACGACGTCAATGTGAAAGCGACCACGACAGAACAGTTAGGCTTTACTGGTCGCGGCGAAGGCATTGCCTGCGAAGCCGTTGCCCTGCTGGTGAAAAAAGAAACGGGCGAAATTGTTGCGTGGTAAGCGATTGTCTTATCAGTCATAGAAAATTAACAGTATAAAAACAATGTTGTGGCCGTGCGTCATCCGGTCATGCACGTTGTAGGATAATGATGGAAAATAGCGAACAACTCGTCTGGTTGCACGGTGAACCACAGGCTACGGGTTCATTGAAATCCACTGCTGAAGATTTTCTGGTGGTGGAAGATCTGGGGTTTCAGCCAGATGGTGACGGTGAGCAAGTATTGGTGCGCGTGCGCAAGCGCGGTTGCAATACGCAATTTGTGGCCGAGATGCTGGCGAAATTTGTTCGTCTACCGCTGCGTGCCGTCAGCTATGCGGGCCTGAAAGATCGTCATGCTGTCACCGAACAGTGGTTCTGCCTGCACATGCCGGGAAAAGAGACGCCAGATTTCTCCTTGCTGGCGCTTGAAGGCTGTGATGTGCTTGAGGTGACTCGCCATCGTCGCAAGCTGCGGATCGGCACGCTGCGGGGTAACCATTTTACGTTGGTGCTGCGTCAGGTCAGCGACCGAAACGAGGTCGACGCTCGTTTGGCGCTGATTGCCGCGAACGGCGCGCCTAATTATTTCGGCAGCCAGCGTTTCGGGCGTAACGGAAATAATCTTGAGCAGGCTCGTCTTTGGGCAAATAACGAGATTCGGGTAAAAGAACGCAGTAAGCGGAGTTTTTATCTTTCCGCCAGCCGCAGTGCGATGTTTAATCAGGTTGCCAGTGCACGACTCGCGGGGCAGCAGGCGAAAACTGTTTTGTGTGGTGATGCATTGCAGCTAACCGGGCGTGGCAGCTGGTTTGTTGCTAAGTCTGACGAATTAGACGTTTTACAGGCGCGCCTTGATGCGGGCGAACTCCAGATTACTGCGCCGCTGCCTGGTGATGGTGAACTGGGTACGCAGGACGACGCACGGGTATTTGAAGAACAGGCTTTGGTCGGACAAGACACGCTGTGGTCTTTGATTAAGCGTGAGCGGGTCGAACCTGCCCGGCGTGCGGTGTTGCTGTATCCGCAGCAGATGCACTGGGAATGGCAGGACGATGCGACTGTGGAAGTGAAATTCTGGCTACCTGCGGGCAGTTTTGCGACCAGCGTGGTGCGTGAATTGCTGCATTCACAACAGGATACCGATCTCGGTGCCTGATGTACTGCGCTACGTTTTTGCAGAAAATGGTTGAAGAGAATAATGCCGGCAGCCGTGCAATAGCGGCGGCTGGTTTACCCCTGTGCGGGAAAATTGCTGTATTGGTGACGAGGTTAACCAGAGCTGAGGTCGGCGGGGAATGGTAAACAAGCGTATAGAAACGTTGTTGGCGCAGCTGCGCCAACAGGGCATTCAGGACGAGCGTCTGCTGAAGGCGATAGAAGCCGTACCCAGAGAACGTTTTGTTGATGAGGCTTTCGAGCATAAAGCGTATGAAAATACCGCTCTGCCTATTGGTTCCGGCCAGACGATTTCGCAGCCCTATATCGTTGCGAAGATGACGGAACTGCTCAGCCTGACGCCCGAATCCCGCGTGCTGGAGATTGGCACTGGGTCGGGTTATCAAACGGCAATTCTCGCGCATTTGGTGCGGCACGTTTGCTCGGTTGAGCGCATCAAAGGGCTGCAATGGCAGGCTAAACGTCGCTTAAAGCAGCTTGATCTGCATAATGTTTCTACCCGTCATGGCGATGGGTGGCAGGGCTGGGCATCGCGCGGGCCGTTTGATGCCATCATCGTGACTGCTGCACCGCCGGAAATTCCCCGAGCGCTGATGGAACAGCTTGATGAAGGCGGGGTGATGGTGTTGCCCGTCGGTGAACAGTCACAATACTTACAAGTTGTTCAACGCCATGCTGGCGAATTTATTATTCAAACGGTTGAAGCTGTTCGGTTTGTTCCGCTGGTCAAAGGGGAATTAGCCTGATACCGTGGCGTTGGTATGCATTTGTTGTTAAGTCTTTAAAATTTCAACACAACTGTTTTATAGTGCGAACTTGTTGATATTGTTAGCATCTAATCATCGTGGTGCCTTTCTCGTTTTGCTTATGCGCCAGCGATGGTGAAGTAGCGATCTTTCTCGTTCCAACTAACGAATAAATCACCGGATACCGGTTACGCTACAATCACTTACGCTACGGGCAGTTGAGCCACGGCCAGTTAAGCGAGAGCAGATGCGAGGCAGAGATGTCCGAATTGAGTTCTGAGCATTACTGTTTTTTGAATGTTATATAGCCTAAATAATTCGAGTTGCAGGCAGGCGGCAAGCGCACGAACCCTCAGGAGCTTACATCAGTAAGTGACTGGGGTGAGTAAGAGAAGCCAACGTACATGCAGCTTGAAGTATGACGGATATAGTTACTTTTTTGAACGCTATAGTTATAGGGGAGTAAGGCGCATGGGAAGCCGAATGATGAATTTGCGTCACATTGCTGCTTGTACGGTGATTGTCTTAGGATTGGCGGGATGTACCAACAATAATTCCAAATCCGCACCGATTAGCAGCGTTGACGGAAATACGGGCAACCGAGGGGGAATGTTATCTGCGCCACCATCACGCATTTCAACGGCGGGTGAAAGCGTTGCAACAACGTCCGATGGACGCATTGTTTACAACCGCAGCTACGGCAATATTCCGAAAGGCAGCTACAGCGGCGGCAATTCCTACACTGTTAAACGGGGCGATACCCTGTTTTATATCGCGTGGATTACCGGTAATGACTACCGGGATCTGGCGCAGCGCAACAATATTCCTGAGCCGTATAGCCTGAATGTGGGGCAATCACTGAGCTTAGGCAGCGGCTCTGGTAACAACGCTTCGGGCGGCGGCCTGATGAGCGGTGGTGGAATGCTGGCAACAACTGATGCCACCCGAAGTGGTGTACCAACGCCACCATCAAGTGCGCAAATACAAACTACATCGGTTGATTCTCAGTCAACTAATGCGTATTCTGGTAATCAGGGTAAACAGAATGTAGGTAAGATGTTACCTACAACAGGGGCACCAACAACCGCTCCTGTTTCCGCACCAGCGGCTGTTGCCAGCAGCAATACGGCTGCTGTCGGCAGTTGGCGTTGGCCTACCGATGGGAAAGTCATAGATAGTTTCTCCGCTTCCGAGGGGGGAAATAAAGGGATTGATATCGCCGGCTCACGTGGGCAACCGATCACCGCAACCGCCAGTGGGCGCGTGGTGTACGCGGGTAATGCGCTACGTGGTTACGGAAATCTGATAATCATCAAACATAATGATGACTACCTCAGTGCCTATGCCCATAACGATACGATGCTAGTCCGTGAGCAACAAGACGTCACGGCAGGACAAAAAATCGCTACGATGGGCAGTACGGGCACCAGCTCAGTTCGCTTGCACTTTGAAATTCGTTACAAGGGGAAATCCGTAAACCCGCTGCGTTTTCTGCCGCAGCGATAAATCGGGCAGAGTATTTCGGTATTCTGCCAAGGGATCACGGGTAGGAGCCACTTATGAGCCAAAGTACGCTGAAAGTTAACGAGTTACATGAAGATACCGATTTCGAAGAAAATGGACTTGACGTTTTTGACGATAAAGCGCTGGCAGAGGAAGATACCAATGATAATGACTCGGCGGAAGACGAGCTATTATCGCAAGGGGTCCCACAGCGTGTCCTTGACGCAACACAGCTCTATTTAGGAGAGATCGGCTATTCGCCGCTTTTAACCGCAGAAGAAGAAGTTTATTTTGCCCGACGCGCGTTGCGTGGCGATGTCCCATCGCGCCGCCGGATGATCGAGAGTAACCTGCGGCTGGTGGTGAAAATTGCCCGCCGTTACAACAATCGTGGTCTGGCGCTGCTGGACCTGATTGAAGAGGGGAACCTTGGCCTGATCCGTGCGGTTGAAAAATTCGATCCAGAAAGAGGATTCCGTTTTTCAACCTATGCAACCTGGTGGATTCGACAAACGATAGAACGGGCGATCATGAATCAAACCCGAACCATCCGTTTGCCGATTCATATTGTCAAAGAACTTAACGTTTATCTGCGCACCGCGCGCGAACTGTCTCATAAACTGGATCACGAGCCGAGTGCGGAAGAAATTGCCGAACAGCTTGATAAGCCCGTTGATGACGTCAACCGCATGCTGCGTCTGAATGAACGTATTACTTCCGTCGATACCCCGCTGGGTGGTGATTCGGAAAAAGCGCTGCTGGATATTCTGGCAGACGAAAAAGATAACGGACCTGAAGACACCACTCAGGATAACGATATGAAGCAGAATATCGTTAAATGGTTGTTTGAGCTTAATGCCAAACAGCGTGAGGTGTTGGCGCGTCGTTTCGGCCTGCTAGGGTACGAAGCGGCTACGCTGGAAGATGTGGGTCGTGAAATCGGTTTAACGCGTGAACGTGTTCGCCAGATTCAGGTTGAAGGCTTACGTCGCCTGCGGGAAATTTTGCAGGTTCAGGGGTTGAGCATTGAAGAACTGTTTCGTGAATAATTCGTGACGCGTTACTGATGTCTTGAAATAAAAAATGGTGGGGAAACCCACCATTTTTTTATGTCCGTATTCGCCCTTTCGCGTGAAAGGGCGGTCCGACGGCGATTAGCGGACGATATTCGCCAGCAGGAAATCGACGATTTCGCTGGTTTTAATCATTTGCTTTTCACCGACCCGACGGTTCTTATATTCAATCTCTTCGCTATCCAGATTGCGATCGCCAATGACGATGGTATGCGGCACGCCAATCAACTCCATATCGGCGAACATCACGCCTGGACGCTCTTTACGGTCATCAAGCAGAACTTCAATACCTTTAGCGCGCAACTGCTGGTAGATATCCTCAGCCACTTCCTTCACGCGGAAAGACTTGTGCATGTTCATTGGCAGAATAGCAACGTGGAAAGGTGCAATCGCATCTGGCCAGATGATGCCGCGTTCGTCATGATTCTGTTCAATCGCCGCTGCGACAACGCGCGTCACACCAATACCGTAGCAACCCATCGTCAGCGTCTGGTTGCGGCCGTCTTCACCTTGAACTGTCGCTTTCAGCGCTTCAGAATACTTGCTGCCCAGTTGGAAAATATGGCCCACTTCGATACCGCGTTTAATTTGCAGTGTGCCTTTGCCGTCTGGACTGATGTCGCCTTCAACTACGTTACGGATATCTGCAACCTGCGGCAGCGTAACGTCACGTTCCCAGTTGATACCAAAATAGTGTTTGCCATCAATGTTCGCGCCAGCGCTGAAATCGCTCATCGCCGCAACGGTACGATCGACAACAACAGGGATCGTCAGCTTGACCGGGCCAAGTGAACCTGGGCCTGCGCCGATGGTGGCACGAATTTCTTCTTCCGTTGCGAATGTCAGCGGGCTGGCAACCTGAGCAATTTTCTCTGCTTTGATTTCGTTCAGTTCGTGATCGCCACGAACCAGCAGCGCAACCAGTTTATGGCCGCTTTCTTCCGTTGCTTTAACCAGCAGCGTCTTCACGGTTTTTTCTACCGGCAGCTTAAACTGCTCAACCAGCTCGGCGATGGTCTTGGCATTTGGCGTATCAACCAGACGCAACTCTTCTGTCGCTTCAGCGCGGCCTAACTTCGGCGCAACCGCTTCTGCCAGTTCAATGTTTGCTGCGTAGTCGGATTCCGTTGAGAAAACGATATCGTCTTCACCGCTGGTCGCCAGTACCTGAAACTCATGGGATGCGTTACCGCCGATAGAACCGGTATCCGCCTGAACGGCTCTGAAATCCAGATCCATACGGCTGAAAATCTGGCTGTAAGCGGCGTACATCGCGTCGTAGGTAACCTGCAACGATTCCTGTGAAGTATGGAAAGAGTAGGCGTCTTTCATCAGGAATTCACGTGAACGCATCACGCCAAAACGCGGGCGCACTTCATCGCGGAATTTGGTTTGAATCTGGAAGAAATTCAGCGGCAGCTGCTTATAAGAGCTGATTTCATTACGAATCAGGTCAGTAATGACCTCTTCATGTGTTGGGCCGAGCACAAATGGGCGCTCACCACGATCGACAAAGCGCAGCAGTTCCGGGCCATATTGATCCCAACGTCCACTTTCCACCCATAAATCGGCAGGCTGAACAACGGGCATGGAAACTTCAATCGCGCCAGCGTTGTTCATCTCTTCGCGCACGATATTTTCAACTTTTCTCAAAACACGTAAACCGGTTGGCAACCAGGTGTAAAGGCCTGAGGCCAGTTTACGAATCATTCCTGCCCGGAGCATCAACTGATGGCTGATGACTTCTGCATCGGCTGGCGTCTCCTTGAGTGTGGAGAGCATGTATTGGCTAGTACGCATGGGGTTTTAGTTCCGTTAGAACGACAAATAGCATAGGGCTGCCGCGCAGCCGAAGGCACATAAAAAGTGGCTTAGTTTACCAGCGTGGGCGACGTGTCAAAAGAGAGCAGGGACAATTTTAGAATATATTGCTGCGGTTCGTGTATTAACACGTGTGCGACGGGTCGAGACTTAACACTTCGGTTTGTTCTTCGCATACGCGCCAGCGCACATTGAATTCCAATAGTAAAACGGCGTATTCCCGTGTAGTGCTTTCCCCTTTACGGTAGGCAGGACGCGGATCCTGTGCCAATACCTGCGAGATAAAGCGTTTTAACTGGGGATATTTCTTTTGGTGTTCTGCAATCTGGCTTTCTGCAAGGGGGGAAAAAGTGACTGGCATCGCGGCATCGGGTGCCATTTGGGCAAAGCCCGCTCGCGCCTGAGGATGGCTTTCTGCAAAGGGTAGATAAGGTTTGATATCGACGACCGGTGTGCCATCGACCAGATCAAGACTGCCTAAGTCGAGCGTGATCGCATCGCCTTTTGTTCGGATCCCTTTTAATTCAACCAGCGACATGCCAACAGGATTGGGACGGAAGGTGGAACGTGTAGCGAAAACGCCCGTACGTGTGTTTCCTCCCAGACGCGGTGGTCGAACTGTCGGACGCCACCCGCCTTCCATCGTTTGATGAAAGATGAACAATATCCAAATATGGCTGAAGTCTTCCAACCCCCGCACACAGTCCGCCTGATTGTACGGCGGTAATAGCTGAAGCTCTCCGCCTCCGTCTTCAATCAGACCCGGCTGCCGCGGAATGGCAAACTTTTCTTTATACGGTGAGCGGATAATCCCGATCTGATTGAAAACAAATTGACTCATTGTGCAGAAACTTTCAGCGCAGTGCCTTGGCAAACGACCTGGCTGTAGCAACCCGCTACGCCGCTGACGGTTTGGCATTCATGCAGTAAAACCGCATTCGCTTTCATTGCCGTTGCGCGGTTTTGCATTCTTTTACGCGCATTTGCCGCGTTAGGGGGAGAGTCCTGAGCGCTAACCTGACACGAGGAGCCTGAAACTTCGCCCATATCACGGAAAGGTTTACCGACTAATTCTTCTGCACTTTTATATAACACCGCTGGCGTTGGGCGAGCCACAGGCTTCGGTTTAGGCGCAGGTTCTACAGTTTTGGTTTCAATAGCGGGTTGAGGTGTCGGTGCCGGTGGCTTCTGAAATAAAGAACAGCCTGTTAGCGACATGGCCAACAATATAAAGGGAACAGCACGCATTAAGGATTCCTCTGCTTTTTCTCAAAGAGCGGGTATTGAAGCAAGCAATTGCATAAATAACAAGACGGGCCGTAGCCCGTCTTACAGATATCTTTTAATTAAACGCGTTAGGGTGGGATTACCAGCCTTTCACTGCGCCGCCATTAAAGATTTTATTTGCTGCGTCATTCACTTCATCAGATTGATAAGCCTGAACGAATTTCTTCACGTTTTCAGCGTCTTTGTTGTCTTCGCGTGAAACCAGCAGGTTTACATACGGAGAGTCTTTCTCTTCAACAAACAGGCCGTCTTTGGTCGGCGTCAGGTTAATCTGGCTAGCGTAAGTGGTGTTGATTACAGCCAGCGCGATTTGTGCGTCATCTAAAGAACGTGGCAGCTGTGGTGCTTCCAGCTCAACCAGTTTGATATTTTTCGGGTTTTCGGTCACATCCAGTACGGTTGGCAGCAGACCAACGTTGTCTTTCAGTTTAATCAAGCCGACTTTTTGCAGCAGCAGCAGAGAACGGCCCAGGTTGGTCGGGTCGTTTGGCAGTGCAACTTGAGCACCATCTTGCAGCTCATTCAGCGATTTGATTTTTTTGGAGTAACCCGCGATTGGGTAAACAAAGCTGTTGCCGACAGAAACCAGCTTATAACCACGATCTTTGATCTGCTGATCCAGATAAGGTTTGTGCTGGAAGGCATTCAGGTCGATGTCGCCTTTGCTCAGGGCTTCATTTGGCAAAACGTAGTCGTTGAATGTGACCAATTCAACGTCCAGGCCGTATTTGTCTTTCGCCACTTTCTGCGCAATTTCCGCCACTTGCTGCTCTGCACCAACAATAACGCCGACTTTAATATGATTAGGATTCTTTTCTTCCTGACCACATCCCGCTAGCGCCAGAGCACCAATAAGTGCGCCAATGGTCGCAATAGATTTCAGTTTAATCGCCATATCCTTACCCCTAATTAATTATTCTCTTGGCAGATGCCTGTATGGCAAATGCGTATTGTGATGACTACTTGTGTGTGACAGCTTTTACTGCCCTGTCGCCGCAGAATTGAATCAGGTAAACCAAAACAACCAGTAATATTAATACCGTATTCATGACCGTCGCGTTATAACCAATATAACCATACTGATAACCAATTTGACCTAAGCCGCCTGCGCCCACGGCTCCACCCATAGCAGAATAGCCTACGAGTGTGATTAGCGTGATAGTTGCGGCATTAATGAGTCCCGGTAATGCTTCCGGCAGTAATATTTTTCTGATGATTTGCATTGGCGTTGCGCCCATCGCACGGGCAGCTTCGATCAGGCCGGTAGGAATTTCAAGCAGCGCATTTTCCACCATGCGAGCAATAAACGGTGCGGCACCGACGGTGAGAGGAACGATAGCCGCTTGCAGACCAATCGAGGTTCCGACAATGATGCGGGTAAAAGGAATCATCCACACCAGCAAAATAATGAACGGAATCGAGCGGAAGATGTTTACCAGTGCAGAAACGGTCCGGTAGAGTTTTGGGTTGGCGATGATTTGCCCCGGACGCGTGGTATACAACAATACGCCCACGGGTAAGCCAAGCACAAAGCCAAAGAAACCAGAAACGAACGTCATCGCGATGGTTTCCCATACTCCCTTAGCCATTAACCACATCATTGCTTCAGACATAACCCAGAACCTCAATTGTAACGTGACTTTCCTGCAGGAATTGGATTGCGGCTTGGATATCCGCATCGTTGCCGTGCATTTCTGCCAGCATGATGCCGAACTTGACGCCACCGGCATAATCCATCTGGGCACTGATAATGTTGTTGTTGACGTTAAAGCGTCGAGCAACCTCGGACAGCAGCGGAGCATCCACCGATTTACCCGTAAACTCCATCCGTAATAATGGCGTGGTATCCGGGAGAGAGTCAGGGGACAGACGGGCGAGGTAATCGTCAGGGATGTCCAGGTGTAACGTTGACTGAATGAATTTCTGCGCCAGCGGCGTTTTCGGGTGTGAGAAGACTTCGCTTACGGTGTCCTGCTCGATGAGACGTCCGTCGCTGATCACCGCAACCTGATCGCAAATGCGTTTCACTACATCCATCTCATGGGTAATAAGAAGGATGGTTAGACCAAGGCGGCGATTGATGTCTTTCAGTAACTCAAGAATCGAACGGGTTGTTGCAGGATCCAACGCGCTGGTTGCTTCGTCACACAGCAGAACTTTAGGATTGCTAGCCAGCGCACGGGCAATAGCGACACGCTGCTTTTGTCCGCCGGACAAATTGGCTGGGTAGACATCATGCTTATCTGCCAGTCCAACCAACTCCAACAACTCATTGACTCGTTTAGTGATGTCGGCTTTCGGCGTGTTATCCAATTCCAGCGGTAGTGAAATGTTGCCAAAAACGGTGCGCGAAGCGAGCAGGTTGAAGTGTTGGAAAATCATGCCGATTTGACGGCGTGCGCGCGTCAGCTGGCTATCTGATAGCTGGGTCAGCTCTTGCCCATCAACCAGAACTTTCCCTTCTGTCGGACGTTCCAATAAATTGACGCAGCGGATTAGTGTACTTTTACCTGCGCCCGATGCGCCGATAACGCCATAAATTTGCCCGGTGGGAACATGAAGGCTGACATCAGCAAGCGCGGTAATTGTTCGCCCGTTTTGCTGAAAAACCTTAGTAATATTAGAAAGTTCAATCATATGTTTTTTATCGTGAGTGCCTATGGCTGGATAAATCAGTTTCTGTATTAACAGAATATGAAACGGATGTTAGGGCGTCTAGACGTCTAAGTCAATCGGGATTGTCATGGCTCTGCATTCTCCCTATGCGTGAAAACATGCGATACTACTGTGTAATTTAGGCATTCAGGAGCAAAGTCAGTGGCACAAAGCGTTCCAGCAGTTTTTCTTGATCGTGACGGCACGATCAATGTCGATCACGGTTATGTTCATGACATTGACCATTTTCAATTTATTGATGGCGTCATTGATGCCATGCGTGAGTTGAAAAGCATGGGGTTCGCGCTGGTTGTGGTGACGAATCAGTCCGGCATCGCCCGCGGTAAGTTTACAGAAGATCAGTTTATGCAACTGACGGAGTGGATGGACTGGTCACTGGCCGATCGTGGTGTTGATCTGGATGGCATCTATTTTTGTCCGCATCACCCTGAAGCTGGGGAAGATGAGTATCGCCAGAGCTGTGATTGCCGTAAGCCTGAGCCGGGCATGCTGCTTTCCGCACAGCGTGAGTTGAACATTGATATGGCAGCTTCTTATATGGTGGGAGACAAATTAGAGGATATTCAGGCTGCGATTGGCGCTGGTATAGGAAAAAAACTGCTGGTTCGTACCGGTAAACCCGTCACTGAACACGGCGAGGCACTGGCCGATGGTGTGCTGGAAAGCCTCGCAGACCTGCCAAAATGGATAAAAACGCGCAGTTAACAAGCGGAACGCATGAAAGATGCGCAAACAGAAAAAAGTTTACGAGATTTGCTTGCGCTTCTGAATCGGCTCCCTATAATGCGCCTCCATCGACACGGCGCTGTGAACACACAACCGGGTCGATAAAGGAAGAGAAAACACGTTAAAATAAGCGTTGACTCTGAAGGTGAAAAGCGTAATATACGCCACCTCGCGAAGTGGTTAAGGCCACAACGCACTGCTCTTTAACAATTTAATCAGACAATCTGTGTGGGCACTCACAAGACCGTATCTTAACGATATAAAAAGTCTTGAAGAGTGAACAACAGTAAATTCATTACGAATAAACAGTTACTAATTCTTTGAGCATCGCTGACGAGTTCAGCAAATCAAACAAATCTTAAATTGAAGAGTTTGATCATGGCTCAGATT
>NZ_JAPQKX010000039.1:0-503 GCF_026800125.1 Pectobacterium jejuense | reverse complement strand
TAATTCTTTGAGCATCGCTGACGAGTTCAGCAAATCAAACAAATCTTAAATTGAAGAGTTTGATCATGGCTCAGATTGAACGCTGGCGGCAGGCCTAACACATGCAAGTCGAGCGGTAGCACAGAGGAGCTTGCTCCTTGGGTGACGAGCGGCGGACGGGTGAGTAATGTCTGGGAAACTGCCTGATGGAGGGGGATAACTACTGGAAACGGTAGCTAATACCGCATAACCTCGCAAGAGCAAAGAGGGGGACCTTCGGGCCTCTCGCCATCAGATGTGCCCAGATGGGATTAGCTAGTAGGTGAGGTAATGGCTCACCTAGGCGACGATCCCTAGCTGGTCTGAGAGGATGACCAGCCACACTGGAACTGAGACACGGTCCAGACTCCTACGGGAGGCAGCAGTGGGGAATATTGCACAATGGGCGCAAGCCTGATGCAGCCATGCCGCGTGTGTGAAGAAGGCCTTCGGGTTGTAAAGCACTTTCAGCGGGGAGGAAGGCG
>NZ_JAPQKX010000037.1:0-556 GCF_026800125.1 Pectobacterium jejuense | reverse complement strand
TATTTTCATCAGACAATCTGTGTGAGCACTTCACGCAACACACATCTTCTTGGTAAGGAGGTGATCCAACCGCAGGTTCCCCTACGGTTACCTTGTTACGACTTCACCCCAGTCATGAATCACAAAGTGGTAAGCGCCCTCCCGAAGGTTAAGCTACCTACTTCTTTTGCAACCCACTCCCATGGTGTGACGGGCGGTGTGTACAAGGCCCGGGAACGTATTCACCGTAGCATTCTGATCTACGATTACTAGCGATTCCGACTTCATGGAGTCGAGTTGCAGACTCCAATCCGGACTACGACGTACTTTATGAGGTCCGCTTGCTCTCGCGAGGTCGCTTCTCTTTGTATACGCCATTGTAGCACGTGTGTAGCCCTACTCGTAAGGGCCATGATGACTTGACGTCATCCCCACCTTCCTCCGGTTTATCACCGGCAGTCTCCTTTGAGTTCCCGACCGAATCGCTGGCAACAAAGGATAAGGGTTGCGCTCGTTGCGGGACTTAACCCAACATTTCACAACACGAGCTGACGACAGCCATGCAGCACCTGTCTCA
>NZ_JAPQKX010000036.1:0-568 GCF_026800125.1 Pectobacterium jejuense | reverse complement strand
CCTTCATCGCCTCTGACTGCCTAGGCATCCACCGTGTACGCTTAGTCGCTTAACCTCACAACCCGAAGGTGTCTTTGATAACTCAAAGTCACTGTTCGCGCTGCGATTATTTGAGAGACTCATTAACATACTGACACGCCATTCATACCCGCAGGCATCAATGCATGTTCAGCTGTCATGTTTCAATTTTCAGCTTGTTCCAGATTGTTAAAGAGCAAAACTTCGCAGTGCACCTAAACAGGTACACTCTGAAATTTTTTATCAAGCAGGTAGTGATGGTGGAGCTATGCGGGATCGAACCGCAGACCTCCTGCGTGCAAGGCAGGCGCTCTCCCAGCTGAGCTATAACCCCATCGTTGCTTACAGATACCTTAGATACCACTCACGGAAGAGTTGGTAGGCCTGAGTGGACTTGAACCACCGACCTCACCCTTATCAGGGGTGCGCTCTAACCACCTGAGCTACAAGCCTATTAAGGTATTTCTGCTCGTTATTTTCATCAGACAATCTGTGTGAGCACTTCACGCAACACACATCTTCTTGGTAAGGAGGTGATCCAACCGCAGGT
>NZ_JAPQKX010000035.1:0-626 GCF_026800125.1 Pectobacterium jejuense | reverse complement strand
TTGTCAGCTTTAAACCACCTCCTCGGGAGGTGGTGATTGTTCCTGTGAGGCTATAGCCTGAAGAAAGCCCATGCCAGAAGATCTTCTCTTACTCACCACAAGTAAGAAGGAAATCACTGACATGAGCAGTTATAGAAGTTCAGCACATGTGTTTTGGCGTTGCAAATACCACTTGGTTTGGACACCCAAATATCGCTATAAGCTCTTAACGGGAGCAGTGGGGAAAGAGCTTTATCGTTCGATTTATATACTGTGCAATATGAAGGATTGCGAGATATTGGAATTGAATGTGCAATCAGATCATGTGCATTTAGTGGTGATGATACCGCCAAAACTCTCGATATCGACGCTAATGGGCGTCCTGAAAGGACGCAGTGCTATTCGGCTCTACAATAAATTTCCGCATATACGAAAAAAGCTTTGGGGCAATCACTTTTGGGCAAGGGGTTACTTTGCTGACACGGTTGGAGTGAACGAAGAGATTATAAGACGTTATGTGAGGCATCAGGATAAGAAGGACCAAGAATACGAACAGCAGATGGAGTTGTTACAGGATTAAAACGAACAAGGCTCCCTTCTAGGGAGCCCCACTTTAAAGCCACCTCTTCAAGAGGTGGATTTTTACT
>NZ_JAPQKX010000034.1:0-651 GCF_026800125.1 Pectobacterium jejuense | reverse complement strand
CGGCCCCCGGTGCAACGCTATGCCGGGGCGCATATTGAGGCGAGGCTGGACAGAGAACTGACCGACAGGCTGAAGACGCTGAGCCGGCGTCACGGCTGCACGCTGTTCATGACGCTGCTGGCCGGCTGGTCACTGCTGATGAGCCGGCTGTCCGGGCAGGATGAGGTGGTGATCGGCACGCCGGTGGCCGGGCGCGGGCGGCGCGAGATCGAATCGCTGATCGGGATGTTCGTCAATACCCAGGCGCTGCGGGTGGATCTGTCGGCGTCGCCGGATACCGGTGCGCTGCTGGCGCAGGTGAAGACGGCAGCGCTGGAGGCGCAGAGCCATGCGGATATTCCGTTCGAGCAGGTGGTGGAGGCGGTTGCGCCAGCCCGCAGCCTGTCGTACAGCCCGCTCTTTCAGGTGATGCTGGCGCTGCAAAACACGCCCGATAACGCTCTGCGTCTGCCGGCGCTGACCCTGTCGCCGCTGGCGAATGCGGCCACGACGGCCCAGTTCGATCTCAGTCTGTCGCTGAGTGAGGATAATGGCGCGGTGCAGGGCGTATTGATTTATGCCACTGCGCTGTTCGATGAAGGCACGGTACGGCGTTATCTGGGGTACTGGCAGGCGCTGCTGCGCGGCATGGCGGATAATGCTGACCAGCCG
>NZ_JAPQKX010000033.1:0-1323 GCF_026800125.1 Pectobacterium jejuense | reverse complement strand
TGTTGCTTACGATTAACGCAGCAGAGACAGAACGGTCTGAGGAACCTGGTTCGCCTGAGACAGGACTGATGTACCTGCCTGTTGCAGAATGTTCGCCTTGGTCATGTTCGACACTTCCACCGCATAATCCGCATCCTGAATTCGGCCACGGGCGTTGGACAGGTTGTTGATGGTGTTGTTCACGTTGGTGATCGTGGATTCGAAACGGTTCTGGATCGCACCCAGGTTACTACGTGCGGTATCTACTGCTTTCAGTGCGGTATCTACAGCATTGACAATCTGCTGTGCCAGACCACCAGAACCACCGATAGCACCAGAACCACTTGCAGCACCGGTACCGCCGCTGATTGCATCTACTGCAGTAGAAACACCAGAAGACAGGCCAGAAGTCGTTGAGGCATTAACCAGGGCGCCAGAGTCGATAGTGATAACTTCGTTAGCACCGGTGTTTGCACCAACCTGAATGTTGATACCGCCACTTGCTGTACCGTCCAGCAGGTTCGTGCCGTTGAAAGAGGCTGATTTAGCAACACGGTCGATTTCGTCCAGACGTTGCTTCATTTCAGTGTAGATTGAAGTACGGTCAGTACTGCCGTTGGTGTCACTTGCAGCCTGAACCGCCAGCTCACGAACACGCTGTAAGTTGTTGTTGATTTCGTTCAGGTTACCTTCCGCAGTTTGCGTCAGGGAGATACCGTCGTTCGCGTTACGCGCAGCCTGAGTCAGGCCTTTAACCTGTGCAGTCATACGGTTGGCAATCGCCTGACCAGCAGCATCGTCTTTTGCACTATTGATACGCAGACCAGAAGACAGACGCTCAATAGCGGTGCCCAGAGAAGATTGTGATTTGTTCAGGTTGTTCTGGGTGACCAGAGACATGATGTTAGTATTAATCGATGCCATGATAAGCGTTCCTTAATCAATGAGATGTTAAGTGTCGGGTTCAGCTCATTGGCTCATCCCCGTCCTTACTAATTATCGGAACCTTTTTTAAAATCTTTAATTTTTTGTCTGTCCCTGTTTTTTATTCAAAATCATCTGTTTCAGAAAGAAAAAACCCAGCACAAGGCTGGGTTTAACATCACGCTGTGTTGCTTACGATTAACGCAGCAGAGACAGAACGGTCTGAGGAACCTGGTTCGCCTGAGACAGGACTGATGTACCTGCCTGTTGCAGAATGTTCGCCTTGGTCATGTTCGACACTTCCACCGCATAATCCGCATCCTGAATTCGGCCACGGGCGTTGGACAGGTTGTTGATGGTGTTGTTCACGTTGGTGATCGTGGATTCGAAACGGTTCTGGATCGCACCCAGGTTACTACG
>NZ_JAPQKX010000032.1:0-1326 GCF_026800125.1 Pectobacterium jejuense | reverse complement strand
CATCAGCGAGTGACCGCCGAGCTCGAAAAAGTGGTCGTGGCGGCCGACGCGCGCCAGCCCCAGCAGTTCCTGCCAGATAGCAGCCAGCGCGGTTTCGACCTCACCCTGTGGTGCAGCATAGTCGCGGGTGGCGACGGCGGACTGGTCGGGGGCGGGCAGTGCCTTGCGGTCAAGCTTGCCGTTGGGGGTAAGCGGGAAGGCGTCGAGGGTGACAAACGCGCCGGGCACCATGTACTCGGCCAGATGCAGGCTGAGCTGCTGACGCAGGTCGGCAGGGTCGGGAGTGACGCCGGGCTGCGGACAGAGGTAGGCGACCAGCCGGGTGTCACCGGGGCTGTCTTCACGGGCGACGACGACAGCCTCCTGCACGCCGGGGCACTGCATGAGGCGGGCTTCGATTTCACCGAGTTCGATACGGAAGCCGCGCAGTTTGACCTGAAAGTCGTTACGGCCGAGGTATTCGATGCTGCCGTCGGGCAGCCAGCGGGCAAGGTCACCGGTCTTGTAGAGCCGGGCTCCGGGCCGGTCGCTGAACGGGTCGGGAATAAAGCGCTCGGCGGTGAGGTCGGGGCGGTTGAGGTAGCCGCGGGCGACGCCGACCCCGCCGATATGGAGCTCACCGGCGACGCCGAGGGGAACGGGCTGGCCGAGGGCGTCGAGGATATAGAGTTGGGTATTGGCGATGGGGCGGCCAATGGGCACAAAGCTGCGGTGGTCGTCAGGCTGACAGGCCCAGAAGGTGACGTCAATGGCGGCCTCGGTGGGGCCATAGAGGTTATGGAGCTGGGCGTTGAAGCGGGCAAAGAAGCGCTGCTGCAGCTCGGCCGGGAGGGCTTCACCGCTGCAGATGACGCGGCGCAGGGAGTCACAGGCACAGTCTGCATCGGCCCACTGGACGAACTGCTGAAGCATGGAGGGCACGAAGTGCAGGGTGGTGATGCCGGTACGCTCGATGAGTTGCGCGAGGTAGGCGGCATCCTTGTGGCCATCGGGACGAGCCATGACGAGGCGCGCGCCGTAGAGCAGGGGCCAGAAGAACTCCCAGACGGAGACGTCGAAGCTGAAAGGGGTTTTCTGCAGCACGCGGTCATCGGGGGTGAGGCGATAGGTGTTCTGCATCCAGACGAGCCGGTTGCAGAGGCCGCGATGGCTGTTCATGACGCCCTTGGGCTTGCCGGTGGAGCCGGAGGTGTAGATGACATAGGCCAGATGGTGGGCGTCGAGTCCGGCGATGTCGGGGTTGTCGTCACTCAGCGTGCTGAAGTCAGCGGTATCGAGCAGGATGAGCGGGAGGGAACCGGTCTGAAGCTCGTGGCGGCCGGCCTG
>NZ_JAPQKX010000031.1:0-1721 GCF_026800125.1 Pectobacterium jejuense | reverse complement strand
GCCGACTCCCCTGACGAGGTCTGTCTGCATGCCCTGTTTGAAGCGCAGGCCGCCCGGCATCAGGATGCGGTGGCGCTGTGCTGCGACGGGCAGACGCTGCGCTACGGCGAACTGAACGCCCGCGCCAACCAACTGGCGCACTGGCTGTACGAGCTGGGCGTGCGGCCGGACAGCCGGGTGGCACTGGTACTGGAGCGTGGTGTGGATCTGATTGTGGCGATGCTGGCCACCCTCAAGGCGGGCGGTGCCTATGTGCCGCTGGATCCGGGCGTTCCGCCGGAACGGTTGCGCTACATGCTGGATGACAGCGACCCGACGGTGGTGCTGACCAGCCGGGCGTTGCGGGGGCAACTGGGCGCGCTGCCGGCCGGGCTGCGGACGATCGAACTGGATGGCGACAGCCGCCCCTGGACGCAGTGTCCGGCGGTAAATCGCAGTCCGGCGCGGCTGGGGCTGACGCAGAACCATCTGGCCTACGTTATCTATACCTCCGGCTCCAGCGGACAGCCCAAAGGGGTGATGGTGGCGCACCGGGGCGTGGTCAATCTGGTGCGCTGGCACTGCGACGCCTTTGCGCTGCGTGAGTCGCACTGCGCGTCCAGCGTGGCGGGGCTGGGTTTTGACGCGGCGGTGTGGGAGATCTGGCCGCCGCTCTGCGTCGGGGCGCGTCTGGTGATGCCAGGCCCGGCGGTGTCCCGCGACCCCGAGCAACTGCTGGCCTGGTGGATGTCGCAGCCGATTGACGTTGGTTTTTTACCGACGCCGGTCGCCGAGCTGGCGTTTGCCCGCGAGCTGCACCACCCGACGCTGCGCACGCTGTTGGTCGGGGGCGACAGGCTTAACCGCCGTCCGCCGGATAACGCGGGGTTTACGCTGGTGAACAACTATGGCCCGACCGAGAACAGTGTGGTGGCGACCTCGGGCGCCGTGTGCGCCGACGACCGGGTATTGCATATCGGGCGGCCGATCGCCAATACCGCGCTGTACATTCTGGATCCGCAGGGAGAGCCGGTGCCGGTGGGCGTCTGCGGGGAGCTGTATATCGGCGGGGCGCAGGTGGCGCGCGGTTATCTCAACCGGCCTGAGCTGACCGCCGAGCGTTTCCTTGACGACCCCTTCGCGGGCGAAGGAGAACGGATGTACCGTACGGGCGATCTGGGGCGCTGGCTGAGCGACGGACGGGTGGAGTTCATGGGGCGCAACGATTTTCAGGTGAAGATCCGTGGCTTCCGTATCGAACTGGGGGAGATAGAGTCGGCGCTGCTGGCGTGCGACGGGGTATGCGAAAGCGTCGTCGTGGCGCAGGGTGAGGCGACACAGGAGAAACGGCTGGTAGCCTACTATACCGTCCATGATACCGCTCAGATACCGGGTGCCGAGGCGCTGAAAGCGCAGCTCGGCGCGCGTCTGCCGGCGTATATGGTGCCGGCGGCCTATGTCATGCTGGCGCGCATTCCGCTGACCGCGAACGGTAAAGTAGATCGTAAGGCACTGCCGGAGCCGGATGAAGCCGCTTTTGTGCGCCAGCGCTATGAAGCACCGCTGGCGGGGGACGAAACGGCGCTGGCGGCGATGTGGCAGTCGCTGCTGGGGGTTGAAAAAGTAAGCCGGCAGGACGATTTCTTCGCGCTCGGCGGTCATTCGCTGCTGGCGGTACAGCTCATTTCGCGCCTTCGCAGTGAGTTAAACCGTGAGCTGCCGCTGGCGGAACTGTTTGCCCG
>NZ_JAPQKX010000030.1:0-2210 GCF_026800125.1 Pectobacterium jejuense | reverse complement strand
GCCCGCGGCTACCTCCACCGTCCCGACCTCACCGCCGAGCGCTTTATTGCCGACCCGTTCTCTGACGCAAAAGAGGCGCGGCTGTACAAGACCGGTGACCTTGGCCGCTGGCTGCCTGACGGTAATATCGAATACTTCGGTCGTAACGACTTCCAGATTAAGGTGCGCGGTTTCCGCATCGAGCCGGGGGAAATCGAAGCCCGACTGCTGCAGTGCACCGGCGTGCAGGAAGCGCTGGTCATTGCCCGTGAGGACAGCCCCGGTGATACCCGTCTGGTCGCCTACCTCATCGCGCAGCCTGGAACCGAACTCATTCCCTCCGTATTACGCAAGGCGCTAGCTCTCCATCTGGCCGAGTACATGGTGCCCAGCGCCTTTGTCACCCTTGATGCCTTCCCGCTCACGCCAAACGGCAAGCTGGACCGTAAAGCCCTACCGGTGCCAGAGCAATCCGCGATTGTCAGTCGTGGATATGAAGCTCCTGTCGGCGAGCTGGAAATGGCGTTGACTGAGATATGGCAGAATTTACTGGGACTAGAACGTATCGGACGTCACGATCACTTTTTCGAACTTGGCGGTCACTCAATACTCGCCGTGCAATGTGTCACGCGCGTACGTCAGATGTTAGGGTTGGACCTGAAGGTACAGACAATTTTCGCCTGTCCCGTACTCAGCGAACTGGCACAAGAACTCACCAAGACGTCCACAATTTCGATCACGACAATCCCGCTTGCCGATCGCAACCAGCCGCTCCCACTTTCGTTTTCTCAACAGCGGCTGTGGTTCCTCACCCAGCTCGATCCAACGGCCAGCCGTGCCTATAACCTACCTGCCGCACTGCGTCTGATTGGTCGGTTCAACAAGAACGCCTTCATCACCGCACTCGACGGGCTGGTCGCGCGTCACGAAAGCCTGCGTACTCGTTTTACGTCGTTCAATGGCCAGCCCTGCCAGCAGATTGACCCAGAGACCATCGGCTTTAGCCTGACCTGTCTCGATATGCGAGAACTGGACGATGCGACCCGCGCACAGCGCGTGTCTGAACTTGCCACTCAGGAATCACGCAAGCCCTTTAATTTGACGGAAGGGCCGCTAATCCGCGGTCAGCTGCTGCAACTGGGCGATGAAATACATGTGCTGCTGCTCACCATGCACCACATCGTTTCCGACGGCTGGTCTATCGGCATTCTGGCACGTGAACTGGCGGCACTGTATCAGGCTGCGTTGGATGGCTGCGACGCACGCTTGCCGACACTGTCAGTCCAGTACGCCGATTATGCCGTCTGGCAACGTGAGTGGTTGCAGGGTGAGACGCTCAACGACCTGCGTGATTTCTGGCGTCAGCAGCTACAGGGTGCGCCTGCTCTGCTGGAGCTTCCTACCGATCGGCCTCGCCCATCAGTACAACGCTATGAAGGTAACATTCTCCCCGTCAGTCTCGATCCAGAAGAGCTGGCAGCCTTGAGAACACTATGTCGCCAGCAGGGGACGACCCTGTTTATGACGCTGCTTGCCGTATGGAGTGTCGTGCTCTCCCGTCTCAGCGGTCAGGGCGATATCGTCGTCGGTACACCACTCGCTAACCGTAAACACAGCGAAACGGAAGGGCTGATCGGCTTTTTCGTCAATACGTTGGCTCTGCGGATTACTCCCAGCCAGTGCCAGACGGTCGGCGATCTCTTTACCCAAATTCGCGAACGGGCGATTGCCGCTTACACCTATCAGGATCTGCCTTTTGAACAAGTGGTGGAAACCCTGCAACCCGCTCGCAGCCTCAGTTACAGCCCTATTTTCCAGGTAATGCTGTCGCTGAATAATACCCCGATGCAAGCCTTGACGCTGCCCGGTCTGGAACTTTCTGCCATTGAGCGACCACAGCGTAGTACTCACTTTGATCTGACGCTCTCCCTGACCGAAACTGAACGCAGTTTAGAAGGTGGGCTGATCTATTCCACCGACCTGTTTGATCGCGAGACGATTGTGCGTCTCAAAGGCTATCTACGAAATGTTTTGATCGCGATGGCCGATGATGTGGCACAGCCCGTCGCCACTCTGCCAATGCTACCGGACAGCGAACGTCGGCAGGTCATGGTCGACTTCAATGACACTGACGCCGATTTCCCGCAGGATGCTCTCATCCATCAGCTCTTTGAAGACCAGGCCGCCCGCTCGCCCGAGGCCATCGCCGTCCTCTTTGAAGACCAGCACCT